>NZ_BAAAQX010000006.1:0-445863 GCF_039531895.1 Nonomuraea monospora
ACGCGTTGACCATCTCGGCCACGATCGAGTCCTTCGAACCCGTCCACTGGAACTCGGTGCCGAGCAACGCGCAGGCGTCCTGCGCGCCGTACTGCGTGGGAGTGAAGAACGGATTCGTCGTGACATGACAGACCAGCACGAACCTCCACTTCGGCGTGGCCGGGAAATCCCCGGCCGCGCCCGCCCCGCCGGTGGCCGCCGGCTTCGGCTGATCGGACGAGCACGCCGACAGCAGCGCGGTCGCGGCGGCCGACGCGCTGACGAGGCCCGCGCCGGTCAGGAGGCGGCGACGCGCGGCACGGTTCAGGTCGAGTGTGTCGAGGGCCTCCTCGACCTTCGGGTGGATGTCTTTCATTGATCCTGCCTCAGGTCGGTTCAGGACACGGTGGAGAACGCGTAGATCGTCGTGGTCTGGTAGACGTCGCCGGGCCGCAGGACGGTCGAGGGGAAGTTCGCGTGGTTGGGCGAGTCGGGGAAGTGCTGCGACTCCAGGGCGAAGCCGGACCGCTTCGGGTAGAGGCGGCCGCTGGTGCCGCGCAACGTGCCGTCCAGGAAGTTGCCCGAGTAGAACTGCAGGCCGGGCTGGTCCGTGATGACCTTGAGCACGCGTCCGCTGTCCGGCTCGACGACGGTGGCCGCCGTCCGCAGGCCGCGGCCGTCGAGGACGTAGTTGTGGTCGTACCCGCCGCCGCGGACGATCTGCTGGTTCCCGCTGTTGACGCGGTCGCCGATGGCGGTGGGCTCGCGGAAGTCCAGCGGCGTCCCGCCCAGCCGGGCGATCTTCCCGGTGGGGATGAGCGTCTGGTCGACCGGCGTGTAGCGGGAGGCGTTGATCTGCAGCTCGTGGCCGAGGATCCGGCCGTTGCCCTCGCCGCGCAGGTTGAAGTACGCGTGGTTGGTGAGGTTGACGACCGTGGGTCTGCTGGTGGTGGCGCGGTAGTCCATCCGGATCCGGTTGTCGCGGGTGAGCGTGTAGACGACCCTGGTCCGCAGCGTCCCCGGGTAGCCTTCCTCGCCGTTCGAGCTGGTGTAGGTCAGCGCGAGCCCCACACTGCCGCCCCGTACGAACGGATCGGCCTTCCAGACCCGCTTGTCGAAGCCCTTGGCGCCGCCGTGCAGGTGGTTGGGGCCGTCGTTGGTGGCCAGCCGGTACGTCTTGCCGTCCAGGGTGAAACGGCCCTTGGCGATGCGGTTGGCGTACCGGCCGGTGATGCACCCGAAGTATGGACTTTTCTTGACATAGTCGGATAAGTTGTCGAACCCGAGGGTCACGTTGGCCAGCTTGCCCTTGCTGTCGGGGACCTCGATCGACTGCAGGATGCCACCGTAGGTGAGGATCCTCACCCGCATCCCGGCCGCGTTCCGCAGCGTGTAGACGTCGATCTTCCTGCCGCCTGCCAGGGTCCCGAAGTGCTTCTTGGAGATGCCCGGCCGGCCGCCGTCCGCGGCCCGCGCCGGGGACACCGCCACCAAGGCAGGCACCAGAGCGGCCACGGCCACCAGAACGGTGGCGAGCCTGGTCCGGGTGAGGGTGCTACTGGGCATGAGGGGTCTCCCTTCACCTGCGCCTCGGTGCCCACACCTGTGCGGTCCGGATTGCGGCTCGTCGCCTCATCGCGCGGGGCTCCGAACCGGAGACTCCTGAATCACGAAATGAAAACGAATGGATGCAATCGTATTCAGTGCCGGTTACGTTGCCATCAGCAGGGGGTCGTGTCAACCGGTTCACTCCAGCGAGAGGAGCCCGGCAAATGAGAACCCATTCCAGATGGCCCGTCCGGGCGGCCACCGCGGCACTGCTGATCACAGCCGCCGCCTGCGGGCAGGAGGAGCCGCCCCCCGCAGCCCCGCGAGCGCAGGCCGCGACTACGACCTGCGCCGCCAAGGGCGACCTGACGATGTGGGAGCGCTCCGGCGGCAACAAGCAGATGGTGGACATGCTGGTCGCGGCGTGGAACACCAAGAACCCCGACTGCGAGATCAAGCTGACCTACATCCCCCACACCGAGATGGTGGGGAAGATCGCCCAGGGCGTCGCCTCCGGCGAGGTGCCCGACCTGCTGGGGATGGACCTCATCTACGCCCCGCAGTTCGAGAAGGAACAGCAACTCGTCGATCTCACCGGCCAGCTCAAGGACTGGCCGGAGCTGAAGACCGCCAGCAAGGGCCACATGACGGTGGCGACCTGGGAGAACCGGCTCTACGGCGTGCCCCTTTACGCGGACGTGTCCGCCCTCTTCTACAACAAGGATCTCTTCACCCGGGCCGGGCTCGACCCGGACAAGCCGCCCACGAGCCTGGCCGAGCTGCGCACGTACGCCGACAAGATCACCGCACTGGGCGGCGGCGTCAAGGGCTACTACCTGCCCGGCAACTGCGCGGGCTGCAACATCTTCACCGTCGGACCCCTGATGTGGGCTTCCGGAGCCACCATCGAGGCGGCGGGCCCGGGCGACGAGCCGCTGGTCGGCGATGGCGTCAAGCAGGTGCTGCAGTTCACCCGCGACATGGTCGCGGCCGGCAACGTCCCCGAAGGGGCGCGCGCCGAGAACGGCGAGACGTTCCACCTCCAGTTCGGCTCCGGCAAGGTCGGCATGATGGGCACCGGCAACTTCAACATCACGCTGGCGCGCCAGCAGAATCCGAAGATGAGTTTCGGCATCGCCCTGCTGCCGGGAATGACGCCGAATTCGTCGGCCTCCTTCATCGGCGGCGACCTCGTCGTGGTGCCCAAAGGCAGCAAGCGGGTCAACGACGCGGTCAACGTGATGAAATTCCTGCTCTCCGACGAGGTGCAGACCGAGGTCTACGCCAAGGCGCTCAATCTCACCACGCGGACCGACATGGTGAACAACAAGTACTTCCAGGCCGAGCCGCTGGTGCAGGACGTGGCGAAGGCTCTCACGGTGGGACGCACGCCGTACACGGTGACGTTCTTCGAGCAGATCAACTCGCCGCAGGGGCCGTGGCTGAAGATGTTGCAGCGCGCCTATTACCGCGACGACGCACTCGACACCGTCATCGCCGACGCCAAGAAAGAGATGAAGGCCATCGCGAGCCGGTCGTAGCTCCGCGATCCTCGCCGGGTCCACCAGGAGGAGTCGTCATGCGTCATGGCCCGCGCGGCCGCCTGGCCGGATTGGCCTATGTGGCGCCGGCCCTGCTCTTCGTGCTGGTCTTCACCGCCTATCCGCTGGTGCGGATGGCCTGGATGTCCTTGCACGACTGGTCGCTGCTGTCCCCGCCGAGATTCGTCGGACCGGCGAACTACGAGCGGGTTTTCAGCGACACCCAGTTCTGGGTCTCCTTTCGCTTCACCCTGCTCTACACCGCGCTCATCACTCCGGTTCTCATTGTCGGCGGTTATCTGCTGGCGTTGCTCACCGTCCGGAACACCGCCTTGCGCAGGCTCACCCGTACGGTGGTCTTCATTCCGGTCGTGATCGGCCTCGGGGTGTCGAGCCTGCTCTGGTACTGGCTTTTCAGCGCCGATTTCGGCCTGGTGAACCGCGCGCTGGCCGACCTGGGCCTGGTGGACGAGCCCGTGCTGTGGCTGGGCGTGGACGCCGGCCTCTCCAATGCCGCGATCAGCGCCTCCGTGGTGTGGAAGGTGATCGGCTTCGGGATGATCCTGTTCGTCGCCGCGATCCAGGCCGTGCCGGCGGACGTGGTCGAGGCCGCCCTGGTGGACGGGGCGAGCCACCGCCAGCGGGTCACCCGGGTGATCCTGCCGCTGACCCTGCGCACCGTGCTGCTGGTGACCCTGGTGAGCGTGATCGGCTCGCTGCTCGCCTTCGACCAGTTCTACATCATGACCGCCGGCCAGCCGGGCAACGAGACGGCGACCTCGGTCTTCTACATCTACCTGAATTCCTTCCCCTATTTGAAACTCGGGTACGGCGCCGCGCTGTCGATGATCCTGGCCCTCACGATTCTGATCGGCACCGTGATCCAGCTCCTGCTGACCCGCCGGAGCCACCAGTGAAGGGACGCGGGAAATACCTGACGGCGGCGGTCTGCGTCGCCGTCTGCACGGTCATGCTGATGCCGCTGGTGATGTCGGTGCTCGCCTCGGTCAAACCCACGCAAGAGGCGGCGGCCTCGCCGCCGACCTACTTCCCCCACGGGCTCAGCTTCGACAGTTACGTACGGCTGTGGAACTACCAGCAGGGCCTGCCGGTCTATCTCGCCAACAGCCTGGGCACCGCGTTGCTGACCATCGCCCTCACTCTGCTGCTGGCCGTTCCCGCGGCCTACGGGCTGGCCCGTTTCCCCGTCCCGGCAAAAGAAGTGCTCTTCGTGGTGCTGCTGCTGGCGCTGATCATTCCTTATCAGGCGCTGCTCACGCCGATGTTCCTGATGTTCGCGAGGATCGGCCTGACCAATTCACTGCTCGGCCTCGCGATCCTGCACACCGCCATTCAACTGCCGTTCAGCCTGTACGTCCTGCGCAACAGCTTCAGCGCCATCCCGGCGGAGCTGGAGGAGGCGGCCATCATGGACGGCTCCTCGTCCTGGGAGACGTTGCGCTGGGTCTTCATCCCGTCGGCCGTGCCCGCCATCGTCACCACCGCGCTCTTCGCCTTCATCACCTCGTGGAACGAGTTCCTCGGCGCTCTGGTGATGATGAGCCGCGGCTCCAGTTTCACCCTGCCGCTCATTCTCGCCACGTCGAGAACGGAGACCAGCCTCGGCGGCACCGACTGGGGCATGCTGCAGGCCGGCGTCACCATTTCCATCATCCCGTGCGTGCTGTTCTATTTCCTGCTCCAGCGCTACTACGTGTCGGGGCTCATGAGCGGAGCCGTCAAATGAACGCGGGCAGCGTGTCAGCAGCGCGGCGCGCGCGGTGCGGGTGTGGATCCCGGCCTGACCGGCTCACGGCGGCGCCGTCGAGTCGCGCACGACCAGGGAAGGCTGGAAGATCTCCAGGGCCGGCGGGCGCTGAGCACCGGCCGGCTCCCTGGCCAGCCTGACCGCCTGCGCGACCGCGTGGCCGACGATCTCCGAGATCGGCATCCGTACGGTGGTCAGCGCCGGCACGGTGTGGGCCGCGATGAGAATGTCGTCGAAACCGACGACCGACAGCCGATCGGGCACCGTCACGCCCAGGGCGTGCGCGGCGTGCAGCACGCCCGTGGCCACCACGTCGGTCGAGGCGGCGACCGCCGTCGGCGGGTCGGGCCGGTCCATCAGGCGCCGCAGCGCGGCATCGCCGCCTGCCAGGGTGCTCGGGCTGCGCTGGGCGTAACCCGGCGGCACGGCGCCGAACCGCTCCCGCATGAAGGCGAGGTACGCCTCCTCCCGCGCCCGGTACTCGTTGGGCAGTTCCGCGTTGACGAAGGCGATCCGCTCGTGCCCCAGCGACACCAGGTGCTCCAGCCCCGCCCGGATGCCGGCGCGGTCGTCGGCGTCCACGGTCGGGAACTCGCGCGGGCTCGTGCCCGGCCAGAGCGCGACCACCGGCACGATCGACTCGCGCAGGTCGGCCAGGAGCTGCGGATGCTCCTGCATGTCGCCGAGCAGCACCACCGCGTCAGTGTGCCGGGTCTCCAGCACGGTGGTCAGCGAGACGCTCTCATCGCCCGTCCGGCCCGGCACGTGCCCCAGCACCACGTTGTAGCCGTGCGCCATCGACTCGACCACGAGCGCCTCGATCACCCCGGCGAAGAAGGGGTCGCTGAAGTCGCGCACCACCGCGCCGATGAGGTTCGTCGAGGCGCCGCGCAGCCCGCGAGCCAGCGGATTGGGGCGGTAGCCCAGCTCCCGGGCCGTCCGCAGCACCCGCTGGCGGGTGGCCGGCGCGATGGGCACCGCCGTGGGCACGCCGCTCAGGACGCGGGAGACGGTGCTCTGCGAGACGCCTGCCACGGCGGCGATGTCACGCATCGTGGGCACGGGCCGCTTGCCCGTCGGCTCTTCAGGCATCCAGGCCAGCGTAGCATCGTCATGCAGGCATACGATTGCACGCTTCAGTGATCATCGTCGTCCGCCGGACTCCCAGTTGTGGACCTCGACCTCGGCATACCGGTCCGGGGTCAGGATCGTGCGGGCCGTGTCCCGATCCGTCGCCCGGATCAGGGCTGCCGTGCCCAGCCAGGTGACGCCGTCGTCGGACAGCAACGGCCCGTACGCGATCAAGTCGTCCAGCCGGTCGGACGGTGGGACGAGGTCGGCGGCCTCGCCCGTACCGAAGCCCAGGACCAGATAGCGGTTGCCGCCCTCGCGGCCGCCCGGGAAGTCCCACATGGTGCGGCCCAGCAGGTTGCGCCAGCGGCGCAGCAGCACGTCCCGGTACACGCCGGCCTGGTAGTTGGGCTCGTCGAAGGCGAAGGCGCGCGCGGCGGCGGGGTCAGGCAGGTCGGCGATGTGCACGCTGCCGGTGGCCGTGTCGCCGTCGAGGGTCGGGCCGCGGGCGATCAGCTGCTTGTCGTAGTGGTCCATGTAGGACCAGTGCGCCTCGATCAGCTTCTCGCGCAGGGGCGCGGAGCCGGGCCGGTCACGGTGGTAGCAGAAGAACTCCATGTCGGGTTTGTCTACCACGGGTCGTGGCAGGGGCGGGGCGTCCTGCGTTCGCGGGTAACGCGTTCGTCACTATGGTCCCGCTCGTCCGGGTTCGGCAGCATTCTGGGGACATGTCGACAGCGGATGGCACCCCCTCCTGCGGTGAGGAAGCGCGGCATGCCCGGTTCCGGGCACAGGCCTCCGGGCAGGGCCGGGTGTATCAGTCCGCCAGGGACCAGATCATCCACCACCACTACCCGCCCGCGCCGGGCCCCGGCCAGATCGTCGAGGGCGACATCCCGCAACGCCCGCCCGGCTTCCAGCCCCGGGACCTGCTGCTGCGGCAACTCGCCGACCTGCTCGGCGACCCGGCCCCGGGTGACGGCGTGCGGGCGACAGGCGACGGGACGGCGGATCACGACGCGCGGAAGGCGGGTGGCGGGGCACGGGATCACGACGTGCGGAAGGCCTGCGGCGAGGCACCGGATCACGACACGCGGGCGACAGGCGGCGGGGAGCCGGAGCAGGACGTGCGGGCGACGGGTGGCGGGGCGCCGGAGCACGGGGTGCGGGAGGCGGGGGGTGGGGCTGCGGTGATCTGCGCGGTGGCCGGCACGCCCGGGGTGGGCAAGACCATGCTGGCCGCCTCCTACGCCTGGGCCTGTCAGGCGGCGCGCTGGCCGGTGGTGGCGTGGATCGCCGCCGAGACCACCGACCAGATCCTGACCGGCCTGGCCGCCCTGGCCGAGCGGCTGGGTGAGCGCCGCTCCGACGAGGACGCCGCCACGGCCGCCCGCCGCGCCAGGGCATGGCTGGCCGCCACCGCCCAGCCGGCGCTGCTGGTCTTCGACAACGCCACCGACGTGGCGGCCGTCCGCCGCTGGACCCCCGCCACCGGCGCGGCCCGGGTGATCGTCACCACCCGCAACCGGGCCTTCGCCCGCGCCTACGCACCGCTGGAGGTGGCGGTGTTCACCGCGGGGCAGGCGGAGGCCTTCCTGCGCCGGCGCACCGGTCTGACCGACCCCGAGGGGGCCGCCGAGCTCGCTCACGAGCTCGGACATCTGCCGCTGGCGCTGGCCCAGGCGGCCGCGGTGATCGTCCGCCTGCGGTTGAGCTACGCCGGTTACCTGGAGCTGCTGCGCGGCCTGCCCATCGGCGATCACCTGACCGCCCAGCACGGCGACGCCTACCCGGCCGGCACCGCCGAGGCCATCATGCTGTCGGTCGCCCAGGCCGAGGACGCCCTGCCGTTCGCCCGCGAGCTGTTGTCGACCCTGGCCGTGCTGTCACCCTCCGGCGTCCCGCTTCACCTGCTGAACCACGCGCAGAGCACCGAGCCGGTACGCCTGCGTGAGATGCTCGCCGACCTGGCCGACACCTCGTTGATCGCCTTCAGCGAGGACGGCGCCACGGTCCTGATGCACCGCCTGGTCCAGCGCGTACTGTGCGACCGGGCCGCCCACCACGGCGACTTCGGCGCCGTCCTGGAGCGGGCGGTCACCCTGCTCACGGACTACGCCGACCCGCTGCCGGACGGCGCGCGGACCTGGGCGGCCCGCGCGGCGGTCGAGACGGTCATCGACCAGAGCGACGCCCTCTACCGGCGAGTCCCCGCCGGCGAGCTTTCCGAGGATCTCCTGACGCTCCGGGTCTGGTGCGGCAAATCTCTGCAGGACCTGGCCGAGCCCGGCCGCGCCGTACAACTGCTCGAAGTCACCCTCGCCGACTGTACGCGGGTGCTCGGTCCCGACCACCCGGGCACCCTGGTCTGCAGCGGCAACCTCGCCGGCGCTTACCGGGATGCGGGAGACCTGGGCCGCGCCATCCCGCTGTACGAGGCGACGGTGGCCGACTGTGAGCGGGTGCGGGGCGCCGACCACCCGGAAACTCTGCTGAGCCGCAACAACCTGTCCAGCGCCTACCACGCGGCGGGAGACTGGCAGCGGGCCATCGCGCTGCTCGAGGCCACCATCGCCGACATGGATCGGGTGCTCGGCGCCGACCATCCCGACACTCTGGCCTTTCGCCACAATCTCGCCATCGGATACCAGGAGGCGGGCGACCTGAGCCAGGCCGTCCGGTTGTTCGAGGCCGCCCTCACCGGGCGCGAACACGTACTCGGCTCTGATCACCCCTCGACGCTGTCTTCCCGCACCTACCTGGCCGCCACTCATCTGGCGGCGGGGGACCTGAGCCGGGCCGTCCGGCTGTTCGAGGACACCGCCGGCGACTACGAGCGGGTGCTGGGCGCCGACCACCCCGACACCCTGACCTGCCGCACCTACCTCGCCAACACTTACCAGGCGGCAGGGAGCCTGGACCAGGCCGTCCCGCTGTTCGAGCGGACGCTGGCCGAGCGCGAGCGCGTGCTCGGCCCCGACCATCCTCACACCCTGGCCTCCCGCACCTACCTCGCCGGCGCCTACCGAGCGGCGGGAGATCCTGATCGGGCCATCCCGCTGCTCGAAGCCACCCTCAGCAGCCACGAGCGGGTGCTGGGCGCCGACCACCCCGACACCCTGACCTGCCGCACCTACCTCGCCGGCGCCTGCCAGGCGGCGGGTGATCTGAGGCGGGCCATCCTGTTGTTCAAGGCCGGGGCCGAGGACCACGAGCGGGTGCTGGGCGCCGACCATCCCGCGACGCTGTCCTGCCGCAGCAGCCTGGCCGACGCTTACTGGACGGCAGGAAACCCGGGCCGGGCCGTCCCGCTGTTCCGGGCCGTTCTCGCCGACCGTGAACGCGTTCTCGGCGCCGGCCACCCCGAGACCCTGGCCTCTCGCGGCGACCTCGCCCGTGCCCACCGGACGGTGGGGCTCCTGAGCGCGGCCGTCGCGCTGTACACGAGCCTCCTCACCGATTGTGAGCAAGCACTGGGGAGCGATCACCCCATGACCCGTGTCGTCAGGGAGAACCTCGCGATCGTCACCTCCGAGGCAGCACAGCCGCACGGTCGCCTGCCTGGATCGGCGCTCTAGACCCGCAGCACCTTGGGGCCGGACGCGCCGTAACGCTGCGCGGACGCCCGGGACAGCTGCTTGCCGGTGATCACCCAGGACAGCTCCCCCACGTCGGCGAACTTGGCGAAGCTGGCCACCCCGAACCGGGTGTGCTCGCACAACAGCACGCACTCGCGGGCCGCCTGCATCGCCGCCGTCTTGGCCTGCGCCACCGCCGGGTCCGGGGTGGTCAGCCCGCGTTCGATCGACACCCCGTTGGCCCCCATGAACGCCAGGTCGACGTTCAGCTCCGCGAGCATCGCCGTGGCCCACCGGTCGACGGTGCCCATGGTCGTCGGTCGCAGCCGTCCGCCGACAACGATCACGTCGTGATCGGTCTGACGGCCGAGTTCGGCCGCAACGGTCAGGGAGCGGGTCACCACGGTCATCCGCTGCAGCCGGCGCATCGGCCCGACGAGGTCCTCCGGCAGCGCGCCCTCGTCGAGGAACACCGTGCTGACGTCGGCCATCATGGCGACCGCGGCTTCGGCGATGACCAGCCGCTCCTCGGTTCTGGCCTTGTGCCGGTAGGCCACCGGCGTCTCGTAGCGGCCGATGTCGGTGGGGTAGAAAACGCCGTACGACCGGGCGATGAGCCGCTGTGTCTCCAGCGCCCGCAGGTCCCGGCGGAGCGTCGCGGGCGAGATCGCGAACAGGTCGGCGATCTCGGAGACGACCGCGCGGCCTTCGTTTCTGACATGACTGAGGATTCGCTGCTGACGATCGAAGGCACGGCCGTGGAACGAGCTTGACATCCTGTTTTGCACCCTTGCACATGTGATTGAAACGTGCGCGAAATAATCACAGATCGGCCACCATCTGACCAGGTTTGAGCACCTGACCGCCAGTAAAGTCTCCAGCGGTTCAACGCCGATGCGGATGGGTGGTAGCCCGTGAGCAGTGGGGCAAGCGATCTCGAGTCGAGATCAGCTCTGTCGGTCAGCGCCCGCCGACCGGCCGATTCCGGGGGGACCACCTCCGGGCAACGATCAGCGGCGGCACGCCGGCGGCGGCGCGGTTACCTGCTGTTCGCCGCCTTCGCGTTCCCCAATCTGGCGTTGATCGCCGTGTTCTCCTACTGGCCGATCGTCGAGAACGTCTATCTGAGCTTCACCACGTGGGACTTCATCTCGCCGCAGGCCGAGTGGGCCGGCCTGCTCAACTACGTGGCCCTGTTCAGCAACTGGTCCTTCCCCGCGGTGTTGTTGCGCACGCTGGTGTGGGTGGTCGTCGTCGTGGTCGCGACGCTGGTGCTCGGCCTGGCGCTGGCGATGCTGTTCTCGCGACGCATCCGGGGCACCACCGCGGTGCAGACGCTGGCGTTCGCCCCGCACGTGCTGTCGGGGGCGGCGATCGCGACCATCTGGCTGCTGATCTTCGACCCTCACCACGGCCTGAGCCGGCTGGTGTTCGAGGCGTTCGGCGCGACCTCGCCGGCCTGGACGACCGACGGCTCGTGGGCGCTGTGGGCGTTGATCATCGTCTCCGTCTGGAAGGGGCTCGGGTTCGTCGCGATCGTCTACCTGGTGGGCATCCAGCAGATTCCGGCCGAGGTGCTGGAGGCGGCCCGGCTCGACGGCGCCGGCCGGTGGGCGCAGTTCCGGCGGGTGGTCTTCCCGTTGCTCTCGCCGACCACGTTCTTCCTGGTGATCACTCAGACGATCTCGGCCTTCCAGGCCTTCGACGTGATCGCCATGATGACCGGCGGCGGGCCGGCCCGTTCCACCACCACGTTGAGCTGGTTCATCTACGACGAGGCGTTCAGCCGTACCAACGTCGGTGTGTCGAGCGCGGCCTCCATGATCATGTTCGTGGTGCTGATGGCGATCACCGTCCTGCAGTTCCGATTCGTCGAGCGGAGGGTCCACTACTGATGACGGTCAAGCCGGCCACGCTGACACCCGAGCGTGCGCGCTGGTGGGGCGTGATCGCCCTGGCGGGCACGGCCCTGGTCTTCCTGATCCCGCTCTACCTCTTCGTCAGCACGGCGTTCAAGACCGACGCCGACATCAACGCCTGGCCGCCGCGGCTGATCCCGGGGTCGCTGACCCTGGAGAACTTCGTCAACGCCTGGACGCTGGCCCCGTTCGGCCAGTTCCTGGTCAACTCGGTGGTGGTGGCCGTCATCGGGACGGTGCTGAAGGTCGTGCTGGCGATCTTCACGGCGTACGCGTTCGCGTTCCTCCCGTTCCCGGGCAAGCGCTGGCTGTTCGTCTTCATGCTCGGCGCGCTGATGGTGCCGGGGCACGTGACTTTGCTGGTCAACTACATCACCATCGGCCAGCTGAACCTGGTGAACACCTACGCGGGCCTGATCCTGCCGGGCGTGGCGTCGGCGTTCGGAACGTTCCTGCTGCACCAGTTCTTCCGGTCGCTCCCGTACGAGGTGCTGGAGGCGGCGCAACTGGACGGCGCCGGGCATCTGCGGACGATCGTCTCGTTCATCGTGCCGATGGCCCGTCCGGCGATCATCACGGTCGGGCTGATCGCCCTGATCGACGAGTGGAACGGCTTCGTCTGGCCGCTGATCGTGACCAATTCGGTGAACATGCGGACGCTGCCGATCGGGCTGCTCTACCTCAAGGAGAACGACGGCATCAACGACTGGGGCGCGCTGATGGCCGGGACGCTGTTCGTCGTCCTGCCGGTGGCGATCGTCTTCCTGCTGGCCCAGCGCTACATCGTCGCCGGTCTGGCCGGCAGCGTGGTGCGCCGATGATCACCACGTACTCGCGAGCCGGTTCGACCAGGGAGGAAGCAGCGTGACCGGGACCAGTTTGAGCCGCCGCCGGCTCCTGACCGGCGCCACCGCCGCCGCGGCCGGCCTGGCGCTGGCCGGCTGCGTCGGCCGCAAGGAAGGTGACTACGCCCAGGTGAGCGGGCAGGTGCCGGCGCAGTTCGCGCGCCGCGAGCGGATCGTGTTGTGGAGCGCGTTCACCGCACACAACGCCACCGTCCTGCAGTCGATCATCGACGGGTTCAACGCTTCGCAGCAGGACATCTTCTGCGAGATCCAGCTGTTCCCCGGCTACCCCGCGCTCGACTCGAAGCTGGCCGCCAGCTTCGCCGTGGCGCAGGTCCCCGACCTCGTCACGCTCAGCGACGTGAACTGGAACCGCTACTTCCTCGCCGAGACGCTGGAACCGCTGAGCGGCTACTTCGACGCGGGCTTCGGCCCCGACGCCTTCCACCCGAGGTTCCTGGCCGAGGGCACCGTCCGCGGCCAGGTCCACTGGCTGCCCTGGGCCCGCTCGACGCCGCTCTTCTACTACAACAAGGAGATCTTCGCCGCCGCCGGGCTGCCCGACCGCGGCCCGAAGACGTTCACCGAGCTGCGCGAATGGGGACGCCAGCTCAAGAACTTCAAGTACCGCGGCTCGCCGGTCAAGATGCGCGGCTACACCGGCAAGGACGACTGGTACTTCCAGGGCTCGACCTGGGCCTTCAACGGCGGCTACTCCGACGGCATGACGCCCAGGCTGGACTCCGAGCAGACCGTCCGCGCCCTGGAGTTCGATCGCGCGTTCATCCACGACGACCGCATGGCCTACCTGTCGGGCGACATCAACGCCGACTTCGTCGCCGGCGTGACGGCGACCATCTGCAACTCCACTGGTGCGCTCACGTCGCTGCTCAAGGCGGCCAAGTTCGAGTTCGGCGCCGCGTTCCTGCCCGAGCAGGACGCTCCGGGCGTACCGACGGGAGGCAGCGGGCTCGCGGTCATGCGTAACTCCACGAAGGCGCGCAAGCAGGCGACCTGGGAACTGATCAAGTACCTGGCCGGCACGGGCGCGCCCGAATGGAGCCTGAACACCGGCTACCTCCCCGTGACCACCAGCTCGCTCAACTCCTCCGAGATCAAGGAACGCAACGCCGCGACGCCCGCGTACCAGATCGCCCAGGACCAGCTCGGCCGCGCCCGCCAAGCGGACGTGATGCGCCGGTACGTCAACGAGACGATCTCCGAGATGCTGATCGTGCTGGAGAAGGTGTACGCCTCCGACGCCGACCCGCGCGAGGCGCTGCGCGAAGCGGCCCGCAACCTCGACCCGGCCATCCAGCGCGTACTGCCGAAGTACCAGCGCCTGGTCGCGTCCTGACCCATCCATTCAGAGAGGAAAATCGTGGCATTTGCCATTGTCGGACACCGTGGCGCCATGGCCGAAGCACCCGAGAACACCGTCGCGTCCTTCCGCGTGGCGGAAGAGGCCGGCGTCGACGAGCTGGAGACCGACGTCCGCATCAGCTCCGACGGGCAGCTCTTCATGCTGCACGACGCCACCCTGGACCGGGTCGCGGCCGGCCCGTCAGGCAAGGACCTGGGCCCGGTCGCGGAGCTGCCCTGGTCGAAGATCGGCTCGGTGGACGTCGGCGCGGGCGAGCGGGTGCCCACGCTGGAGCAGATGTACCAGGCGACGACGCGGTTCGTCCAGCTGGAGATCAAGGACCTGGCCGCCATCGACGGCCTGGCCGGCTTCTTCCCCCGCCACCCCGCCTACGCCGCACGAACCATCCTGACCGGCTTCTCGGCCGAGGCGATGACCACCGTGGCCCGGAAACTGCCGGACATCCCGCGCGGCATCATCGTCTCCAGGTGGACCGACGCCGAGTCCCACCCGGGCGGCTACCGGAAGCTGATCGAGGAGACCGGCTCCTGCCGCATCCACAGCGGCGGGGAAGGGCTGACCGCTGAGATCGTCCGGCAACTGCACGACGAGGGCTTCCCCGTGCACGGCTGGCCGACCCGCACCGAGGACGATCTGCGGCACTGGCTCGAACTCGGTGTGGACGGGACGACCAGCGACGATCCCCGCACGGTGCGCCGCTGGCTCGCCGAGGCCCTGCGATGACGGCCGCCCCCGGCTCCGGGCCGCCTGTCGCTTCTGGCTCCGGTCCGTTGGAGGCGGTGCTGTTCGACATGGACGGCACCCTGTTCGACAGCGAACCCCTCTGGGACGTCAGCCTCGCCGACCTGGCCGAGATGCTCGGCGGCACGCTGTCGTCCGAGACCCGCCGCCGGGTGATCGGCGGGAACCTGCGGGACACCACCCGGATCATCCACGAGGACCTGGGCGTCGAGGCGGACGTCGAGGAGTCCGCCGCGTGGCTGCTGGAGCGCACCCGGCAACTGTTCGCCCTCGGGGTGCCGTGGCGGCCCGCCGCGCAGGCGGTGGTGGAGTCCGTACGGCGGCAGGGCATCGCCACCGCCCTCGTGACCTCCAGCCACCGGGCCCTTGTCACTGAGGTGCTGGCCCAGTTGGAGCCTGGTCTGTTCGACGTCGTGGTGTGCGGTGACGAGGTGAGCCGTCCCAAGCCTGATCCGGAGGCTTATCTGACGGCGGCCGAGCGGTTGGGGGTCGATCCGCGGAACTGTGTGGCGTTGGAGGACTCGGGGCGGGGGATCGCGGCGGCCCTGGCGGCGGGGTGCGTGGTCGTGGCCGTGCCTGAGGACGGTGCGGCGCTGGGCGATGGGCATGGCGCCGTGGTGGTTCCGCTGGAGGCCGTCACCGTCGATCGGCTGATGTCGCTGCTGGCTGACCGCGTCCGTCCGCGCCTCACTCTTTAGCCGCCCAGGCCGCTGCCCGCCGCGGGCGGGTGAGGTGCGCCCGGTAGGGAGCCAGCCGCTCGTTCACCCAGTCGGCCCCCTCCAGGTCATCCAGATCCCGCCCGAAGGAGTCAGGCGTCAGGCAGCCGGCCGGGCAGCGGTCACCGAAGAGCACCACGGACGGTTCCCCGCCCTCCCTCTTCGAAGGCCAGATCAGGCCCTGTGCCCGCGGCTCCTGCTCCCTGATCCAGCTCGCCCACCGCCTGGTCGCGTGGTAGTCGCGCGGATCGGCGTGGACGAGCCAGCCGTCCTGGGCCACGGCCGCCCAGGCCACGCCGGACAGCAGGTCGACCAGGATCAGGTCCTCGGTGTTCACCACGACGCTCGCGCGCCGTTCGCGGACGAGGACGCGCGGGATGATCCGGTATCCCCGATCGTTGAAGGGCAGGTCTCGCAGCAGCGTCTCGGCCAGCGCCGTCTCAGCGGCCAGGCCGGCGTAGTAGCTGGGATAAGGGTCGCGGTCGGTGCCGTCGAAGCGGCCGCCGCCGAAGTTGGCGTCCGTCCTCCTGGGCTCGCCGGTGCTCTCCCGGGGATTGAAGTCGGTGGCCTTGTAGCACCTCAGGTGCACCCGCCAAAGCGAGGTCCCCGCCGGCAGCAGGTAGAGCTGCGGGATCGCCCTGTAGAGACGGGGCGGAGCGGTGTTCGGCATGTCACACCCCCGCCGTCTCGCTACGGGCAGCGGCGATCAGTTGCTCGTCGGGCACCCGTCCGATCAGCCTGGCGGGGGCGTCGCCGAGCCAGCCGTTGTCGCTCAGCCACCAGCTCGCCGCCCCGAGGGGGTCGTCGAACGCCTCCAGAATCCCGTTGATCAGCCGTACCAGCGGCAGGGGTGTGCCGTCGGCATCGAACTGGAAGGCTGGCCATCGGCCCGCACCGTCGTCGTCCTGCAGCCGGATCAGTGCGGGATCGCCGGGGTTCTGGCCCAGGGCACGCAATTCGGCGGCCGTCAGCGCCGGGGCCGCGAGCAGCCTGGCCACGGCCTCCCGCTCCACCTCAGCGGGCGAAGGGGTGTGGCTGAGCAGAGCGCGTAATTCAGCGAGGGGCAGCGAGGGTTCCGCGACGCCCGCCCGCCGTTCCGTGCGCTCGCGCAGGGCCACGGAGAACGGGTGGTCGCCGGGCAGCCGCCTGCGCAACAGGCCGGCGATCTCGTGGGCGATCTCCTCGGCGGCCTCCTGGTCGTCCTCACGGAGGAGCCTGCCCGCCAGGTCCGACAGCGCCTCGATCGCCTCCGGAGACAGCCGGGAGTGGATGTCGTGCCACTGCTCGGCCAGCACCGCCATCGCTTGCCGTAGTCCCATGGATCTCCCCTATCGCGTCTCAGGAACTGATGTCATGGCGGGCCACCGCCGTCCTGGCCTGGTCGACGGCGGCCTCGTCCAGACCTCCGATCTGCAGCTCGAAACGGACCTCCCGGCCCGACACCGGCTCCGTCGCGTGCACACTGAGCAGCCCCGTCGCCGCCATGGCGAACGTGACGTGGATCGGCGTGCCCTTGGGCAGCCTCGGCGGCAGGCCGAGCAGCATCCCCCGCCCGACCAGCGTGTTGTCCGCCAGCTCCGCCGAGATCTCCCGCCCGTTCTGCTCCCACACCTCCAGCTCGATGCCCGGCTGGTTGTCCATCGCGGTGGTGGCGACGACCGGCCCGGTGTCGGCGGGCAACGGCGTGCCGGCGGGCAGCAGGTGTATGACGTAAGAACGCGCGCGCAGCGGTTGCGTGGCGGCCAGCGGGTCGTTGTGGTCGAGCACCTTGACGCCGAAGCCGCGCGGGATCACCGTGGTCACCCGTCGCGAGCGCATGTTCTCGGCCTGGGCCTTCGTGATGCCGAGCCGGTCGGCGACGTGCTCGCTCTCGTCCTGCTGCGTCTGCCTGATCAAGGCGAACATGGCCGCGCCGCGCGCCACCGCGAGATCGGGCTCGTGCTGCCTGGGTGTCCTGCCGAGCAGCCGCTCCAGCCGATCCGCCACCACGGGCATCCGGGTCATGCCACCGACCAGCACGATCTCGTCGATCTCGGCGACGCCCTCGCGGCCGGCCTTCTCCACCGTCTCCTCGGTGATTTTCATCGTCCGGTCGAGAAGGTCGGCGGTCAGCTCCTCCAGCCGGCTCCTGCTCAGCTCCACCCGGGCGGTCTGCCCGGCGAAACGGAGGTTCTTACGACGGGTCAGCGCGTTGCTCAGCTCTTCCTTGACCTGTTCGGCCTTGATCCACAGGTCCTGCATGAAGCCCTCGTCCGCGGTGGGATCCAGCCGCGGATGTTGTTCGGCGAACGCGTCGAGCAGGAACCGCCTGATCTTCTCGTCCCAGTCGGCGCCGCCGAGCCGCCGGTCACCGTCGGTGCAGACAGTGACGACGTCCTTGCCGTCCACCTTGATCACGGTGGTGTCGAACGTGCCGCCGCCCAGGTCGTAGACCAGCAGATGCCGTACGCCGGACGCCGGGTGCTGCTCCTGCCGGGAGATCGCGGCGGCGACCGGCTCGGAGAGCACGTCCAGTACCGTCAACCCGGCGATCTCGCCGGCCTGCCGGGTGGCCTGCTGCTCCGCCACGCCGAAGTAGGCGGGCACAGTGATCACCACCTCGCGGACCGGCGTGCCGAGCTGTCGTTCGGCGGCGTTCGCCAGATCCTTGAGGATCAGCGCCGAGATCGACTCCGGCGTGTACGTCGTGCCGTCAAAGGCGTACTCGACGTCCTTGCGCCCGATCTGCCGCTTGATCAGCTGAACGACGCGGTCGGGGGCCAGCAGGGCCGCGTTCTTGGCGGCGCTGCCGATCACCACGCTCTCCTTGCGCTCGAAGTAGACGACCGAGGGGGTGGTGTACTCGAGGTTCGCGTTCCTCAGCACGACGGGCCGCCCGGCGTCGTCGACGTACGCGATGCACGAGTTGGTCGTGCCCAGATCGATCCCGAACGCGGTCATGGAGGCTCCCTCATCGGCCTTGGTAGGTGAACGCCGCCCACGACTCGGGCTCGTGCAGCGGCGTCTCGTCGAGCAGCCCGGCCAGGTCCTCGCGCAGGGCCGGCGGGACGCGCCGGTGCGGGTCCAGCATCCACAGCTGAGCCGCGCGCAACGCGACAGCCGGGTCGTCGTATCCGGAGTTCAGATAGTGGTGGAACATGATCATGCACAGCAGGGTCGGAAGGTCGTCGACGGGCCAGCGCGTACCCACCGCGCCGCTGGCTCCCGCACCGAGGAACGCGCTGGTCAAGGTCAGCGCCTCGTCGTGGTGACCGCTGCTCAGGTCGCTGCCGCAGGCCGCCAGCACGACCAGGCCGCCGGGTCCTCCGGCAGGGCGTGCGCGAGCCTGGCGCAGGATGTCCGTCATCCGCAGGACTTCGCCACCGGCCAGCAGGAGCCGCGAGTCGACAGGACGGCGCTCGGCGGCGGCGTGACAGCCCAGGTGCAGGAGGGTCACACCATCCGTGCCGGCGCCAGGCAGCAGGCTGAGCACGTTGGCGGGGGTGGCCGCCGTGTCCTCCGTGGCGGGGGATGATGTCCGTGAGCCGGTGGCGGACGCCGGTCCTGGGAGGATGGCGGACGGCGTTCGGGGAGCGTCGGTGCCGCGGCCGGCGAGCAGCCGTCCGTGCCCGTAGAACTGGCGGTGGAGGGTCTCGGCCTCTTCCCAGGCCCAGTGCAGGCCACGGATGCGGACGAGCGCCGGCTCATCGGCCCATGGGCGGTGGCCGGCCCGCCGGGCATCGACGTACTGGCGGGCGGAGGCGGCGTACGAGATCACGGCGTCCTGGCAGGCGTACCGGGTGAGGCCGTTGCCGGTTACGCGGCGCGCGGCGTGCCAGGGCACGGCGCCGAGCTCCCCGACGGGCACCAGCACCAGCCGCCGGCGGGTCAGGTCGAGGACGTTCATGAGGGGCTCCATGGCGGCGGTCCACGCCCAGTCGCACAGATCATCGAGGGCGTACCGCCACCGGCGCAGGGCCCCCTCGCTGTCTTCCCTGTCGCGCTGCGCCCGCGCGAACGCCGCCAGCCTGCTGTCCTGCCCCGTCGCCAGCCGCGGTAGCCGCACGTCGCGGACCTCCCCGTCCGCGTCCACGACGATGGCCAATCCCCCGCGACCGTCCTCGTGAGGCACGAGATAGGCGAGGGCCGCCGCGCCTGCCTCGCTCAGCGTCCGCGCGATCTCACCGATCGACGGGGCGGCGAACAGCCTGCGTTCCGTCTGCGTGCCCTCGATGGCCGCCATGACGCGATCCCTGAGGTTGCTCGGCACGCGAGCCTCCGGCAGCCTCTCCACCAAGTCCGCGTGGCTGGCCGTCTCCGAGGCGTCCCACGGGGCGGGTGCGAGCTCCGCTAGCGCCGATTCCCATTCCGCGGCGAGATCGCCGTACCCGGCCTCTCGCAGCAGCGACGTCATGCCCAGGTCGGTGGTCGCGGTGTGCAGGACCATCGCCCGGCCCGACTCCAGGGCCTCGACCGCGCTGTCGAGCAGCCCCCTGGCAACGCACCGCAGCGCCACCTCCGCCGCTTCTCCCGCGCCGGCCACCGCCGCGTCGAAGGCACGTTCCGCGTCGCTCTGCAGCATCACCCTCCAGGCGCGGATCCGCAGGCCTTCGAGCCCCGCCTCGGCCACTCGCCGAGGGTCGCCGAGGCGCTCGTCGTTGCGCTGGTGGTACAGGTCGCACAACGTCTTCAAGGTTCCGGCCGCGAAGCCGCCGAACGAGTCGGACTCCTGTGCCCGGCGCGCCGCCTCCAGCCGCGCGATGGCATTGGTCAGGTCCGCGCGGTCCCTGGTGATCTCGTACCGCATGGCCAGGCCGTCGCCGATCTGCGACATCAGCACGGGCCTCAGCGGCAACCCGACGGGGGCCGCGTCGTACGCCTCCGCCAGCGCGGCGAGTCCCGCGTTCATCGCCCGCACGTCGCGGCGCACGAACCCGTGATGGACTCTGGCGAACGCGGCCACGCCCAGTTCGGCGCAGAAATACGGGCTGTCGGGATGCGACGTCCGTGCCTTGGCCTCCATCTCGTCGATGAGCGCGGCGAAGCGCTCGGGATCGGCCTGGAAGGCCGTCGGATCGAGGCCCTCGGGCCCGAAGGCGCCACGGGCGAACCGCAGCGCGTGGATGTCGCTCTCGATCCGGGGCCGGAGATGGTGTTCCTCGGGCAGCCGGCCGGCCACCGACCGCAGCCTGGCGATCATTTCCTCGACATGGCGGCCGTCGAGCTCGTGCTGGTTGCGCAGGAGCGGCGTAAGGGCTTGCAGCCAGTCCATGGTGCGCAGCGCCGTAGGGTCGGAGTCCTCGCTTTCCTCCGTCTCCGCCGCTATCCGGCGCGCGTAGTAGTCGGCCGCGTCCAGGTGCTCCAGCCCGCCGCCGTACATGAAGCGCTGAGCGAGCACCATGGTCAGCAGAGTCGCCGCGGCCACCTTCAGCCGGTGGCCGGCGGGGAACAGCGTGACCGCGTATTTGATCCGGTCAACGATGTCGTCCGGCCCGCCCAGGTTCTCGCTCCAGCTGCCCTGCATGCACTCCACGAGAACGAGCAGGAACTGGTTGAGCGCGTCATTCTCCGCGTCGGCGGCCTCGCGCGCGGCGGCGGCGAGCAGCAGTTCCCTGACCCGCTGCAACCGTTCCAGCGAGTACGACTGCGACAGGCTGCGGATGAGGGACCTGGCCAGCCGGCTCAGCGTGGACGCGCGCTCCGGATCGTCGTCCGGCATCTCCTCCAGGACCTGTTCCAGCAGCCGGAGCGCCGCCTCACGCTCCTCGGAGGCGGAGGCCTCCATGTCCCAGGGGTCGCCGGCCGCGTCGCGGTACTGCCCCAGTACGGCCTGCAGCACGTCACGCAACGGTGTGTCCTCGCCGAGCCCTTCCACCGTCTCGGTGACGGACCTCATGGCCGCGGCCACCTCCTCGCGGCCGCCGCCGTGGGCGGTCCGGGCGGCACGCAGAAGCTGGTACATCACCTTCAGCTCGACGTCTGCTCCGTCGCCCTCCGCCACCTCACCCAGGTCCGCCAGGGCTTCGTCCAGCACCTCGGTGCTCAGATCCAGCCCCCCGGCGGCGGCGGTGGCCGCCATCCGCATCGGCGTCACCAGCTCACGCAGCGCCGAGCCGTCGCTCCGGCCGTCGTCGTCCGGCAGGACGATCCTGTCCAGGTGCGTGAGCGCGGCCCGCGCGTCCTCCGGAGCGGCCATGGCTCGCAACGCCATGATGCGGGCGAAGTGCCGCAGGGTGGCGCCCTGCCCGCCGATGCGGAACTCCTCCGGCAGCGACCGGTTGAAGTGGAGCAGGGCCATGAAGACGTGGCAGCGATTGGCGATCGCCTCGCCCAGTTCAGGCTCCTCGAGTACCGCGCCGAGATCGTCCAGACCCCTCCGCGCGTCCTCGGCACTCCCGCCGAGCATGGCGAAGCGCATGGCGTGCATGATCCCGCGCCAGTACCTGACGGCCGGCCGGTACGGATCGTCGGCTGCCATGCCGTGCCAGCCCTTGTCCAGGGTGCCGAGCGCCATGGCCACCCGGCCGTCCAGCTCGCTCCGCTCCCGTTTCCTCTCCCCCGGGGCATCCCCCAGCCTGAGTACGTCCCGCTGGGCGGCCATGGCCAGGGTGACCCCGAGCCTGCCGGTCACATGGGCGGCAGGTTCGGCGTCGCCGGGCAGGAGGCCGATCGATCCGTGGAACGCCTCGGCTGCCTCCCGCAGGTCCTGCTCCGCACCGGCGGGGAACCACTCCGCCCGCAGGGCGAGCGCCGCGCCCAGGACGCAGCGCGCCATCGCGAGCTCCAGCGGACCGTCGGTGGCCGGCGAGTCCTGACCGTCCGCGGCGCAGGCCCGGCGGGCATAGGCGAGGGCGGTTTCCAGCGCGGCCGGATCCTCGTCGAGCTCGGCGCGGGCCAGCAGCGCCTCGGCGAGCACGGTCAGGTCGCCCGGATCGGCCTCGCCCTCGCCGGGCCCCGGCGGCACCCCTTCTGTGCCGGCCGGACCTGGTGAAAGGTTCTGCGTCCCCGCCGTTCCGGGTGCGGGCCCGTCCGGCCCGGACGCGGGCGGGACGCGGTCGTCCGCCGTCATCGGCCCTCCAGGCGCTGGCCGGTCATGGTGGCGAACACCGTGCCGTAGATCAGGCCGAGCTGGTCGGCGTCTCGGAACCGCCACAGGGTCGCGCGGCGGTGCCAGCGGTGCGAGCGCGTTGTCAGCCGGTCCGCCGATTCCGGCACCACGAGGTGGACATCCTGGTAACCGGTCCGCTGCATGATCGGGTCCAGGCGGTAGGCGTCGTCGAAGAACTCGCCGTCGCTGATCACCATCAGGCTGCACCCCCAGGGCTTGACCGGACGCCTGCCACGCAGCTTCACCAGCAGCCGGATCGCCGGTTCCAGCAGCGTCCCCTCGCCCACCGATCCCTGCGGGTGGTCGGTGACCTGGCCGAGCCTGCGCACTTCCACCGGCGGGACCAGCACTGCGGCCCTGCCCGCGAAGGCCACCGAGCTCAGCAGGTCGCCGTCGGCCATCTCCCGGCGGGCGAACTCGCCCAGCGATCGCAGAGCCGCCGTTCGCAGCCCGGAGTACTGCTCCATGGAGTAGGACAGGTCCACCGCCACCTCCAGGCTCACCGGGCCGCGCACCCGGCGCTCGCCGACCATGCGCGCGGACTCCAGGCTCGCCATGGGGAGCAGCCCGCGCACCGGACGCCCGGCGGGGTCCGGCGGCGCGGCCCTCTCCCGCCCGACCGCGGCGTCCGGCACGGGCACCGCCCGCGCGGAATGTGTGGCGGAGCGGCGAAGGTGGTAGCCGGCCGCCTCCGGCCCGAGCGCGCGGGTCAGGTCGGCCTCGCCCGCCAGCCCGTACCCGATCTCGCGGAACCACCAGGCCCCCTCACGCAGATAGCATTCGCCGAGCAGGTGCACCGGCTCCGGCGTCGCCGCCCCCGCTGCGGCTCCGGAGAGCACGACCAGTCCGGAACCCACCGCGCAACGCAGGCCGCTCATCCCGGACAGTGATCCGCCCGCGACCTCGGCCGCGAGAACGACCCGCGTGGTTCCCTCGGGCAGCCCTGCCAGCTCCACCATGAGCCTGTGCTCGTCGGTGAGCGTCGCCAGGCACCCGCCCGACGCGTCCTGGAAGACGCCGACCAGTGTGGCGCCGCCCGGCTCCGGCTGGTGCAGCTCCACCGGGACGATCGCCCCAGGTGGCAGCGGCACGTCCTGTGCCTTCCGCAGGCCGCTCCCTCCGCCCGGCATCTCAGCGCCCCGCCACGGCCAGCAGCAACGAGGCCAGGATGGAGACCACGTACAGGGCCGCGACCACGGTGACGACCACGAAGACGGCCATCCGCCACCGGCTGTACGGGTTGGGGTGCATCGTTGGTTCCCCTCTCGGTTCGGGTGTCACGCGGAGTTGTGGACGCGCAGGCCCTCCTTGGCGAGGATCCAGCCGGACAGATCCAGCACGCTGTGGTCGATCAGCCCGTCATGGAGCCAGGAGGAGGTGCGGAAGAAGCGGATCTCGCCGAAGTGCCGGCGCATCGTGCGTACGACGCCGTCCAGCCCGGCGGGCCCCTCGAGCCAGCGGCGGATGTCCTCGCTCCCGTGGCCGACGCCGGCCAGGACGGGACTGTGGCATACCAGGTCGTCCTTGGTCAGCGCCACGACCAGGCGCGCCCGCGTGGTCGCGACGCCGAGCCCTTCGATGTTCTGGACCAACTGCCCGAACACGAAGTCCGTCGGCACGTCGGAGCGGAGTTGTGCCTGCCTGGCCTGTTCCTCGGGCGGTAACGACGCCCAGACGGCGTCCACGGACAGCAGGTCGAGGGTGAACAGGAACGTGCGCGCGACCTTGATGTAGCGCAGCTCGCGCAGCAGCTCCGACCTTCCGACGAGCTCGCCGGGCGCGTCGAAGATGTGCAGCAGCCGCGGGGAGCCGCTGGGCGGCGCGACACGCAGCGAGTAGGCCCGCAGCGGCGCGTCCTTGGCCTTGATGGTCTTCCACGTGTGCACGCCGGCGCGCAGCTTGTCGGCCAGGCCGCGGTAGGCGTTCGCCGACTGCTCGTCGGCGAAGCGCGTCGTGGCCCCGTGTCCTCCTGGCCCCTCCACCAGGCCCATGACCAGCGCCGTCATAAGGCGGGTCTTGCCGGTGGTGGCCGCGCCGAGCACCGGGATGACGATCTCCGGCACGGCACCGGCGCCGGCCGACATCGGTTCCCCGCAGTGCGGGCAGAACGCCCGCATCCGCCCGTCGCCGCTTCCCATGATCAGCAGGGTCGGCAGCAGCGTCCCGCACGCGCACCTGCGCTTGACCACTCCGAACCGGCCGGGCCTGATGTCGCGGTGCCGCCGCCCGCAGCTCGATGCCGAGCAGTCGTACGAGGGGTAGTGCACGTGCTGGTGACAGGACGGACAGCTGGTCCGGACGCCCTTGACCACGCGCATCCCGGAGTCGGCCGCCCGCAGCACGAACCCGGCGGCGATGACGGCGAACGCCATGAGCCCCACGATCGTCAGTTGGATCAGGCACAACATCGTGACGACGAGGAAGCCGCTGCCGATGCCGACCGCCATGCTCAGCCAGCTCACGATGCCGAGCGGCACCATCAGCCCGGCGGGATCGCGGCCCTGGAAGGTGCGGCGGATCAGGTGGTCGTACCGCCTGCCGACCTGCCACGGCGCCGGTAGGGCCACCCGTACCGCGTGCCGGAGGTCGACCAGCGCGGGCCCGAACAGGTAATGGACGTAGGCCGGTTCGTTCCGGCCGGCCGGCCGGTCGGGCGGCGGCGGGACAGGCGCGGCCGCCGCCCACCGGCCGACGCCCATGACAGAGGCCAGCCGTTTGAGGTACTCGTACAGGCAGTGCCCCGTGGCGCAAACCACCATCACGGACGTCGCCGGGATGAGCAGCCACAACAGCAGAGGCGACAGGCACATGGCCACCAGGCAGCCGCAACCCACGGCGGCCCCGTCGCCGGATGGGACCGGGTTGCGGCGGTATCTCGACTGAGACCCGCCGTAGTATCCCGACATGGTGTGATCCCCTTCGTGAAGCGGTGCTCAGCTGGGCGACGGCCAGCTCGGGAGCCAGCGCCGCCGGGGGCGGCAGTGTGCCAGCCGCCAGCGCCTGAACTCGTCGGCCATGCGGTTGGAGTGGCCGCGCAGTTCGTGCTCGACGTCGTTGAGATCGCGTTTGCGCCACTCGGACAGGTGGGTGAGCAGAACGTCCTGCAGAGCATCGGCGACGTGCACCGTGTCCCGGTGGGCCAGCGCGGTGTAGAGGGTGGCGAACGCCGTGGCGGCGGTCGCGCCCGCCTGCTCCCCGCCCAACTGCCGGTCCAGGTCATCCAGATAGGCCTGCGCGATCTCCGGGGGCGCGTGCGCGATCAGCGTCGGAAGCCGCTCGTGCGGCCCCGACACCAGTTGCTCCGCCAAGTGCGTCCGCAGGTAGGTCCGGACGGCCGGCGTCTTGGTGGCCGCGTGAAACGCGAGCAGCGTCTGGATGGCCGCGCGCCACTTCTTGTCGTCTCCCTGACGGGCGGCGTCCACGATGCGCCGCTCCGTCTCGTGGATCCGCACCATTTCCGCGACCCGATCCCGCGAGCCGACCGGCAACGTCCCGGCCAGCGGCAACCTGGCCAGCAGACCGCACAGTGCCGCGTACGAGTCCATCCCCTGGCGGTCGCCGTCAGGCAGCGGCCTGTCCAGCACCGCCGTCACCCAGGCAACCAGCACCGGGTCGCCGAGTGCCGAGGAGGGAAGTCTCCTCAGCATCGCCGTGGCGTCGCTCACGGACCAGCCGCCCGGCCAGAGTTCCCTCAGCACGGTCTCGTCGAGGCTGCGGCCCCGCCCGGACAGCAGCGCGAGCGCCGTGTCCACACGGCGCTCCGGCTGTCTGCGGGCGCGGACGAGCAGGGCGGCCTCGCGCAGGGCCGGCTGGGCGAGCAGTTCCTCCTCGGGTATGGCCGTGTCCAGCCCGAGCTCGAACACCTCGCGCAGCGACCGCCCCTCGGCCGCGGCGTGATCGAGGCACGCCAGCACCCCTGAACGCAGGTCCGGCCAGCGCTGCACGGCCTCGTACGTGGCGGGTTCAGGCCGCTGCCGCAGCAGTTCTGGGCCGATCGTCCGCAGGCCGCACTCCCGCAGGGCGCGGGCGTCTGGCCTGATGTCGTGCGCCACGGCCAGCCGCAGCAGGCGCAGCACGGTGGCGGGATCGGCCTCGGCCAGCGCCCGGGTGTACCTGTCCGCGGCGAACTCGCGGGCCTTCTGCGACCGCAGCCGCCGGCTGACCGGCACCGCAGACGGAACCTCGGCCGCGACCCCCGCGTGCGAATCGGTCCCCTCCGGCCTGACCGTCTCGGCGACCTGGCGCGTCACCAGGAGCTCCTCCGTCTGCGCGAGCAGCTCCGCCTGCCCGCCCTCGGCGGCTGCGTCGGCCAGACCGGTCAGGTGGGCGGCGGAGACGGCGTCGTGACCGAGCACGGCCGCGGCGATGGTGGCGAGTATGCCGCCATCGAGGCGTGGTCCATGCTCCGCCATCCAGGCGCAGACCGCGTCGAGCTCCTCCGGCCCGACGCCCACCCCGCCGTCCAGCAGCGCGGCCGCGACCGCGACCGCGTACCAGTCGGCCAGCCGCACCTCGCCGCCCGCAGCCAGCGCCGCCGCCCGGCGCCAGAGAGGCCCGGCCGCCACCGTCCCGGCCGCCGCCAGCAACACCGGCAGCGGGCCCACCTCCGACTCGGAGGCCCGGCCTGTCGTGAAGTCGAACAGATAGAACGCCTGGAACGAGCGCTCGTCCGCGACGATCTCCGCTCCTGGCTGCGTGCCGATCACGTGGTATCTGCTGTAGGACGGGCGGAACTGATAGGTCGCGAACGACATCCGGGCGGCCACCGGCGGCGGCAGCAGGAAGGACACCGCGGCGATCCAGCGCGCCACCTCGTCGGCGTCCGCCGCGTAGATCACCACCGAGCGTTCCTCGTCGAGCACGGCCCGCTCCACGGCGCTGAGCAGGGCGGGCAGCAGCGACCGGCCGGGTGCCCTGTCCAGGAAGTCGTCCACGGCGTCGCGGCCGAGCGGCCCGGCCGGAAGCGGGCTCGGCACGGGCGGCAGCTCGGTGCCGTCCACCGTCTCCCGGGTCCACAACGCCGCCCGCCACAGCTCGATGGGCAGCGGCCCCTGCCAGCTGCCCGCCTCGGGCACGAGCGCGTGCGCGAAATAGTTGCCGAACCTGCCGGAGTAGTCGGTGCCGGTGAAGACGACGTTGGCCGCGATCGGCCGCGGGCCTGGCACGAAGCACAGGTTCACTGGGCAACCGGCGATCTGCTCGGGCGTCGGCGAGTGCCCCAGCGTGCTGGGCGGCTCGTACGAGCTGAGCGCCTCGACCTCGCTCATCACCTCGGGGGCCACGCCCGGCGTGACCGCGTTGAACTGGTAGCCGGCATACCCCGACAGCCCCGATCGGCACGACGTGTAATAGAGCTGGTGGAAGTCCATGTCACCCCTTGGTGGACGGGAGCGCGTTCAGCCGGCTGAGCAGCCACAGAAAGGGGTCAGCCACCCGGTACGGATGGATGCCCCGGGGATCGACGCGGTTGTCGGCCGTCGGGCTGTCGCCCAGGGAGGACAGTCCGAAGTAGCGGTAGGACGCGTAGTGCTTGCGCATGATCTGGTCGATCTGCTCGCCCTCCCATTCGTGCAGCAGCGCCCGCACGTGATCGTGCACGGCCAGGCTGTCGGCCTGGTCGAAGACGGGCTGGTCGGCGGGCGGCTCACGGAGCAGCGGGCTGCCCGCGGCGAAGCCGTCCCGCAGCGCGTCGATTTTGGACATGGCGACGGCGACCGGGATCTCCAGGCGCCGGTTCGGGCCGCGGCCGTGAGCCTCGTAGAGCACCTCGGTGACCCGGGCCAGCACGTTCACCGGATGATCGGTCTTTGCGTCGGAGTCCGGCAGCCGGACGCCCGGCCGCGCGGCGGCGCGAGCGCCGCGCATCTGCAGGGGGTCGAGGAGCAGGATGATGCCGTCGGCGCTGCGCAGGTAGCGGACGTTGAGGTCCACGCTCTGCTTCGTGATCAGGTCCTCTCCCGCGGTGTCGAAGAACGAGGTGATCGTGTGCCGGTCACGGGTGCCGAACAGCCCCGAGCGGTCGAGGGAGACCTTGAAGACCAGCGGGCGCCGCAGCTCCGCCTGTCCGGGGACCGTCGTGGCGGGCAGCACGTTCTGCCGGTAGAGCATCTCCTCGTACCGCTTGGAGAACTCGCTGCGCGTGTGGTCGTCCGAACCGACCACGGCGGCGTCGAAGCGTCGCCCCACCGAGTGCATCAGCTCGTGCAGCAGGACCGTCATGTAGATGGTCTTGCCGGTGCCCTTGGCGCCGATCAGCGCGATGAGCCGGCTGTCGACCCGGCCGAAGTGCACCGGCAGCTGGCTGTGGCAATGCGGGCAGATGCGCTGGGTCGACTCGCCGCCGCAGCCGGGGCAGCACGCGCTCATGCGCCGGCTGGTAGCCAGCGAGCCTGGGCTGAACACCGGGGGCAGCGCCTCGTTCATCCGGAACCGGCCGGACAACGCCGTGTCGCGCTTGGCCTCACACCTCTTGCCGTTGGGGCCGAGCAACCCGGTGCAACGGAACATGACCTTCCGCGACTGGAATGGCTGGTAGCAGTACGGGCAGGTCAAGGTGGGCAGTAGGGGGATCCTCATCGTTCACCACGTTCCTGGAAGCGGGATCAGGGTCACCACGTCGGCCGTGCCGGAAGCCACGAAACAAGCCAGCCTTGACGGCTTCGCGGCGTGCGGCACCGCGATCCGCAGCGTGAGCGGGCTGTCCGGGCTCAGCTCCTGCGCCGGCACCTCGTGGATCACCTCGCCCTGCTCGGGCCGCAGCGGGAGCACGGTGCCCGCCCGGCGCACGACGACCAGCGGCGGCACCTGGCAGTGTCGTTCCGCGGTCAGGATCAGCACGGCCTCGCGGCGCCGCGACAGCCGGGGGCGGCGGAACTCGTAGCGGACCTCAGGGCCGATCCCTGGGACGCTCGCCGTCACCGGCCTGGAGCGGATCTCGCCGGCCACCGTGCGCACGCTGGCCACGACCGCACCCGGCCCGATCTCGATTCGGCAGCCGTTGTCCTCGTAGGCACGGCGCCGGCACTCGACGGTGACCGTCCCTGCGCCCGGCTCCTCCACGCTCGCTCCGGCTGGCGCCCAGGTCACCTCCACGAGCTGGGCGCCGACCGGCCACTGCCAGCTCAGCGCCATCGTGTCCCCGAGCCGCAGTGCGGTCAGCTCACGTACCGGCTCCACGATGACGAGCCGGGCGGAGGCACCGATCACCGCTCGACCGGCGCCGACGCTGACCGCAGTGAAGTAGGCGCCGGCCAGCGGCGCGCGGATGGTCATCCAGCCGTTCGCGCCCTCTGCGGGCACGGCCGGCACCTCGGAGCCGTACCGCTCCACCTCGGCCTGCGTGAGCGTCGTGCCGCGCGGCCAGGGCGGCGGGCCGTCCGCGGCGCGGATGACCACGCGCCCGCCGGCCGGTGGGGGCCAGCCGATCCGCGCCGCGGGAGGCTCGCCGTCCAGCTCGACCGTCAGATCCAGGACCGCCCGCGGCGCGCTCTCCGGCAGCCCCGTCAGCACGACGCCGCGTGAGAGCCGCCTCGTGCCGTCGGAGCGTTCGTAGGCGACCTGGACCCGGTAGCGATAGGTCTCCCCCGGCGTCACCCCCACGTCGGCGAACCCGCTCCCGCCTCTGCTCGTCGGCTGCCCGACGTGCGGGTCGAGCCTGCTCACGATGGCCTCCGACGCGCCCGGCGGCAGCCGCCACGTCGCGGTCACCTCCCGCTCTCCCGCTGTCACCGCCGGCGCGATGATCTCGGGCAGCACGGTCAGCCGAGGGGCGGAGACGGGTGCCGACCAGATGCCGGCGGCACGCCCGGCGAATACGGTGTAATACAGCTCCTCGGCGGGTGGCGGTGCCCGGTCCACCAGCTCGTTGGTCTCCGTCTCGCCGACCGTGATGCCGTCGGCCGCCCCGCTCGCCGGAGCGCCGATGGTGCGGACCACGCGGTAGTGGACGGGGCCGACGTGGGCGGCGCTCGGGGCCCACGCCACTGTCACCCGGCTGCTCTGCGCTCCCGCGCGCACGTCGCCGGCCGGAGGCGGCGGCAGGGCACGCAGCCGATCGCCGATGGCCTCATCGTCCGCTGCGCTCCGCCAGGCCTTGTCGAGCAGTTCGGCCGCCGCCTCCGTACAGCCGGCGGCCAGCTCTTCGGTGGCCTGCCCGGTCCACGCAGCGACCTGACGGCCGCGCTCCTCGATGCGGCCACGCAGTGGATCGTCGGGCGCCAGCCCCGGCAGCAGGCGCTCGGCGGCACGCAGCCGGCCTTCTTCCAGCGCCTCCTGGATCTGATACGCCGGTCCGGCGGAGCGAGGCTCGTGCGCGAGCATCGCCAGCGCCAGCTCCTCCGCCTCCTCCCTGACCAGCCCCAGGGCCGCGGCCTGCTCACTGATCATCTTGGCCGGCAGTCCTGCGGCCACCTGCGGCCGCAGGATTTCCATGACCTCCCAGAGGAGCATCGCGTCCAGCCGCTCCGGTTCGCCCGCCGCCTCCTTCAGGGTGGACAGCACGCTCTCGGTCGCGGCCTTGCGCTCGTCCCTGACCCGAGCCGCCGAATCTCGCAGGACAGCGGCGATCTTCTCCTTGGTCAGCGCTACCCCTGCCGGCGCTCCGCCGGCCAGCCGGAAGCCGTCACGCAGCCGGAAGCCGCGGCGCACTTCTTCCGTGCCGACCACGACCTCGGCCGACAACCGCAGGCCGAGCAGGTTGAGGGCGTTGCGCATGGTCCGGTGCGCGGGCCAGGGCGGCGCGTCGGGCAGGACCCAGGTCCGCTCGACGATGGAGATGCCGTGCTCGACCAGGATCTGGCGCACCTCGGCCTCCGAGAGGGTGCCTCCGGTGTCGGCGACCAGGTGGCCGAGCGCGGCGCGGCTGATGCGGGATCCGCTGCCCGCCAGTGTGACGGCCGCCTCCGCCAACCGCGTGGTGGCCGCCTTCACCTGCCGGTCCGTCTCGGCCTTCAGCGCGTCCCAGGTGAGGGCGTTCTGCTCGGTCAGCTTCGCGTGCGCGACGAGCAGTCCGTCGATCAGCTTCGCGTACGACTTCTGCCGTTGCCTGACCGTGCGCCAGTACGCGACCACCTCTGCCAGGTGCTCGGTCAGCCGATCGCCCTGCAGTTCCTCCTCCGGGCGCAGCGCGTACCGCGCGAGCAGGTCGGCAGGCAGCGCGTTGCCCCGGGCGCGTGCGGGGTCGAGCACCTCGCGCCGGTAGGCGTCCTTGTCCAACACTTGTGTCACTCGCCAGCCTGCCGTCACTCCGAGACCGCGTAACGCGCGACCGCTTCCTTGGCCTGCCGGACCTGCGCGTCCGACAGCCCCTGGATGCGTACCTCGATGCGCAGGTCCTTCTTCGTCTGCAGCTCGACGGCGTGGACCGTGAGCGTGCCCAGCTCGTCCATGGCGAAGGAGATGTCGATGGGAGAGTTCTTGCGCAGCCTGGGCAGCTCGGGGATGACGCCCTCGCCGATTTTTGCGTTGTCGGACAGCTCCGGCGATTCGATCGATCCGGCCTGCTCCCAGATCTCGATCTTGATCTCGGTCTGGTTCTCGTACGCCGTCGCGAACCGCTCGGCGCCGGGCGCCGCGGGCAGCGCGGTGTTCGCCTTGAGGACGTGGCTCACGGTGAACACCTCGCTCCCGTCGTCGGCGAAGTCGACCACCTTGACGCCGAACGCGCGCGGCACCACGGTCGTCACCCGCCGGCCGGCCAGCATCCGCACCTTCTCCGGCTCCAGCCCGAGCTGGTCGGCCGCCTGTTCGTACGCCTCCCGCGTCTCCGCCTCCGACAGCTTCTCCGCGTCGCCGGGCAGGCGCACCTTAACCGCCTCGATCAGCGCGAACTTGGCCGCCCCCTTGGCCACCGCCAGGTCCGGATCGTGGAGTTTGGGGTCGAAGCCGAAGCGCTGCCGCAGCCCTTCCGCCACCGCGGGCATCCGGACCGAGCCGCCGACCAGCAGCACGTCGTCGAAGTGATCGATCCCGTGCTCGGCGGCCTTGTCGACCGTGCGCTTGGTGATCTCGAACGTCCGGGCGAGCAGGTCCTCCGTGAGGCTCTCGAAGTGCTCACGGGTCAGCTCCACCCTGGCGGTGCCGCCGTCGAAGCGCATGTTGTAGCGCCGGGACATGGCCGCGCTGAGCCCCTTCTTCATCTCCTCGGCGGCACCGGCCAGCTCTTGCAGGAAGTCCTCGCTCCGGTCCGCCGCCGAGCCGGCGTTCTCGGCCATGAAACGCTCCAGCAGATGGTCGGCGATGCGCTCGTCCCAGTCCGCGCCGCCGAGCCGGTGGTCGCCGTCGGTGCAGACCACCCGTACGTCGTTGCCCTCCAGGCGGATGACCGTGGTGTCGAAGGTGCCGCCGCCCAGGTCGTACACGAGGATGGTGGTGGACTGCTCCGCCGAGAGAGTCTCATAGTGCAGCGCGGCGGCCACCGGCTCGGGAATCAGGTTGAGCACGTTGAGCCCGGCGATCTCGCCGGCCTTGCGGGTGGCCTCGCGTTCGGCGACGCCGAAGTACGCGGGCACCGTGATGACGACGTCGCGCACCTCCTCGTGGGTGTGCTCGGCGGCGGCCTTGGCCATCTCCTTGAGAATGAGTGCCGACACTGATTCGGGCGTGTGCGAGGCACCGTGGAAGTCGAGCTCGAACTTCTGCCCCATCTGCCGCTTGATCAGCGAGACCACCAGGTCGGGGAAGAGCTTGGCCGAGCCCTTGGCCTCCTGCCCGACCACGACGTGGTCCGGTGTCTCGAAGTAGACCACCGACGGGGTGGTCTCCTGGCCGACCGCGTTCTTGGTGACGACCGGCCGGCCGGTGTCGTCGAAGTAGGCGATGCAGGAGTAGGTGGTACCGAGATCGATGCCGTACGTTGCCATGCGCGGTGTCCCCCTCGCTCGATCAGGTCATGTCCGGAATCGGGGCGGCCCCGGCTTCCGGTTCCTGCTGCCGCACAGCCTCGGCCGGCTGCACGGTCTCCGCCGCCTGCACGGTGTCCGCCACATGCACGGTCTCCGTGGGCTGCGCGGTCTCCCCGGACCCCACGTGCTCCGCGGGCCCCACGTGCTCCGCGGACTGGGTGCGGCGGTACTGGTGGAAGCTGGCTCGCACCGGACGGCGCACCCGGCCCGTCTCCCGCTCCACGAAGCCGATCGCCATGACCTCGGCTACGGTGTTGTCCGCCGTCTCGTCCGGGGCGGGAACGACGGACACCGCGGTGTGCCGGCCCGCGTCGAAGCGGTCTCCCGGCCGGGCCGTGAACTCCTCGAGCCCGCAGCGCTCCAGCAACAGCAGCGTGTCGTCGGCGAAGCTCTCCAGCAGCCTGCCGAAGGCCGGGTCCGCGTGTTCGCCGGACAGGCGGGCCGACTCGCGCAGCAGTGAGTCGTACATGCGGATCAGGTCGGTCACCACCGGCTCCAGGATCGTGCGGTGCAGGCCACCGCGCAGCACCTGGTTCTCCTCGTGCAGCCGGTCGATCACCGCCTCGCGATGCGCGGACCTGCGGTTGAACTCCGCGACCGCACTCTCGATCGCCGCCATCCGCTCGTCCAGCCCCGGCTGCTCCGGCGCCTGTGCCTGCTCCCCACCCGCTTCGGCCTCGTCCGGCGCGGTGGTCGCGACATCGTCACTCACCATGGCCCCCTCCGCACATGTCACTTTGGACAGCGCACGCGAGGGCGACTTCGTTACGGACAGAGAGCCCGCGTGCGTGATCTGTATCGAGCCGGACGTCAACGCCCGTCTCGGGCCCGCGGTGAACGCGGCCTTCGCCCAACTGGGCGCCGCGCCCGTCATCCTTCACTTGCATCGTCACCTACCTGGGGGGTGAGGGCCGTCGAGGAACTGGCCCGTTTCCGGAGATTTCCGGCACGACTGGCGTAATTTCGCCTCGCGGTACGAGTGTGATCATTCGGGAATTCACCTCTCCCGAAAGTCGGTGAATCGGAGGCGAGGCAACGAAGGCTACTACACATTTTTCGATATCGTGACAAGGTAGCATTTGTCCGGAATGTGAGGAATGTGGAGAACTAAGATCGGCTTACCGTTCACCTGGACACCTATCTCGATCAGGACCCCCCGCAGCGCCCACTCGTGAATCACCGCTCCCAAGAAGGACGACGACCTCCGGGCGAAGATGCCCCATTCCATAAAAATCCACAATCATCTGGAATCAGGCACCACCCCCACCAACACCGACACCCGTCTATTCTGTACGACATAAGCATGGAATGGCTTTCATCTCATAAAAATCTGTGGCACGCTCGTTGATCAATGGACTACGACTCAGGAATCGGAGTCCCACCGCATGGACGTGCCCCACTTCCTCAGGACGCTCGCCAAGCACCTCCCTGATGTCCGCTCCCATCTCGACGCGGACGACCAGGACGAGCTGGATCGGTTGTTGTCCGAACTCCAGCGCCCCACCGGCCGCGAGCGCCTGAACGACCTCGTCATCTCGATCATGGACGTGGTGGAGCCGTGGCTTCCTCCCGGACATCCCGTCCGCCGAGCGATCCCCACCGGGATCCGCCGGCTGGACCGGGCGGACGAGCCGGTGGATCAGGCCGGAGCGATGTGGGGCGAGTTGATCGAGAGGTATGGCCACCGGCTGCTCCCCGAGATGCCGGATCCCTCGCGCTCGCCCGCCGAGCTGCTGGCCGCAGTCCAGCGGCGGCTGCTCGGCGCGCCGTCACACCTGCCGGGCGAGGTCGCCGACGGCTACGGCGCCGGGCTGGTCCGCCTGGACACGCCGGAGGGCACGACCCGCCTGCCCGCGTTCCAGTTCGACGCGGACGGCCGCGCAAGACCCCTCGTCCTGCTGGTCAACAGCCTGCTCAACGCAGAGGAAGACCCCTGGGGCGTCGCCGACTGGTGGCTCGGCGGCAACGCCTGGCTGGGTGCGGCGCCCGCGGACCTCATCGGCACAGAGCGCGACGACGACCTCGTGGCGGCCGCCCAGGCCGAGCTGGAAAGGATCTGACCGTGCCGCTCCAACTGCCGCCAGAACGGTGTCCTGGCCAGGTCGCGATGAAGGTCCTGCCCGCCGGCACACGGCTCTGGCGGGTGCACAGCGCGCGATACGCGGCCGACGCCTGCAATCCCGTGCCGGCCGACAGGAAGATCGGCGGCGGCCGGTTCGACTGCACGATGATGCGGCCGTTCCCCTACCTGTACGCGGCCCGGGAGCAGTCCACCGCGCTGATGGAGACGGTGGTTCGCAGCCTGCTGTTCGACGGCGAGAACGGGGGCCGGCTCGTGCGGCACGCCAGGCTGGAGGCTCTGCGCATGTCGGCGATCGACGTCGTCCGCGACCTCCGGCTGGTGTCGCTGCTCAGCGCGGAGGACCTCAGCGGCGTCTGCCAGGACGGCTGGCTGCTCGACGCGGAGGCGGAGTACTACCACATCACCCGTCACTGGTCGTTGTGGCTGCACGAACGCGACTGGCGTGGCCAGCACGCCTGGCCGAACCTGGTGCCGCAGGGGTTGATCTGGCAGGCGAAGCGGGATCGTCCGCGTGAGGCCATGATGTTCTTCGGCGACCGGTGCATGGACGCCTTCCAGCCGGTCGCGAACGAGGGCTACCTGCTCGCCGACGAGCGCTGCCACGACCAACTGACCGGCCTGCTCGCCCCGTACGGGGTCACGCTCGGCCCGTCTCCCAAGCGGGCCGACCGGCCGCTCAGCGTCCCTGGTGCGTGAAGGCGGCCCAGATCACCGGATCCGCCAAATCCAGCTCGAAGGCCAGCCGCACCAGCCCCGCCGAGATCCCGGGAGGGAGGTCCTCCCTGCGCGGTGCCAGCGCCCAGACCTGAGTGCGTCGCAGCGCCTCGGCTCGATCACAGGTGGCGAGGAACGCGTGATACATCACCATCAGGAGGGCGGTGCGTGCGTCGTCCTCGACGCCCCAGCGCGACCCGATGACGGTCGAGGCCCCGGCCGCGAGCAGCGCGGTCGCCAGTGTCAGCGCCTCGTCGTAGTCTTCGGCGGTGAAGTCGCTCGTGCAGGCGGACAGGACGACCAGCGGCCCGGGGCCGCCCGCGCGGGGCCGGGCGAGCAACTGCCCGGCCGTCACCTCGCCGGCCAGCCGGAGCTTCGCGTCCACGGGCGACTGCGTGGATTCGGCGTGGCCGCCGAAGTGCAGCAGTGTGGCGGGCCAGGTGCCTCCTGGCAGCAGGTCGAGCAGCGTGGCCGGCGTGGCGACCGGCGTCACCTCGTCCCCCTTCCACCGCCCGAACCGCCGCGCGGAGGAGTAGAACAGGCGCGACAGCTCATCGCACTCCCAGCGGCACCAGCGTAGCCTCGCCCCTCCTGGGTCGGCCACGATGGCGGGGCGGGCGTGGTGGTCGGGGTACGGCGGCGCGGTGCGGATGAGCTGCCTGGCTGAGACGGCGAACGAGATCACCGCCCGCTGGCAGGCGTACACGCCGCTCGCGGGATCGCCAGCCGCCTGCCACGGCACCGCGCCCAGGGTTCCCCAGGGAACCAGGACCACGCGAGCCAGCGGCCGGCCCGCCGCGATCTCGGTCAGCAACGGCTCCATGACCACGCGCCACGCCCACGCGCCGAGGTCGAGAAGGGCCGCCCGCCACGGTGCTCGTTCGTCCAGGGAGAGCGAGCGCTGATGAGCCCGCTCATAGGCGCGCACGCGCGCCACCTCCTCGCCGTCGAGGCCGGGCAGCGGCAGCGTCCGGACCGTCCCGTCCGGGCGGATCATCAGTGCCCGGCCGTGGCCGCCCCCGCTTCTGGGCAGCAGGTAGGCCAGGGCGTCCCAGCCGTGGTCGCGCAGCGCCGCCGCGATCTGCGGGACCGTGGGCGGATCGAGGAACCCCGGCTCGGTGGCACGCTCGATCACCGCCCTGCTGCGCACGTCCGTCGGGAGGGGGATCGTCCGCCCGCTCGGATCCGGCGCGGGCTCGTCCGGCAACCCGGCGGTGGCCGCGTACAAGGTCGTCCCCCGGGCGAGTTCCAGGGCCTCGACGGCCGCCGCGTCCCGGCCGCCGGCCAGCGCCCGGGACGCGGTTCCCAGTGCGTCCTCGGCCGTGTCGCGTGTCACCGCGAGGGAACGGCCGACGCGGGTTTGGAGGAGCGCGTCGGCCAGGCGCGCCCGGAGAGCGGCCAGCTCGCCTCTGATCGCCTCGTCGGGTCTGCCGAGAGCCCACCAGGCCTTGGCTGTGGCCGCGCGGGCGAATGTGTCGCCGAAACGGCCTGTGCGCTCGTCGAAGTCAGCCGCTGCCCGCAGCACCTGGCGGGCGGCGACCTGGTCATCGGGGAAGAGTTCGAGCCGCAAGAGGCCCTCCACGAGATCGGCGACCGGGTACCTGCCCTCGATGAGCTCCGTCTCCGGGCCTCTGGCGAGATCGATCATCCGCTGCAACTCGGCGGGGCCGAACCGGGAGCCGCTCAGTGTCTCGGCGGCGTCCATCGCGGGTGCGAGTCCCCGGCGGATCGGCGAGTCGGCGGGAAGGTCCGCGAAGCCGCGTGCGAGTTCGTCCATGGCCGTCCGGCGGTCCTGGTCCGTCTTCCCGTACAGCGCGCGGGCGAGGCGTGCCGTGCCCCGCGCGATCAGCAGGGCCGGAGACTCCGCCCACGCGGGGTCTCCGGCGAGCTCATCGAAGATCTCCAGCGCGCCGTCCAGGTACTGCAGGTCCTTGTCCACGCTGAAGCGGTCCACCATGGTCATGGCGATCGCGTAGCGGAGCCCCGCCACGTTCGGGTCGGTGGCGGGCAGCAGGTCGATGGCCCGGTTGAAGGAGGCCGTCGCCGTGTCGAAGTCGGCGCGGGACGAAGCCCAGATCCCGCGCACGGCGTGCACGACGCCCCAGGCCAGGTGCGTGGCGGCGTCCTGCGGCCCGTCCGGCGCGACGGCGCGCAGATCTTCGACGAGACGGTCGAGCTCCGCACGCGAGGTGTGCGGGCGCACGCCGTCGAGAACGGCCCCGATCAGGGCGGCCATCGCGACGGCCCGCACCGGGTCGTCCGGTGGGAGCGCGGGCAGCGCCGGCACGAGGACACGCATGGCCTCCGCCGCCGCGCCTGCGGCCTGCAGCTTCGTCCCGAGGCGGGCGAGGAGCTGCGGGCGCAGCGCGTCCTGGGCGGGCAGCGCCGCGACGGCGGCGCGCAGGTCCTCCTCCGCGGGATCGCGCGCGGTCAGCAGCTCCAGCGCCCTGGCCTGCGGCAGGTCCGGGTGCTGCGCGGCGACCCTGGCCGTGTGGCGGTGCACGGCGTCCAGCTGTTCCGCGGTGGCCACCGGACAGCCCGACAGCACCATCCGGGCGCCCGCCAGGGTGCCGTTGATCCGCACGTCGTCAGGCGCGAGCCGCGCCGCCCGCTCGAGGTGATCGACCGCCTCGGCCAGCACAGCACGGAGCTCCGGCCGCTCGCGCAGCGCCGCCGGGAGCTCCTTCAGCCCTTCAGGGGTCACCATCGGCTTCCGGGGCGGAAGGGCGGGCATCAGCCGGCGGATCAGCAGGAAGGCGAGGTGGGCGTGGCGCTCGGCGGAGTGGCGGACCGGCTCCGCGAGCGCTGCCCGGATCCACCGCTCGGCCGCCTCCAGTTCCGGCGAGATGCCCGTCCGAGGCGCCGGCGCCTCGATGAGCACGCTGAGGTTGATGGCCACCTGCGCCCGTCCCGGTCCGGGCTCCATCCGCTGCCATGCCTGCTCGTACAGTGTGATGGCCTGCCCGGGATCGCCTCCCGCGAGGTTGTCCGCGAGACGGATCATCACCTCCGGCCGCATCGGGTGCTCCTCTGGAAGCAGGCCGAGCAGTTCGCCCAGGTCGCCGGCCAGCCGTTGCAGCGTCTCTTCCGCCGGCGTGCCCGCCGAGAGGCAGATCGCGTGAAAGTACAGCGGCGCGATCCGCTCCTGGCCCTCGCATGTCGCCAGGCCACGTTCGAGCAGAGCCGCGACCTCCGGCGTGCAGGTGCCCGCCTCGGCCAGGAGCTCACCCAGCGTGCCCGCCACGACGTCGCCGTACGGGTCGTCCTGCGGAAGCCGGGTCAGCAGCCGGTCGAGCACGGCTGCGGCCGTGTCGCGATCCGCGGCCGCCCCGTGTGCCTGGTAGCGGGCCAGCAGCAGGACGGCCAGGCCGTCGAGCTGCTCCTCGTCGGCCTCGTCCGCGTCGTACGCGGTGGTCAGCGTCTCTATGGCGTGGTCACGATCCGCCGCCCCCTCCGGCTCGGCGAAGCGGGCGGCGTGCGCGCGCCAGTCCGGCCTTTCGCCGTTGGTCATGGCGTCGTCCACTGGGCGCTCCAGGCGTGCGAACGGCCCCTCATCATCGCTCCTCTTCCTCGTTCATGACGGCCACGACCCCCTCCGGGCCTGCCGCGAGGCGGACCAGGTCACCTCGCGACAGCGGGTGCCGCCGGTTCGGCGGCAACTCCTCACCGTTGCGGAAGGTGCCGTTCGGGGTCTGCTCCGGGTCGATCCACGCGCCGCCGTCCGGGTCGAGGCCCACGGTGGCGTGCCGCCGCGACACGTTGCGGTGCGCGGACAGGGAGGTGGCGTACGGCGACCAGAGAGGGTCCCTGCCCAGCCGCACCGGCGAGTCCGGGCACGGGAGGACGTCCCCGAAGGCGAACCGCACCGCGAGCACGCCGGCGGACGCCCCACCGCCCACCGTCTCCTGCTCTCCCGGACGGGTATCGCCGGCCGGCGACCCGGGTTCGAGGTCGGATCCGCAGTGCGCGCACATCGTGGTGGAGCCGGGATCTGCGCAGCCCAAGGGGCACTTCACGGCGACTCCACGCGCAGGGTCACGGGATCGCCCCCGTCGACGCCCAGGATCCGCAGGGTGCCGCCGGGTGCCGCGTCCCGGTCGAACAGCTCCCGGGCGAGCGGGTTGATGAACGCCGACTCCAGCGCGTTGCCGATGCCCCGCCCGCCGTTCTGCGGCGAGAACGGGCACAGCTCGCGCAGGTCGTCCCTGGCCCGCGAGGTGAGGTCGACGGTGACCCGGTGCTGCTCGCTTACCCTGCGGATGATGTTGTCCAGCTGCCCGTCGAAGATCTGCGCGGCGACGGTGGCGGAGATGAAGTCGAAGACCACGATGTTGTCGCCGAACCTGTTGAGCAGCTCCGGCCGGTTGAGCTTGTCGGTGAAATGCTGGTTGATCGTGTCCAGGACGGTCTCGCGCACCTCCTCCGGCTCCATGCTCTCGTCGACGGTGCGGACCCTCTCCCCGGTCCGCGGGTCCTCCCTGCGGATGCCGAGATTGGAGGTGAAGACCAGCACGCACTCGGAGAAATGGGTGGTCATGCCCTGGCCGTCGGTGAGACGCCCGTCCTCGAGGATCTGCAGGAACTTGTCCAGCACCTGCGGATGGGCCTTCTCGATCTCGTCGAAGAGGATGACGCGGAACGGCATCCTGCGCACCGCGCTGGTCAGCTCGCCGCCCGCCTCGAACCCGACATAGCCCGGCGGCGCCCCGATCAGCCGGTCGGCGGCGTGCTCGGCGGAGAACTCGCTCATGTCGAAGCGCAGGAACGAGTCGGCCTCCCCGAACACCAGCTCGGCCACGGCCTTGGCGAGCTCGGTCTTGCCCACCCCGGTCGGCCCGGCGAAGAACAGCACGCCGCGGGGACGGGTGCCCGGGGCAGTGGCCTGGGCGCCGGACAGGCCGAGCGCCGCGCGTTTGAGTATGTCGAGGGTCTTGAGCACTGCTCGCCGCTGGCCCCGCACCCGCTCGTGCAGCCAACTCTCGCCCTCCTGGATGCGCCTGCGCAGCTCGCCGCGATGCCAGAGGTTGTCCTCGAAGCCCAGTTTGTAGATGCGTACGGCGTCGGGCAGCTCCGTGGCTCCCATGCCGCGGTCCCGTGCCAGCCGGACGATCTCGTGCAGGTCCCGGGTCCGCATGCCGTCGGTCTGGCGCGCGAACTGTTCCATAGCGCGGGCACCGTCCGACCCCGCAGGGGCGTCCAACAGGCCAAGGTCGACGGCGAGCATCCGGCTGGTCCTCGCGCGCTCGTCCAGGCCGGGCAGTGCCACTCCGATCGTGCGCACCCGCGGCCCGGACGCCATCAGCCACGCCGGCAGGTCGCGTTCTCCGTCCACCAGCCAGATCAGCGGGTTGAACAGCGCCGCCTGCCGCTCCGCCGGTCCGCCGAGCTGCGGGGTGGCCTGCTCCGCGAGTTTGAGCGCGAACCGGAAGAAGTCGTGTTCGTCCTGGTTGATGTGGGCGGGCGACACCAGCAGGCGGGAGGCGTAGTCGATGACCAGCGCCATCCGGGCAGGCCCCTGGGCCACGGCGGTCAGGTGCTTGCGGAGCGCGTCCATGGACGGCGCAGAACCGATGACGCCCGTGCCCAGGAGGCGGGCCGCCACTCCTTGCTCGGCCTCCGCGTGTGCGGTGAAGCCGTGCACGGGGTCGTAGCGGATCAACGCCAGGTAGCCGTCGGGCCGCAACGCCTCCCACAGCACGTCCACGAGCGGGAGAGACGAGGGCTTGGGCGGCACCAGGAACCGGTCGCGCACGTTGCCGTGCAGGATGTACTGGGCGTGGACGGACAGCGTGCCCGCCAGTTCGCGGACGAACGGCGGCCAGTCCGTCAGCCGCTTCGACCAGCCGTTCACGATCGTCTCCTGGCCTTGCGCTCCTGACGCACCCGCGAGATCGGCTCGGGCCGGGCGGCCACTTCGACCTCCTCGTCCGCCGACACCCGCGGCCGGCCGTGCTCGACGCGCAAGCCTGCGGCCAGGCCCTCGAAGTCGCGGGCGAAGTCCTGGCACCGCTCGCGGTCCTGACGCCGCCCGTCGATGCCGGTGGGCGGCACGCGCCTGACGACACGTCCCCGGACCAGGCGGTCGCCGACGTCGACGGTGGCGTAGTGGCCTGGCCAGTCGCCCCTGGTCAGGGTGAGGACCTGGTCCTCACCGCTGACCTCCCAGCCAGAGGCCCGCATCAGGGCGGCAACGGTCTCGCGCAGGTACATCTGCTGGGCCCGGCACAGCGCCCGGCCGTTCAGTTCCTCGGCTCGGGCGCGCAGCGCCGCGTCGAGCGGCGCGTCGCCCGCGACGACCGCGTTCAGGTTTTCGACCACGCGCGCGGCACCGCCGTCCCCCGCGTCGGGGATGCCGGTGGCCCGGAACGACTGCAGATACGCACCGGCGGTCACCGCGTCCTCGTGGCGGCGCCGCGCCGCGGCGTTGGCGTCGTGGATCAGTCTGAGCAGCTGGTCGAGGCCGGACCGCTGGGCCTGGACGGACGTGGCCGTCCGAGTGCGCGCCGCGACCTCGAGGATCTGGGCGTACTCCCGCGTGCTCACACCGGGGTCCAGCTTGGCGAGCCGCGCGTCGATCCTGGCGGCGGCGCCGCCCGGCGAGGCCGCCTTCACCGGCGCCGCTCCTGCCCGCGCCCTGGCGAGCGCCTCGGCCGCGGTGATGACCGGCTCGGCCTCGCCGCCGAGGCGTTGCGCGAGCCGGCGGCACGCCTCACCGGCCACGTGCCCGCTCAGGACGGCGCGGGCCCGCGCGAGCCCCTTCTCGGTGTCCGCGCACCAGGACCGGATCGTGGCCATGTCGCTGCCCGCCACGTCCAGGGGCTCGGGCAGGGTCAGCGTCACCGGCACCTTGCCGGCCGCCGCGCGCAGCGCCGTGATCTGGGCGTTGTGCCGCACGACCACGGCCGTCGCGTCCCGCCACCGGTCCGCGGCGCGGCGCTCGCCGGCAAGGCGTCCGGCCTCCGCGTCCATGGCGTCGCCGAGCATCACCGCCCCCTCCGCGGCCAGCTCGGCCCCGCGGGCGGCGGCCCGCGCGATCAGGAAGGCCGCCCCGCCGACCGCCAGCGCGCCGACCGCCAGCGGCAGCACCACCGGGACCGCGATCACCGCCATCGAACCTGCGCTCATGTCCGTCCTCCTCGCTCGTCTTCCTGCTGTTCGCGCCTGGCTCGCGCGAGCTGATCCGCCCTGTCCTCCTCGTCGGCCACCCAGCGGCGCTGCCGCGCCACCGTCCAGATCACCTGCACGACGACCGTCCCGATCGGCAGCACGGGCGGCAGGAAGGCCGTCGCGGCCAGCACCGCCAGCAGCGCTCCTCCCACCACCGCGAGCCCGAGCCAGCCGTTGCCGCGTACCGGCCTGGCCACCGCCCTGGCCAGCCGCGCGGTGCCGCCGATCAGCGAGTACGCCGGGTGGTAGGGCCCTCCGACGCCGGCCGCGAACGCCAGCTCCACGCCGATCACCAGGACGATCGCCACGATCACGCAGAGCCAGCCGAGGTCGGTCATGGTCGTGGTCGCGATCGGGATCAGATCGCTCACCACGATCAGCCACACCCAGAACACCGCCACCAGGCAGCAGCCCGCAGCCGCCCAGCCCAGCGCGATCGGCCGGTCCTGGTTCCGGTACCACAGATGCGTGGCCTCCTCGCGCAGCAGCCAGGCCCGGCGTACGCGGGCCGCGTGCAGGTCGGCGGCCTCGACGCGGGCGGCGGGCTCCAGCAGCAGCGCGCACAGGCGGTCGAGCGGCCCGGCCCGCGCGCCGGTCAGCTCGGTGAACCACGGTACGTCGTGAGGCAGGTCGGCCCGCAGCTCCCCCGCTGTCTGGCGCAGGGCATCCGCCGAGGCGTCCGGGCTGGTCGCCAGCGCCAGAAGGTGCGGCAGCAGCCGCGCTGGCGCGATCCCGGCCAGGGCCTCGCCCAGATCGGGGCGAGCGGCGCGGAGGCGGGCGGTCACGGCCTGCCAGGAGACGTGCGACTCGCGCCAGCGGGCGTCGGCCTCGGCGAGCCCGCCACCGAGCGGCGCACGGGCCAGTTCCAGCAGTAACCGGTGGTTCCACAGCTGCAGCATCAAGTCGGGCACGTTGCCTGGCGTGCCGCCGAGCGCCTTGCGGGCCAGCTCCGTGACCCGGTCGAGCGTGAGGACCTCGTTGCGGTAGAGGGCGGGCATGGTCGGGTCCAGCCAGCGGACCAGGCGCAGCAGCTTGACGTCCGGCGGCAGGTTCGCCTCCACCGCCGCGAACAGACCGTCCGGGTCCCCGCCCAGCCTCGCGATCCAGCCGCGCAGCCGCTGCCATGGCGGCGCCGTCCCCGTAGCGGTGAAGTAGTACGCCGCCGCGCTGTCCCATTCCCCGGCGAGCAGTTGCGCCAGCTGCCGGCGGCCGGTGACCGTCCTGCCCCGATGGTCGTACGGCTCGAACTGCGGCTCCTCCAGGGCGGCGGCGACCACCGGCGGGGATCCGCCCCTCAGCCATTCGGCCACTTCTTCGCCGCCCCATCGGTCGGGGGCGTCCTTGGTCAGCAGACCGCGCAGGAGCAGCCGGACGCGCTCGTCGTCCGCTCCGGTGAAGTCGATGTCGCGCACGTGCTGGAGCGCCATCACCTCGGCGTCCGCCAGGTGGCCGTACGGGTGCCGTCCCGCGCTCAGCTCCAGCAGCGTCATGCCGAGGGCCCACCAGTCGACGGCAGGTGACACCCGCCGTGCCAGGAGCTGCTCGGGCGCCATGTAGATCACTGTGCCGTGGCGGCTGTCGCGGATCTCTGTGCCGTCGGTCACGCGGCTGATGCCGAAGTCGATGACGGCCAGCTCCAGCGGCTCACGGGAACGCAGGAGCAGGTTGTCCGGTTTCAGGTCGCGGTGCGGTACGCCCACCGCGTGCAGCGCGTTGAGCGCGGCGGCCATCTGTCTGACGATCTCGGTCACCGTCACGGGCGGCAGTCCGCGCGGCGGGTCTCCGAGCAGGGTACGCAGGTCGCCGCCGGCCAGGTGCTCCATCAGCTCATAAGCGCGCCCCGCGACCGTGCCGCGCTCGTACACCTCCACCAGGTGGCGTTCGCCGCTCAGCCGCGCCAGCGCCTCGGACACCTCCGGGTCGGGCCCGTGCCCGGCGCGGTAGATCTTGAGGATCCGCTCGCGGCCCTCGGGGTCCGTGACGAGGAACAGCAGCGCCTCCGAGCCGCCCACCAGCTCCCTGACCAGCTTCAGGCGGCCGGCGAGTGCGGTGGGCAGCCTGCCGGCCCCCCAGGCGTCTTCGGTGAGCGGCTCGCGGCCCGCGTCGATGAAGGTCGGCGGAACCTCGTCCGTGCCCGTGCGCCCTGGATCCAGCTCCGTCGGGGGCGCGGAGCGTCCCGGATCGAGCTCAGTGGGCGGTGGATGAGACATTCTTCCAGCTTTCGACATTCCATGATTTTCGGAATTTGTATGGAACGGAAAAGCGACCGGCGCCTTGTTCCATGTATTCCAATGCCTTTCTGGAATGCAGGGACGACAGCGCCCGCCCAGCCGAAGTATGGCATAGTTTTTCCTATTGCCGTCGAGTGCCGTGAAACTCCAGAATTGCCCGGACGTTGCGACGGAGAAAGGAGCATCCACATGACCGCGGTGGACAGGGGCGCCAGGAAAGGGCCACCCGCCGAGGATCCGCCCGCGTTGACCGCCGGCCAGCGCAAGGCCGCCATGAGGGAGGGCAGGCGCGCCTCGCGCCGGATCTGGAAGCAGGCGATGGCGCAGAAGAAACTGATCACCGAGCCGATGACGGCCGCGGCTGCCAGCGCGCTGGGCGCCGCCTACGTGCACGAGATGCAGGAGCACGCCAGGGCTGAGTCCAGCGCGGCGCTCAAGCGGCTCATCGACCGCCGGGGCGATCTCCTGCGGGAGATCTCCCGCCAGGCGGCCGAGGTCCTGCGCGAGCACGAGGCGAACGGCCAGGCATCCGCCCGCACTCGCGTCAGGCTCCTCGAGCTGATCACCGCCTGGCGGGTCGACGTGGCCTCATGCCACCAGAACGCCCTCGTGCGGCACAGCCGGGCCGGGCAGCTCGTCGCCTGCTACTGGGAGGGCGTGCTGCGCCGGCGGATCCGGCGCAGGAGCAAGGGCGGGGTGACCGTCGGGTCTGTGCCGCTCATCGAGCCCGACCCGCTCTGGGACGCGCCGGACGAGTTGCTTCTCACGCACCTGCGGGGAGCATCCGGTCCCGTGCGGCGCGCGCTGGACCTCGTCGGATGACCGGGGGAACCGCCATGAACTCACATCGCGCGTCGCCTCCGTCCCCGCTCCCGGCGGGCCGGTTCGCGTCGGCTCTCGCCGTGGCCGCCGTGCTCTGCGCCGGGCTCACCGGTTGTTCGGAGGACCGGCTGGCGGGCGTGTGCGACGTCGTCCTCGACGGATCCGGCTCCTCGGAACCGAAAACGGGCTTCGACGCCGAGCAGCGGGTCAGAGCTCAGCTGCCCAGGCAACTCTTCCAGGCCGGCTGCCGGACCGTGACGTTCGAGCCGATCACCGGGGCATCGCGCTCGGCGTACTGCACCGCCGACGATGTCGACCTGGACCCTGACGCGGCGGGCAACCTCGACCGGCCCGCCCTCCGGAACACGCGGCGCGGCCTTGCCGTCCAGCGCGCGGGTGAGCTGCTCGGCTGCGTGCGCACCGATCAGCGCGAGGTTCCCGGCTCCGACGTCCTGGGCGGCCTCTGGAGGGCGGCGGAGGAGCGCCCGACCGGCGGAGCGGGCTATCACCTGATCGTTTTCAGCGATTTCATGGCCACCGATCCGAAAGGCGGCGACCATCCCCTGAACCTCTATGAGGATGATTTGAGCACTCCGGAGAAAAGGCGGGCGATCATCGAGAGGCTGGCCGCCGACAAGCGCATTCCCAACCTGTCCGGCGTGCGACTCGTCACGATCGGATACGGCACTCTGCAAGGCAGGGATCCGGTGGCATTTCCAGCCTTCGACGCCTTCTGGAAAGAACTCCTGAAAGACAAGGCGCATTGCCCTGTCGAGCCGAAGAAAGTCTGACCGGAGGATCACGGGCATGACCCATCCACAGCCTCCCCTGCCCGGCCCCTTCGACATCGGGCCCATCGGCTACACCGGCGACGGGGTGCCCGAGCGGGCCCATGAGCAGGGAGTCTCCGACGCCCGCGGGGGCATCCTCGACACGTGGTCGTTCGACCCCGGCGCGCCGCCGCCCCACCTGAGCGTGCTGCAGGCCGAGGAGGAACGCGTGCTCGCCCGCCTGCCCGCCGACGATCGGACGAGGATGGAAGTTCTACGGGGGCGCGTCGCCGAGGGCGAGGCGGCGCGGGCCACCACGGTCGCGCTGGTAGCAGATCTGGAGGCGAAGCACGGCAGGGCGGTGCACGAGGCGGACGACGTCCGGGCCCGGATCGACGCGCTGGCCAGGGACGACGAACGCCGCCGCAGGCGTGGGTTGCTCCGCGAGGGAGACTCCCACGAGGGCCTTCCCGGCGGCGTGGACGCGGCGGGGCCGGAGACGGCCAGGTGGGAGGGCCCGTACACGGCTCCGCCGCTGCCCTCCAGGTTGAAACAGGCGCTGCTGATCGTGCTCGTGGCCATCGACGTGCCGATCCAATGGGCCGTGTTCGACTACTTCCATGGCGACACCCTCATCGAGCAGGTACTCAGCGGGGTTTTCGCGGTGTCCGTGGCCTCGATCATGGTTCTGCTGCCGCACCTCGCCGGCTATCTCTACAGGGGGCGGCATACCACCGGCGAGGAGCGCAAGGTGATCCTCACCGGGCTGGTCCTGCTCCTGCCCGGCCTCTATCTGGCGGCCGTGCTCGGCTACCTGCGGGCCAGGGTGCTGCTCGTACCGCCCACAGTGGTGAACGAGAGCGGCGCGGTGGTCGAGGAAGGCCTGAAGAGCGCGGCCGAGCCGCTGCACGCCAGTGACCTCAGCATCATCGCGCTGTTCGTCATGCTGCTGTTCATCACGTCGGGGATCTCGTTCCTGTTGGGAACGGCGAGATTCCACCCGCTGCGGACGGCGTACGAGGGTGCCGCCGACGCCCGCGACCTGCTGGCGGACCGGCTCGCGGACGATCGAGGCCGCCTTGACTCCATCTGCGCGCGGCACGCGGAGCTGCGAGCCGCCTGCGACCGGCTGGAGGCGAGCGCGCAGCAGCGCATGACCGCCGACCAGGACGTGGTGCGCCAGACCTTCAGGACCGCCCGCATCCGTTACCTCGACGGCGTCGCCACGGGCCTGGCCGACGCCAAGGCCACCGAAGCCATCGCCGAGCTGATCAGGACCTTGTGATGGCGGCCACGTTGCGGGTGAACCGCGTCCACAGCCCCGTCATCACACTCGGGTTCGGCCGCAGGCTGGGCATCTGGACGCAGGGCTGCCCGCTGGCCTGCCCCGGCTGCATGTCCCGCGACACCTGGGACGAGGCGGCGGGAGCCGAGGTGCCCGTGGAGGAGCTGGCGCGGCTCTGGAGCGCCGCCGTCCGCGACGGGGCGGACGGGCTGACCGTCAGCGGCGGCGAGCCTCTCGTACAACCCGAAGGGCTGGCCGCGTTGTTGTCGGCGGCCGATGTGATCAGACGACGCGCGGCACGGCCCATCGACCTGCTGGTCTTCACCGGCTACGAGGAGTCCGAACTGGACGACGACCAGCGTGCGGCGGTCAGGCACGCGGACGTGCTGATCACCGGCCGGTACGAGGCGGGCAGACCGACCGGGCTGATCTGGCGGGGCTCGGCCGGCCAGCGCATGCTGCTCAGGACCGAGCTCGCCGAGAGCCGTTACCGGCCCTTCGCCGACCTGGCGCCGGAACGGTCGCCGATGCAGGTCGTGACCGACGAGCACGGCGTGTGGCTCATCGGCGTCCCTGCCGAAGGGACCCTGCCACTGCTGGAGCGCGCGCTGCGCGCGCAGGGCGTGCGGCTGGAGCCCCCGAGCTGGCGAACCGGGCACGGGAAGGGGCCGCACGAGCGGTGAACGCCGCCGGCCGTCAGCACGCGCCCAGTTGCTCCCGCGCCTCCACGCAGTACACGCTGTCCTCGGGGAACCAGTCCAGCCGGCTGCGCAGCGCACGCCGCGCCGCTGCCACCGCCTCGGCCCGGTCCGTCCCCGCCAGCACACGGGCCAGTGTCAGTGGCGCCAGACCGGGGTCGATGCCGCCGGGCCAGCCATCCTCTCTGCCCCGGTGCAGCTCACCCGCGAGCCGTGCCTCGGCCTCCGCCTCCGCCTGCCGGCCCGCCGCGAGCAACGCCTGCGCCCGCAGCAGCAGGCCCTGGAGCAAGCGCGGCTCCCGAAGCGCCTGTCTGCCCGTCATGAAGTCGGTGGTCATGCGCACCACCTGGTCAGCCAGCTCCCTGGCCTGCGCGGTGGTGCGCTCACCGGCCGCCGGTCCGAGCAGCGCCTGGCAGAGCGCCACCTTACCGGCGACACCGCGGGCCTCCCAGGTGCGCAGGTCGTCGTGACCGCAGACGACGCTTCTGTGTGCGATCTCCTGGGCGCTCAGCTCCGCGGCCTCGGCCAGGTCCGCGGAGGGCACGGCCTTCACGGTGTGGTCCAGGTGACCCAACCTGGCACGTTCCACCAGCGTCGTGGCCAGGTCGAGGCGGACCGTTCCCGTCCAGTAGGCCTGCACCCCCAGCGCGGATTCACGACGGGCCAGTTCGGCACGCTGGTGGACCACGGCGTTGTCCAGGTCCGTCGGCTCGCCTCGACGGCCGAGCCACCTGCCGTATCGGGAGACGATCTCCAGATGTGCCGGGTCGCCGGCTTCGAGGGCATCGGCCGCGCAGCGTACGAGCCGCTCCCAGACCGGCACCGACTCGGTCACCGGCCGGGTACGACTGGCGTACGTCTCGGACTTGCAGGCGATGAGCAGGGTGAGCGGGTTCGAGGGCCCCAGCTCGGCCGCGGAGCGGTGCCACAGGGCGGTCAGGTCTCGCGGGCAGCCCGTCATCGCGGTCAGCATCTGGGCCCGCAGTTCCGCCACCACCGGACGCCGGCCCCTCTCCTTCGAGCACATGTCAGATCACCGGCGAGTCCGCGCCGGTCTCCCGGCCGGGATCGGTCAGCAGCATCTCGCCAGCGCTCCTGAGCATCTTCCCGATCTCGGCGAGCCGCGGACCGCTGATGGTCGGGTCGTTGCGCACCGTTTCGATCGCCTCGGCCAGCCGAGCCTGCGCCGCCGCGCCGTTCATCCGCCGCAGCAGGCCGTCCAGCTCGCGCTCCGCGCTGTCGGCTGCCGCCTCGGGCGGCATGCCGGGCGCGGCAGCGACGGACGTGAGCAGGCGGGCCAGCAGGCCGTACAGGGTTTCCGGGCTCGCGCCGCGGCCCAGCACGATGGCGAAGTCCTCCACCGCGCACATCGGCGGTCTGCCTCCTGACGCCCGCATCAGACCCTGCCACCCGGCGGCGAAGTCGGCGAGCACGAACAGGAGCGCCCGGGCGGCACGGTCGCGATCGCCGTCGATCGAGCGCAGCCAGCCGGTCCTGTGCGGCCAGTACGCCCACACGGCGGTCTCGTGCCCGAGCCAGGCGGCGACGTTGGGCGCGGGGTACAGTCCGGCCAGGCCGGGCAGCGCCCCCTGATAGCGCGCGAGCAGCGAGTGCAGCGCCTTGGGCCCGCTCACCGTGTAGAAGGTGCTCTGCCTCCCGCCGGCGAGGGACACCACCTCCTGGCGGTCGGGAAGCTCGCCGGTTCTGGATGAGAGGGACAGGAAGGCGTTGTAGTAGTGCTGGGTCGTGTCCCAGTGACGCCTTCGCTTTTCATTCTCCGCCCACCACCGGGCGGCAACGCTACAACGCAACGCATGGATCATGTCCACCATGACGCCGAACCGTTCTTTATGTCACTGTAGTTTTCCATCGCACTAACCTGAAGCTCACTGTACTACAAAGAGGGGCGAAGCATCCGATACTTCGTCAGCGTGGACGTCCCTCACGACGGCCATCAGCCGCCGGGCTGCCGGCCAGCGCCGGGTGAGCGCTTCCCACCGGCCGGCGAGGTCGGCGCGTAACCGTACGGGCAGGGCGAGATCGTCTCCCGCCAGCAGGCGCAGCGGCCCTGTCACATAGGTCGCGGCCAGCGTCGGCAGCGCCGCCAACTCGGGTTCCCGGTGACCGGCGGCCCGCCGCAACGTGCGTCCGGTCAGGCGGAGCCTGCCGGGGAACCCCGGCAGGCGGCCGATCCGCTCGGCGATCCCGTCCCGCAGGCAGCCGGCGACCCGGCCCTCGCCGCGCTCCGAGCTCTCCAGCAGCGCGACCAGTTCCACCGCCATGGCGTACGACTCGGCGGCGAGCAGGCCGTGCCCGAACTCGGCCGGGTGCGGGCCCGTGAGGGAACCGGGCCGGCCTTCTCCCGCCGCCAGATGGTCGAGGTGCGCCCCCTCGTGAATGCCCCGCCAGACCCGGCGGTAGGGCTCGGGCGCGCGGCGTGGCACATCGACCAGCACGGCGGGGTGGCCGGGCAGCCGCATCCATACTCGCCTGGCCAACCCGGTGTAGGGACGACCAGGCACCACAAGATGCCCGCGCCGGGCGGAGGGCCGGTACTTCTCGCCCCACCAGAGATGGTCCGCGGCCCGATCGGGTACGCGCGGGTACCCGCGGCGCGCGGGCAGCGCGTCGCAGAACTCGGCCAGAGCCGCGCACAGGTGCCACGTGCTCTCGGCCACCGGCGGCACCGGTCCTGGCGACTCGGCCACCGGGTAGTAACCCGGCACCGGCCCCGCCACGGCGCGCAGGGCACGCAGCCGCGCGGCGGCGATGCCGCCGCGCCGCACACCGCGACCGGCGATCACCTGGTCCAGCCCCGCGAAGGCTCCCGGCCTGGCGAGTACCGCGCAGCCCAGGGCCACCTCGGCCCAGCCGTACACCGTCCACACGGCGGCCTCCGCCCCCTCGGCGGGCACGCGGGCCGCCGCACTCGCCGCGTCGATCGCCCATCGGCGCGCCTGGCTCATGACGTCCACACCCGTACGCGCAGCAGCATGCGGCGCGGATCCCGGAAGGACGTACGCGCGTGCATCACGTGGTGGTTGTCGATCACGATCATGTCGCCCGGCCGGTGCTCCAGGCATACCGTGCCGGGCAGCACCCTGAGCAGACAGGCGAACCAGGACGCCACCCTGCGCTGTTCCAGGGTGAGGTCCACGAGGTTGTCGGCGCGCCACCGTACCGTCCCGTCGCCGGGCATGACCGCGGCGCGCGAGCAGGCGCCGTCCTCCCCTCCGCCGAACACCTCGGGCACCCGCCACTGCCACCTGGGCTTCCCGAGCTCGGCCAGGACGCGCTCACCGAGAGCGTGCCGCCGCAACTCGGCCTTTACCGTGGCGGCGTGGAGCAGCAGCGTCAGGCCCCCGTCCGCCGCCGGCCTGACGACGAACATGCAGACGACGCCCTCGGGGTCGGCCCGGTAGGCCGCGTCGGTGTGGAAGTCCGCCGCGCCCGCCCGTTCCGACAAGGTGGCCGCCGGATCCGTTCGCGACGGCCGTATCGGCCAGATCTCCTGGCCACCGTCCCGGCGCGACGGCACCCCGAACTCCCGGGCGAGGCGCAGTACCGCCGCGTGGTCCACCGCGTCGCCGTCGGTGTGGCGTAGACCTGTGTGGAGCACCGCCCACCCTCGGCCGGCCAGGTCATCTCTGGCGTCGGCGATGTCCGTCCGAGTCATCGAATCGCCCCTTCCGTCGTTCCTGGGTCTGCTTTCCAGGCAATCAGCAGGGCCGTCCGCGTTCCGGGCGTATCTCGGTCGGAAGCCGGGCGTCTTGGAGCCATCGCCCGGTCATAGTGGAGTGCACATACTTGGTAAATAGGAGCAATAGTCAGATATAGTTACTTTCATGATCCAGCCTGAGGTGTCCAGCCCGGCTCAGGAACGCAGGCTCGCCGCGATCGCGGCTGCCTCGGCGACGGCTTTCCGGCACAGCGCCTACCACCAGGTGAGGGCGGAGGACGTGGCAGAGCTGGTCCGTCTGCCCAGGAAGGGCACCCGGGGCAAGGCCCGCAGTGCGGTATGGCTCTACAACGAGGTGCGCAGCCGCCGCGTCCTGGTGGCCCTGGCGCTCAAGTACGCGTTCGAGGAGTTCGCCGCGGACGACCCCGAGCCGAGCCCGCCCGAGACCGTCACCGACGCCGAAACCCTGGTCGCCGTCGCTCTCCACCGGATCGCCGCCTTCAGTCAGGCTGAGCGGTTCCTCGTGGGCCAGGTCAGGCTCGGGATCGGGGACATCTCCACCTCGGAGAAGCGTCCCGCCCCCCAGCAGAGCTCCCCCGCGTGGCCGGACGGGCCATACGGGCAGGCCGCAGAGTCGGGGTGGGAAGGGCGCGTGACCGCCTACGCGCAACATCTGGCCGCCCGGATCGAGACGGCGGTGTCCGCGGTCGCCGTGCCGCCGGAGGGCTGGGCGCGCAGGAGCGCGGAGCGGCTGTCCGAGCTGGCCTTCCGCGCCTTGGCCGACGACGCGGACGCGGCGATGGAGCGGCAGGCCGAGGCGCTGGCCGCGTACTGGTTCGAGCGTGACGTCGTGCCACTGGCCGGGGAGTGGGCGAGCAGGCTGCGCACCGCCGAGCGGGCCGCCGCGCTGGCCGTCCACGACCACGCGGGCCCCAGGATCAAGGCAGCCGCCCTGGAGCAGGTCCTGCGCATCCTCATCGACGGCACGCCGCTGACCGCGCGCGCGATCCGCGTGGCGGCGGAGCTGGCCCAGCTGCTGGAGTCAACGGCCGGACGCGGGGATTCGGTCGGCGACCTGCGCCTGCTGTGCGACGTCGAGAGCCGGCACGGACTCCTCCTGCTGCGGCTCGGCGACCCGGCGGAGGCGCTCTCGCGGCTGGAGCGGTCGCGCGAGGTAGCCGTCAAGCTCCCGGACGTGGAGGAGGCCGAGTCCTACATCGCGCGGGCCGAGCACAACATCGCCGACGCGCTGATCGCCATGGGACGCCCGGCGGAGGGCGCCGCGCTGCTGCGGAAGGTCGAGGCGGCACGGGCCTCGGACGTTCCCGCCGAGGGGGTGAGCCCGCGGTGGCGAAGACTCACCCTCACCAGGCAGGCCGCCGTCAGAGCCGCGATCAGGTCGGGGCGCGTGGTCCGCGGTGTCCTGCTGGCGGAGGAGGTGCTGCGCGACCGCGTCAAGCGGCTCGGACCGGGCAACGTGAACACCGCCTCGGCACGGGTGGCCCTCGCCGAGGCCCTGCTCGCGGCAGGCGACCCCATCCACGCGCGCAGGCACCTGCTCGAGGCCATGAGCTGCCGGGCGCAGCACCTCCCGGCCAACGGTTACTGGCGCCAGTACGACAACGTGCGGCTCGCCGAAACCGAGCTGACCGCGGGCTTCCCCGCCCTGGCCGTCAACACGCTCGCGGAGTCGGTGGTCAGCACCCCGTGGTTCAGGCAGCGGGTTTCGAGGCGCCTGTCGGAGGAGGCCGCCATCGTGCACGCCCAGGCGCTAACGGCCTGCGGTTCCGCAGAGGCGGCGCTCGGCCTGCTCGACCGGCTGTCCCCCGGTGACAGGGGGGCCTCCCGGGCCAGGGCCGAGGCACTGCTGTCGCTCGGCAGAGCGGACGAGGCGGCGGCCGTTCTGGAGTCGGTGGCCGAGATCGAGCGCAAGCTGGGCGACGACTTCCCAACCCAGGCGCACACACTGCTGCTGGCCGCCCGTACAGCCGATGCCCGCGGCCGGGCCGCCGACAGCGAGAGCTTCGCCGCCGCGCTGGAGGCGATGGCCGGCTCCGAGCTGGACCCCCAGCACCCGATCGTGCTGGCGGGACGCCTGGCCACCGCGGCACGGCGGGTCCAGGCCGGCCTGGTCGGCGAGGTCCCGGGCCTGCTGGGGCCGCTGCTCTCACGCACGCCGCTCGACCACGCGCGCCCCGCGCTGGCCGAGGGTCACCCGCTCCTGACCGAGGCCAGGGCACTCGCCGCCCGCCTCGGCGCCCCGGTGCCGGTGGCGACCGCGGACCAGCTCTGGGAGGACATCTGATCGCAGGCCGCCAATCAGTGCTTCGCCCGTACGCCTGACCTGTGCACCCCCTCAGATCGATGCGACGATGATGCAATGGCACCCGCGATCCGTCACGCGGATCTCGTCGCGGAGCTGAGAACGGTGCGCGAGCGAGGGTTGCTCCGGCTCCGCCATACACCGCTGCCCGCGTTGACCGCGGCAGCCGCCGCGCTCGGCTCGCCGGTCGACGCCGAGATGGCGCCTTCCTCGATCGCCTCCCTGCTTGGCCACGTGGTCAACGGCATGGGCGACGGCACACTCGCGACAGCTTGCGCATACACGTTCGGGGTCATCGCAGGCACCCGCGACTGGCCTGCGCAGAGCCGCAGACGGCGCGCGTCGGAAGTGTACGCCGTCTCGCCGGAGCGCTTCCGCAAGCACCACGAGCGGATGATCATCGAGTACGCCGCCGAGGAGATTCTGCGCCTGTGCGGCGGGCAGGCTCGCCTTCCCACCGATGAGGGTCTGCCGCTGGGCGCCCGCCGCCGGCTGTTCCTGGGCCCGCCCGGCCGCGAGCGGCACGTGACCGTCTGCCGCATGCCCGTGCAGGCGCTGCGTGACATGGACATCCTGGTCTCGTCCGAGAACGTGTACCTGGAGATGTCCAAGACCTTCAAGTCGTCCCTGTCCGCCAGTCTGCGCTCGGCCGCCGCGCGCAGGAACGACGTCGGCGAGCTGATCGACGACGTCCTGCAGCGGGAGCTGCACGACTGGTCGCGCGCCCATGGCCGCGAGGGGCTGGCGGTCGCGCCGGGCACCGTGGTCGCCACCTCCTCGGGAGAGCTGGCCCGCACCGGGATCCGGCGCATTTACCACGCGGCGACGGCGATCCCGCGTACTCACACGAACGACTACGACGTCGAACCCACCGGGGTCGTGCGCGCGGTGGGCAACGCGTTCCATCTCGCCGGGCAGGAGCGGGACAGGTTCGCACCGCCTCTCCGGTCGATCTGTTTCCCGCTGTTCGGCGCCGGTCGCGGCGGGCTGGACCCCGGGACGAGCTTCGCCTATCTGTGGGCGGGGCTCGAACCTCAGCTGTCGGACGGCTGGGAGGTGTACCTGCTGACGCGCAGCACGGCGAGTTGCGCGGCGGTGCTGCGCTCGCTGACGGACCTCGGCGCGCGGCCCGAGTGACACCCACCGCGCGGTTCACGGCGCGTCCAGTGATGGCCAACGGGACATCAAAGCCGGAGCGGCCCCCGGGAGGCGCCGATACATTGCGCACGCGAAGGATGGATCGCATCACGGGGGCAGGACATGCGCAAGAAGATCGAGTGGGTTCGCGGACGGGTGCCGGTTCGCGCTCTGATACTGGTAGGCGGAACCGCCGCCGCCGTGGCCGTCGCGGTGGCCGTAGGCGGGAGGACGACCACGTCCACCGGCCGGCCGGGCTCCCCTCCGCACCCCGCCGGCGCCCAGACGGACGTCATCCGCGACGGCGCTCCGGCGGCTGTTCAACCGTGGCGCGAGCCGGGCCGCCCGGCCGCCGCTCGCGCTTCGGCGCCGACCGCTCTTCCGCGTGGTGCGGCCGCGGGTCGAAGCGACGAGGCCAGCGACGCGAAGGACGTGAGCGTGGTCAGGGATCGTGGGCGCGCCGACGAGCCGCATGGTCACCGCGAACTCGTACAGCCACGACGGCCGGCCGGCACCGCAAGCGATCAGCGGCCCGGTCCTCGGGCGAAGCGCGGACAGAACGGTCCGTCCCCGCACTCGCCGGTGCCCCATGGACGCGATCAGGGCTCATCACTGCTCGGCCTGAGGTGCGATGAGATGTTCCCGCCACGTCAAGCGGAGTTCCGGATGCGCAACGTCGCGTGTCATCGCCTCCTGGGCTGAAGCAGCGAATTGCTCCGCCCAGGTGCGATACGCCGTTCAGGTTGATTCGCCCTGGATGAGCCGGCCCTCGCCCACCTCGGCGAAGTCGGCCTCGGCCGGCTCACGGCGGGGGAGGAACTGGGCCAGGCGATCGTAGGAAGCGGGCAGGTCGAAGCGGACCGGCCGGCATCCTGCGCGGAATCTCGCTGGCCGAGCCCTTCCCCGGCGCGGACGACATCCTCTCCCATCCGGAGGCGTGGCTGGAGCAGGGACTGCGCGCGGGCATCGTGTACAGCACGGCCATGGGCGGCCACCAGGTCAAGGCGGGACTCATGTCGCATCAGCGATCTGAACTCACCGAGTGGGCTGAGCAAGCCCTTCCTTCCGAGGTGCGGGCGTCCTCCGCATTGGTCCGCACGCGGCGGGCGAGGTCTGCCAAGCCCCTCAACGCTCCTCCCACCGGCGTGAAAGGGAGGACAAGCCCGAAGAAGACGCCCGCAGGGCGGAGGAACGGCGGGTAGGCGCAGCCTTCGCGATGTCCTTGCTGACCCCGGAGGCCGATCCGGGAACGCTTCCCACGCTGGAGGCGCGGCTGCTCTGGCAGACCCGCGAGCTACGCGAGGCAGCGGTCACGGGACTCGTCGAACGCCTCGGGTCGAAGGGCGACGGCGGCGCCTTCACCGAGGCGCACTACGAGACCGCACGCCCCGGCGAACCGGTCACGCTTGAGTGGCAGTCCGCCGAGCTCAGCGTGCGGCTGCGCTGTGTCAAGCTGACGGCCGGCCTCGGAGAAGGGCTCGCCCTCCCGTCGAAAGGAAAGCACCGGACCTCCTCGGCGATCGGCGCGGCCGTCCGTGACCGGCGGGCCAGCGCCCGCTCCTGGCTCGCCGACGACATCACGGGCACGGCTCCCACGCTGGCGCTGGTGGAACTCGACCGCAGGGCCGACTTCGAGACCGGCGACCACGACCCCAAGTTCGCGCTCAGGCTCGGCTTCGCGAACGCCGGCGCGGTCACCCAGTTCGTGACCGTGCCCAAGAAGGCCGGGCGATACAACTCGATGAAGACCCTCGATCACCGCGTCTCCATGGCCTGGGACGACGGCCTGCGACAGCTCGGCATCCGGGTGCACCCCGAGCATGGCCTCGGCGATAAACTGCCTGCCGGGCTGCGGTACGCCGCTGTCTGGCTCGTCAGGAAGAATCGCACGGCACGCAATAGGTGGGCGGCGTACGTCCCGGTCGCCGTACTCGTGACTCCGCGGAAAACGGGCAGTGGCATCGCCTGTGTCCAGGGCTGGGATCCCGAGTCGAACGCGTGGATCCCGTACCCCGCATTGCTGCTGAAGCTGACGCGGCTCGCGGAGGTCGCCGTACCCGGCACCGGGAACGGCGCGCCGGGCGGCTACTACCGCGCCATGGACGAGCAGCGGCGCGACATGGAGGAGTGGCTGCAGAAGATGCTGCGCTCACTGCGCGGCGCTCCCACGCTGCTTCTCGCCCACGGGCAGAACGCCCGCTCGCACTGGACATGGCTGCAGGACGGCCACGTGGAACCGGACCGCATCCGCGACGGCCACGCACCGCCTCGGCGGCTGCACCCGGACCTGCGGCTCGTCCGCGTGCGGACCGTGCAGGGCCGGGAGACCCCTCAGTGGTGGGGCGTCAATCCGAGGGACGAGGCGAACGGACTGCCTTCCCATCTGTGGGTGCCGCAGTGCGACGGGACGAGCCGCGTCTTCTACAGCACCACCCCCAAGCCCGTCCAGTTTCAGACCTCGGCCATCACGGCTGACAAGCTGGCCCCTCGCCGTGGCGGCGAGCACAAAAGTGACACCAGAATCGATACCAACATCCCCGGCTGGAATCCCGGGCTGGTGGAGATCGCCGTTCTCGGATGCCATCAGGACGACGGTGACGATCCGGAATCGCTGGCACTCGCCGTTCATCAGCTGCGTCAGCCGCCCGACTACCCGCAGTCCCTTGCCCTGCCCCTGCCGCTACATCTTGCGGGGCTTGGCCAGGAATACGTTCTGCCGACGCTTGCGGAGGAGGCCGAGGATGAGGTTCTCGCTGTCGAGGACCCACAACCCGCAGATGCCGACGTGACCCCAGATGATGACAGCGCCCCGAGTCCGGACATGGCAGCGGGACTCTTCACGGAGCCGGATCCTGAGGAGGATCGGCAAGCGTCACCTGACGCGTGAGGTACAGGCTGGAAACCTGATCATCGGCGACTTACTTCGGCTGTTTCGCTCACTCGGCGAGGGTCCTTGCCGAGTGAGCTTGCCCACTACCCGCGCGTGGCCGCAGGGCCCTCGAATGAGCTAGGGCCGGTGCCTTACCGTCCCACGAGTGGACCACGGAGCCGTTCACCCTTCCGATGCGGTCGCTGTGGCCCTGAACCAGTCGAGAACCGCAACGACCACGTCAAATACCGCAACGCTCGCCAGCTGGCTGTTCTTAATGGAGGGATGCAGCTCCAGCTTGGCAACGGGGATGTCCACGCCGGGTGCGTCGTTGAGCCGCTGCCGAAGCTCCTCTCGCAGCGCTAAATCGTTGAACGGCTTGCGGTTGCGCAGCAGTCCGAAGGGGATCTCGGCGCTCTTGGCGTAGAAGCGGATGGGGTACAGGGACTGTCCGCCTACCTTGACGATCGGCGCGCAGGAGGCATTGGCGGAGGTGCCGTACTGAAGCTCGCCACCCCGCGAGCGCCAGTGCTCCAGCAGCCGCTGAACCGCGCCGGCCGCCTGCGGCCCGCTCTGATCGTTGAGCTGACGCAGAAAACGCTGTTCCAGTGCCGTCAGCCCCTGCGGCGAGAGGGACTCATCGCCGATGGCCTCGGTCTCGGCAAGATCGGCGGCGATCGGCAGGCCAAGTAGCTCGGCGATGTCACGCACGCTCAGGTGCTGGTCCGCGGAGGCGCGTCCGGCTTCGTCGAAGACAAGTCCTTCCGCGCGCAACACCTCGCGCACGTCTCGATCGTCGTCGGGATCGATCCAGCGAAAACCGTCGGACACCTGTCCCGACCTGGTAAGTACCCGATGCGCGTTGAGGACCGGGACGCTTGCCAGATGCACTCCGACGGGCACCGGATGCGAGCCGATCAGTTCGGCGAGATCTGAGTACGAGGTCCAGGTGGCGGTCGGCAGAGCGGCCAAGGCGCTGTGCAGTTGTGTCCAGTCGCGAGAGGCGGCGTTGCCCCGGCCTGACTCCTCCGGCCCGGGCCAGATGGCTATCGCCCGGTTCGCCAGGCGATCGGCACGAGCCAGAATCTCGGCCTTCCCCCAGCGCTCGCAGGCGGCGATCTCCTGGTTCATCACCAGCCCGCTCTGGCCAAGCTGTTTGCGTTTGGCGGCGAAGGAGTTATTGCTCAGCTCGGAGTTGTAGCCGCTGAGTGTGAGGTTGCCCAGAGTGTGTACGAGCTGGCGATGCAGGAGATCGGCGTCGTCTCCCCCGTCGGAGAGTTCACCCAGCCAATCAGCGGTCAAGGACTGCGGCAGGACGTGCTCGATGGTGATGCGCTTGTCGGCGAGGTCCACCCGTTCCTTGCTGCCCAGCGACTCCTCGATGCGCCGTAGGACGAGTTTCTGCTGCACCGTACGTCCCTGCCAGTAGAAGGCGCGGCTGCGGACCTCCTCCCCCAGCTGCTCATCCGAGGGCCAGTACAGTCGGGCGGGCGACAGCGCGATGCGAACCGCCTGTGGCACCTCCTCTTCAGCCACCAGCTGGACGGCGAGCCGCTGAAAGATGCGGTTGAGGTTGCCTGTGGTGACTCCGGCGATCAGGCGCCGAACGAGGAAGCTCTCGACATAGGCCAGCGCTTCATCCACCTCCTCGTCGCCGATGTAGTCGTCCTCCCGCAACTCCAGCAGGCGCATCACCAGCGGGTAGACGGTCGAGGCCTGCCACTCCTTGAGGAAACGCAGACGCCCGGCGAAAGGCAGGTCGTCGGCGGGGAAGAGGATCTGCTTGAGATGCCGGGCACGCCGGTACAGGTCGCGGGCATACTCCTCGATGCGGTGCTCGTCCCCGGAGAGCGCCAGGAGCAGCTGCTGGTGGCCGCGGTAGACGGCGTTGTACTGGGCGTCGTCGCCTTCCTTCAGCACCAGCACCAGATACATCAGCTGTTCCATGGCCTTGGCGTCCAGCAGGTCCTGGATCGGCTTCCAGTACTCGTCGTAGACGTGCTGACCCCGGGTCGGCAGGCACATGAAGACGTAGTTGCGAATCAGGTCCACCTGGCTGAGCCGCATGCCCGTATTGTTGATCGACTCGAAGATGCGGAACGCGTTGTCGTCCTTCTCCACCAGGATCTGCACGAGGTTGAGCCGGTTCAGCAGCACCGACTCCACGCGCGCGATGTCGTGTGGGTCAGCCGGATCGTCGAACTCCTTCAACATCCCGCGGAAGAACTGGTAGGCGTTTCCGATCAGGCTGTCGGACTTGCCCTCCAACTTGCCGTCCACGCAAGCCTTGAAGGCCGTTCGGTCCGCTTGGGTGGGCAGGAGCCGGTAACGCAGCTCTCCCTGCTCGAACTTGTTGATCAGGTGCAGCTCGTTGATGCGTTCCAGAGCTGTTGGATCCTCGGCCACCAGGTGGTCCCGGATCGCGCAGAGCGCGAGCATCAGGGTGGTGAGGCGTTGTTGTCCATCCACGATGATCCATTGGGATCGACTCGGCGCCAGCTCTGGCCCCGGAGCGAGGACCACCGATCCCAGGAAGTGGCTGGGTGCATCTTGCCGCTGCTCGGCCAGCACGTCGACCTGAGCCGTGATATCGGACCACAGTTGGGTGAGCTGCGGACGTTCCCAGGTGTATTGACGCTGATAGAGGGGAACCAGTAATTGCTGGTCGCCCTGGATGAGCTTGCGAAGGGTGGTTTCGTGTGCCTTCATGCCGTCCCATCATCATTGTCCGAGCAATCGGTGAATTCAAAGACACACAACTTACGACGCGCTGCTTCTGGCCGCAAACCGTAGAGGACCCTTCATAATCTTTGAGGCAGTCGACCCTGCGCAGTAGCTGCTCATTCCATTCGCTATCCATCGCGCCTGACGTGGCGCAGTGGCGGCACTGCGTGAGAAAAATACGCATACTACGCATATCGACACTTGGTAAGGCAATGCGATTGCTCGCATGAACGCGATACCGCGCGGCGAACGGCGGTGTGGGATCAAATCTCACCCGCCACGAGGGGCCGCGGCGTCGTCCGCGCGGCCCCTCGTGCGGTGCGATGGTCAGGCGACGTCGGCCGCCGTCGGGAACCGCTCCCAGACGCGGTGCGCCGCCATCAGCCCCACCACGTCACGCAGAACCTGCTCACCGTCCCCGCCGACGACCACGCCGGGAGCCTGTTCGACCACACCCGCCTGCGCGAGCACCTGCCCCGCCGTGCCCCAGCCGCCGATCGCCTTGGCGTGCCGGTAGACCTCCTGCACCATGAGGGTCACGCGCGGGTCCACGGGCTCGTCCGGCAGGCGGTTGCCGGCCTTGGCGTCGCGCGCCCCGTAGGCGTCCTTGCCCGGCATCGGCGCTCCGGCCAGCAGCAGGGCGTCGAACTCGACCGAGCGGGCGGTGAGGAACGTGCGCTGCACCGGCATCGTGCCGAGCATGCCGCCCTTGGGGGCGATGATCAGCGGCACCATGCCGGCGGACAGCACGGCCTGCCGCACCGCGCCCACCACGCCGAGGTCGCACGACTCGTCGGCGACGATGCCGATGATCCGCCCGTCGGCGGGCCACTCGTGGCCCACCTGCGACAGTGCGGGGCTGGGCGCGGGGTCGGCCAGCGGCTCGGACGGGGCGGGCTCGGGCAGCCCCAGCCCCTGCGCGACCTCACGGCACAACACCGGGTCGATGTTGGCCAGCACCCGGAGCTGCCGCTCCTTGATCGCCTGCTCGTAGCACTTGCCCAGCTCGAAGGTGTAGGCGTCGATGATGTGCTCCCGCTCCGGGGCGGACATGCTCAGCCAGAACAGCCGCGCCTGGCTGAAGTGGTCGGCGTACGAGGCCGGCGCCTCGCGTACCTTCCGTCCCGAGACCTCCAGCGGCACCTCCACGTACGCGCCCTCGCTCGCGCCCGCGTGGAACGGGCAGCCGCCGTCCAGCGAGTTCGGCTTGTACGGCGCCACGCCCCGGTGCACCGCGTCCTGGTGCCAGCCGTCCCGCAGCATGTCGTTGATCGGGGCGTGCGGCCGGTTGATCGGGATCTGCGCGAAGTTCGGCCCGGCCAGCCGGGTGATCTGCGTGTCGAGGTAGGAGAACAGCCGGGCGGCCAGCAGCGGGTCGTCGGTGATGTCGATGCCGGGCACCAGGTGGCCGGTGTGGAAGGCGACCTGCTCGGTCTCGGCGAAGTAGTTGGACGGGTTGCGGTTGAGCTCCATCAGGCCGACCGGCTGGACCGGCGCCAGCTCCTCGGGCACGATCTTCGTCGGGTCCAGCAGGTCGATGCCCTCGAACATCTGCTCAGGGGTGTCAGGGAAGACCTGGATGCCCAGCTCCCACTGCGGGTACGCGCCCGCCTCGATCGCGTCCGCGAGGTCGCGGCGGTGGAAGTCGGGGTCCACGCCGCTGATCATCTGCGCCTCCTCCCACGTGAGGGAGTGGACGCCGAGCTTCGGCTTCCAGTGGAACTTCACCAGCGTCGTCGCGCCCTCGGCGTTGACCAGCCGGAAGGTGTGGACGCCGAAGCCCTCCATCATCCGGAAGGAGCGGGGGATGCCGCGGTCGGACATGTTCCACAGCGTGTGGTGGGTGGCCTCGGTGTGCAGCGAGACGAAGTCCCAGAAGGTGTCGTGGGCGCTCTGCGCCTGCGGGATCTCCCGGTCGGGGTGCGGCTTGCCGGCGTGGATGACGTCGGGGAACTTGATGCCGTCCTGGATGAAGAACACCGGGATGTTGTTGCCGACCAGGTCGTACACGCCTTCCGTGGTGTAGAACTTGGTCGCGAAGCCCCGCGTGTCGCGTACCGTGTCGGCCGAGCCGCGCGAGCCGAGCACGGTGGAGAAGCGCACGAAGACCGGCGTCTCGGCGCCTTCCGCGAGGAAGGCGGCCCTGGTGACGTTCGAGGCGGTGCCGTAGGAGCGGAACACGCCGTGCGCGGCCGCGCCGCGGGCGTGCACCACGCGCTCGGGGATGCGCTCGTGGTCGAAGTGCATCACCTTCTCGCGCAGGTGGAAGTCCTGCAACAGCACCGGGCCGCGCGGGCCGGCCTTGAGCGAGTGGTCGGTGTCGCGCAGCCGTACGCCCTGAGCGCTCGTGAGGAACGCACCCGTCTGCGCCATCGCCGCCTGCGGCGCGCCGGTCGGCTCGCCGGTCGGGGAGCCGGTGTCCGGGCCCGTCTGGTCAGGCTTCGGGGGCAACGGCTCACGCGGCTCGGTCGGCTGCTCCAGCGAGGCCGGCTCGCTGTTCGGCACGCCGGGGATCTCGGCCTTCGGCGCCGGGCCGCCATCGGATACGGCGTCCACGACCTTTCCGACGGCGGACTTGATCGGGTTCGACTCGGTCATTCTCTATCTCCTCAGCACACGCCATGACATCTGCGGTTTCCGTCAGGCGTCGCCCGCTACCCAGGTCATGGGACGCCATTCCGCCGGGTTCTGCCCATTCGAGTGATCTCGTCACTCGACCTTGCGTGATCTTTGCTCGTGGATCGGCGGCTGCTGAACGGCGTGTAAGATGCCCAGCTCGCGGCGGCCCGTCCGGGCAGGTCCGTATCTCAGGAGGTTGCCGATGCGTCTGCATCCGGGCGAGACCATGGCCGTGGGGTGGCGGGTGGTGACCCTGCTCGACGCCGTCCGGCAACTGTGCGACGCGTCACCAGGCGTGGCCGGACGGCCGAGGGTGATCGCGATCGACGGCCGGGGCGGCGCCGGCAAGACAACCCTGGCCGGACGGCTGTGCGAGGTGGTGGCCGGTTCCGCCGTCGTGCACACCGACGACGTCGCCTGGAACCACGCCTACTTCGACTGGGGCGCCCTGCTCGCCGAGAACGTCCTGCGGCCCCTGCACCGGGGGGAGGCGGTGGACTTCCGTCCCGCTGCCTGGATCAGCCACGATCGGCCCGGATCGATCACCGTGCCCGCCGGCGTCGGCTTCGTCTGGGTCGAGGGCACCGGCGTCATCCGCGAGGAACTCGCCCCGTGGCTGGACGCGTCGGTGTGGATGCAGGGTGACCTCGACGAGCAGGAGCGCCTGCTGCTCGTCCGCGACGGCGACTCCCCCGCGCAGCGGGAGCACGTGGCGAACTGGCTGCTGGAGGAGGTGCCGTTCCTGTCGCGCGAACGGCCGTGGGCGCGCGCCACCATGATCGTCGCGGGGCCTCCGCACCTCGAACACGACCCCGGCACGGAGGTGGTCGTCGCGCCGCCGGCCGATCGCTAGACCGGCATCGTTGGTGGTCGCCCCGCCGACCGATCGCTAGACCGGCTTCGGGGCCCCGAGATCGCCGACGATGGCGGGTGCGTCGCCCGGCGAGACTCCCGCGGCGATCAGCGTCGCGATCGCCGCCCCCGATCCCGCGTCCTCCCAGAGACCGGCGTTCACGCTCTCCAGCAGCGACACCATGAGGGCGCCCAAGCCGTGGGCGAGCACGTCCGGGGACAGGTGGCGGTGGAAGACGCCGCCGGCCTGGCCGCGTTCGAGGATGTCGACGCAGTTGCGGTGCACCGGCCCGGTCAGGTCGCGTAGCCACGTGTCGCCGAAGCTCTGGCGGCCGAGCGCGAGCAGGGTGCGGTAGCGGTCGCCGACCCGCCACAGCTCGAGCGTCTGGCGGGCCAGCGCCTGCTCCGGCGTGTCGGCCGGGGCCTTGGCGGCGGTGATGGCCGCTCGCAGGGCGCCCGCGGCCTCGTCGGCGAGGGCCTCCAGGAGGGCGGCGCGGCCGGGGAAGTGCGCGTAGAGCGTGCGCCGGACCACGCCGGCGGCTCGCGCGATCTCGTCGATCGTCGCGTCGGGGTTCGCGCCCAGCTCGTGCCGGGCGACGGCCAGGATTCTCGCCCGGTTCGCCCGAGCATGACTGCGCTGCGCCCCCGGCTCCGCCTTCCGCACCCCCAGCTCCGCCTTCCGCACCCCCAGCTCCGGCTCCTGCGCCCCCGGCTCCGTGTTCCGCGTCACTGCTGTACCTCGCTCATCAAACTTGCACATCGGTGTGCAAGTAAATAGTCTGCCGGTCCGTGTCATCCTTCTTGTACCGTCTCGGCCGCGCCTCCGCACGCGCCCGGATCCTCGTCCTGGGCCTGTGGGTGCTCGGGCTGGCCCTGGCGGGCGGCGCGATGGCCCTGCTGCAGCAGGGCACCGACGACGCCTTCGCCATCCCAGGCTCGGAGTCCCAAGACGCCCTCGACCACCTCAGCCACGTCTTCCCCGAGGTCAGCGGCACGTCCGCACGCATCGTCGTGGTGCTGCCCGCGGGCCGCCGCGCCGACGCCCCGGCGGTCAGGAACGCGGTGGACGACGCCGTACGGGACCTCGAACGTCTCGATCAGGTGGCCCTGGTGACGAGCCCGTTCGCCGAGAACGTCAAGAACGCCGTCTCCGCCGACGGCAGGGCGGCGATCATCGCGGTCCCGCTGGACGTCCCGGTCGCCGAGACCACCGAGCACACCAGGCAGGAGCTCCAGCGCATCGGCGGCGAGCTGGAGAGACGCGCCGACGCGGAGGTGCACGTCGGCGGGGACGCCTTCTCCAACGCGGTGCCCGCGCTCAGCCCCACCGAGGGCGTCGGCCTGCTCATCGCCTTCCTGGTGCTGTTCCTCGTCTTCCGCTCACTGGTGGCGGCGGTGATGCCGCTGGCCACGGCGGTGTTCGGGGTGGGCGTCGCGGTCGCGCTGATCTTCATGGCGACGGTGTTCACGCCGATCTCCTCGACCGCGCCCATGCTGGCGGTGATGCTCGGGCTGGCGGTGGGCATCGACTACGCGCTGTTCATCCTGTCCCGCCACCGCGACCAGCTCGGCGAGGGGCTGGAGGTGGAGGAGTCGATCGCCCGCGCCACCGCCACCGCCGGTTCGGCCGTCGTCTTCGCCGGGCTGACGGTCGTGATCGCGCTGCTCGGGCTGGCCGTGGCGGGCATCCCGTTCCTCACCACGATGGGGGTGGCGGCGGCGTTCGCGGTGTGCGTCGCGGTGGCGGTGGCGGTCACGGCGACGCCCGCGCTGCTGGCCGTCACCGGCGAACGGTTGCGCCCGAAGCTCCCGCGCAAGGGCCGCAGGGAGCGGGTGCCGCTGAGCCGCCGCTGGGTGCGGCTGGCGACCCGTTCCCCGCTCGTCACCATCGCCGTCGTGGTGGCCGCGCTCGGGCTGTGCGCGATCCCGGCCGCCGACCTGCGGCTCGCGCTGCCCGGCAGCGGCACCGAGGAGCGCGGCACCCCGGCCCGCGACACGTTCGACGTCATCGCGGAGCACTTCGGCCCCGGCTACAACGCCCCGCTGATCGTCTCGGTGGACGTCCTGGACACCACCGACCCCGTCGGCGTCACCGAGGACCTCGCCGCCGAGATCGAGCGGCTGGACGGCGTGGCGGCGGTGCCGGTCGCCACCCCCAACCGCAAGGGCGACACCGCCATCATCCAGGTCGTCCCCGGCTCGGCGGGCGACTCGCCCGAGACCGAGGCGCTCGTCCAGCGGCTGCGGGACCAGGCTCCGCACTTCCGGCAGGCGTACGGCGTGACCACCGCCGTGACCGGCTTCACCGCCGTCGGCATCGACGTCTCGGCCCAGCTCGCCGGGGCGCTGGTGCCGTTCGGGCTGGTGGTCGTGGGGTTGTCGCTGGTGCTGCTGGCCATGGTGTTCCGGTCGATCGCGGTGCCGGTCAAGGCGGCGCTCGGCTACCTGCTGTCGGTGGGGGCGGCGTTCGGGGCGACCTCGTTCGTGTTCCAGCAGGGGCACCTGGCGGAGGCGTTCGGCGTCCAGCACACCGGCAGCGTGATCAGCTTCCTGCCGATCATCCTGATGGGCGTGCTGTTCGGGCTGGCCATGGACTACGAGGTGTTCCTGCTGTCGCGGATGCGCGAGGACTACGTGCACCACCGCGACCCGCACCGGGCGATCGAGTCGGGGTTCGTGTCGGCCTCGACGGTGGTGGTGGCCGCGGCGGTCATCATGCTGGGGGTGTTCGCGGCGTTCGTGCCGGAGGGCAGCGCCACCATCAAGCCGATCGCGTTCAGCCTGGCCGTGGGCGTGTTCGTGGACGCGTTCGCGGTGCGCATGACGCTGGTGCCTGCCGTGCTGGCGCTGCTCGGGCACCGCGCGTGGTGGCTGCCCGGGTGGCTGGAGCGCAGGCTGCCGGTCTTCGACGCCGAGGGCGAGGGGCTGACGCACGAGCTGCGGCTGGCCTCCTGGCCGGGCTCTCCCGAGGTGGTCAGCGCAGAGAACCTGGCCGTGCGCGACGACCGCGGCGTCCCCGTCTTCTCCGGCGTCGCCGTCCACCTGCCCGCCGGGCGGGCGCTCCTCGTGCACGGGCCCGCGGCGTCCGCGCTCCTGCACACCCTGGCGGGCCGGGTGGCCGAGGTCGAGGGCGACCTGAAGGTCGGCGGCCATCTCGTGCCGCAGCGCCTCCGGGCCGCGCGCCGCTCGGCCGCCCTGATCCGGTGCCGCTCCTCGCGCGATCCCGCCGCCGAGGCGTCCGCCGCGCTCGCGCAGGGCGCGCGGCTGCTCGTCCTGGAGGATCTCGACGCCGTCGTACGTCCTGAGCAGCGCACCGAGCTGGCCCGGCTGCTGACCGGGCTGGGCGGCGCGGCGGCCGTGGCGTCCTGCCAGGACCCCCGGCTCGTCCACGACCTGCTGCCCGCCGCGATCGATCTGTCCCTCTCCCCCGTCGGAGCTCACTGATGTCCACCTCGCTCTCCCGTGCCGTCGATCGCGCGTTCCAGGGCTCGCCCGTGCGACGGACCTGGGCGGCACTGCTGCTCGTCCCCCTTCTCATCGCCGGCCTGCTGACCTGGGCGTTCTGGTCGCCGCTGAGCGACCACGGCGCGGCAAGGGCCGCCGTGGTCAACCTGGACGAGCCCGTCCAGGTGGGCGGGCAGACCGTGCCGCTCGGCCGCCAGCTCGCCGACAACCTCGTCCACGGCCAGGACAGACGCTACGAGTGGACGCTCACCGACGGCGACGACGCCCGCCAGGGCCTGAAGGACGGCCGGTACGCCGCGGCCGTCACCGTCCCCGGCACGTTCTCCGCGCGGGCCACCTCGTCGGCGACCGGCAAGCCGCTGGAGGCGGCGCAGGCCACCCTGCGGATCGAGACCTCGCCGGGCGCGGCGCTGGCCGACCCGGCCATCAGCAAGGACGTCGCCGACGCCGCCGTGGACGCCCTCAACACGCAGGTCGTCGAGACCTACCTGGACAACGTCTACGGCGGCTTCACCACCCTGCACGAGCAGCTGGGCAAGGCGGCCGAGGGCGCGGACAGCCTGGCGGAGGGCACCGGCGACCTCGCCACCGGCACCCGCCGGCTCTCCGGCGGCACCCGCGACCTGACCGCCGGGCTCGGCGAGCTGCGCACCGGCAGCGCCGAGCTCGCCCAGGGCACCGGCCGCCTCACCCAGGGCACCACCCAGCTCGCGATCTCCGCCAAGCAGCTCGCCACGGGCGCCACGCAGCTCGCCACCGGCACCAAGCGCCTGGCCAGTGGATCACGCCAGCTCTCCCGAGGCCTGTCGGAGGCCGCCCGCGACACCAAACAGCTGCCCGCCCTGACGCGTGAGCTGGCCGACGGCGCCCGCCAGGTGGCCACCGGCAACCGGCAGCTCGCCGACACCGTCACCTCGGCCGCCGACCAGGTCACCGCGGCCATCGACGACGTCCCCTCGGCGAGCGCCGCCACGGGCGAGCTGGCCAGGCTCGCCTCCCGATGCCGCGACGGCGACGCCGGCCAGGGTTTCTGCGACAGCCTCTCGGACGCCGCCGGCCGCCTGGAGTCCATCGCCGGCGACATCGACGGCATGAAGGCCCGTGCCAGAAGCGGCGTGGGCGAGATCAAGCAGTCGCTGGACACCCTCGCCACCGGCGCGGAACAGGTCGCCGACGGCACCGCCCAGCTCGCCACCCGGTCCAAGACCCTCGCGAGCGGCATCTCCTCCGCCGCCACCGCAGCCGGGAAGCTCACCACCGGCCTCGCGACGGTGAACACCGGCGCGGGGAAGCTGTCCACCGGCGCGGGACGGCTCGCGCAGGGCGCCCAATCGCTCGCGTCCGGCGCCACCCGCCTGAACACCGGCGCCCAGCAGGTCGCCGCGGGCACCGCCCAGGCCTACGCCGGCGCCGACGACCTGGCCTCGGGCGCCAAGCGGCTGAGCACCGGCGCGGCCAGGGCGGGCGACGGCGCATCCACCCTGGCCAAGGGGCTCAGCGACGGCCTCGACGACGTCCCCGCCTACACCACCGCCGAGCGCGAGCACCTGTCCAAGGTCGCCGCCACCCCCGTGCTCGCCCCGGCCGTCGGCGACGGCGCCCACCGGGACGTCGCGGCGACGTTCTTCCTGGTGCTGGCGCTGTGGGCGGGGGCGCTGGCCACGTACCTGGTCATCCGGGCGGTCCCGCCGTTCGCCCTCACCTCCCGCCTGCCCACCTGGCGGCTCGTCGGCCAGGCGCTCGTGCCCGGCACGGTGATCGCGCTCTTCACCGGCACGCTCCTCGGGCTCGGCCTGCCCGCGCTCCTGGACCTGGGGCTCGGCGCGCGCGTGGCCTTCCTCGGCGCGACGCTGCTCGCCGCGCTGACGTTCATGACGCTCTGCCAGGGGCTGGCCGGGCTGCTCAGGCGGACGGGGCACCTGGCCGTGCTGGCCGTGCTCGTCCTGACCGTCGCCACCAGCACCGTGTCCTCGATCCCCGCCCCGCTGGCCGCGCTGGAGTCCCTGCTCCCTACGCACGCGGCGCTCACCGTCCTGCGCGCCGCCGCCACCGGCGCGGACCTCGGCTGGCCCGCCGCCGCGGCCCAGCTCGCCGGCTGGCTCCTCGCGGGGCTCGCCATGACGGCCTTCACCACCGAACGGCGCCGCTCGCTCAACCCGCGCGACCTGCGGCTCAACCGGCAGGATCTGCAACCGGTCGGCTGAGTCTGCTCAGGAAGGACTGCGGCTGTGGCGCGGCGAGGGCCCTCGGGGACGGACGGCGAGCCGCCTACCCGTACTGCGGCGGATACGGCGGCTGCTGGTAGTGCACCTGCTGCACCGGAATCGTCCGCGTCACCCGCCAGCCGAGGAAGGACACCGGCACCGCCACCAGCAGCCACAGCCCGAGCGTGAACAGGCACATCCACCAGTGGACGAACACCCACAGCGCCACGTGGACGACCGCTGCGATCGGGTTGAAGCCCAGCTCCCTCACCGTCGTGAACTGCACCGGCCCGTAATGCGGGACCGGCATGTGCGGCTGGCTGTAGGGCTGCGGTGTGTACTGCTGGGGATACTGCGGCCCGGATTGTCCGTAAGGCTGCTGGCCGTACGGGTCCTGCGGCTGCGGGGGGTAGCCCATTGATACTCCTGTGCGGTCGGGCGGCGGCCCGTATGAGACGTTCCCCGTATCCCGCCGGTTGACCTGCGCCACGTGGCCACATCCGGCCACTTCCGCGTCCGCGGGGACGCTCATCAGTCGAACCCTCCACCACCTCGCGATCACAGCCCGCGACCGGGTCCCGGCCCGATCAGGGCTCACCCGTGACCGCCCTGGCGAACCAGCGCGTGATGGTGGTCGGGTGGGTGATGGCCGTGCCGACGACGACGGCGTGCGCGCCGAGCCTCATCGCCTCGGCGGCCTGTTCCGCCAGGTGGTAGCGTCCCTCGGCGATCACCGGGACGGACAGCTCGCCGGCGAGTTCCGCGACCAGGTCGAGGTCCGGGCCGGGATGAGTCTCGCCCGTGGACGAGCGGGGCCAGGGGGTGTCCTCGGGACGGCGGGAGTAGGGGGTGTACCCGGCCAGGGTCGTGCCGATCACGTCCGCGCCCGCCTCCGCCGCCGCGAGCCCCTCCTCGCGGGTGGAGACGTCCGCCATGACCAGCCTGCCGGTGCGCTCGTGCACGGCCTTGACGGTCTGCGCGAGGGTGCGGCCGTCCGGGCGGGGGCGGCGGGTGCCGTCCAGGGCCACGATGTCGGCGCCCGTGGCGGCGACCGCGAGGGCGTGGTCGAGGGTGGGCGTGATGAAGACGTCGCCGTCGCCGTCCTTCCACAGGCCGATGAGCGGCAGGTCCAGCGCCGCCCGGATGCGACGCAGGTCCGCGAGGCCCTGGGCGCGGATGCCCGCGGCGCCGCCCGCCGCGACCGCCTGGGCCACGCGGCACATCGTGTCGGGGTCGCGCATCGGCTCGCCGGGGTAGGCCTGGCAGGAGACCACGAGCCCGCCGCGGATCGCTTCGAGCGCCGGATGGGTGGTCACAGGTCCTCCTTGGTGAGAGCCTCCTGGTGGTCGAGCAGGGTGAAGGCGAGGCGGGCGGCGCCGAGGAGGGCGGCGTCCGCGCCGAGGGTGGCCGGGACGACGGGGACGTCCCGCAGGGCGGGCAGCGTCTCGGCGCGGACGGCGGCGCGCAGCGGTCGCCACCAGGGTTCGCCGCAGCCCGGGACGCCTCCGCCGATCACCACGATCTCCGGGTCGATGACGTTCATCAAGCCGCCGATCGCCTGGCCGGCCGCCGTCCCGCCCTCGGCCAGCACGGCGATGGCGACCGGGTCGCCCGCCGCGGCCAGGCGGGCCACCTCGGCGAGGTGATCCACGTCCGTCCCTGACCGGTTTCGGTACTGCGCGAGCAGGGCCGGGCCCGAGGCGACCGCTTCCACGTGGCCCCGGCCTCCGCAGGGGCAGGCCAGTCCGGCCGCCGAAGCCACCGGGACGTGACCGGCGTGACCGGCCACCGCGTGAGCGCCGTGCCGTACGCGCCCGTCGAGGATCATCGAGGCCCCGATGCCGGTGCCGATGGCGATCAGCAGGACGTCGGCGTAACCGGCGGCGGCGCCGCGCCACTGCTCGCCGAGGGCGTGCGCGTGCACGTCGTTGTCGACGGCGACCGGCAGGGCGAGCCTGCGGGACAGCTCGCCGCGCAGGTCGGTTCCGGCCCATCCGGCGAGGGCCTGGGTGGCCGACACCACCACCCCGCGCCGCTGGTCGACCACCCCTGCGGCGCCGACCCCGACCGCCGCGATCGCCTCATTCCCGCTCAGGGTGCGGAGGAGGTCGGCCGCGGCGGTGAGGATGGCGTCGCGGCCCGCCGTGGCGGGGGTGGGGCGGGTGGCGGTGGCCATGACGGTCCCGGACCGGTCTACCAGGGCGGCGGCCATCTTCGTCCCACCGATGTCCAGGCCCGCGACGAGGTCCGTGGCGGCCCGACCGGCGTCGCGGCTCGCACCGGCCCGACCGGCGGTGAGGCCCGTGGCAGCCTGACCGGCGGCGCGGGTCACAGCAGCCCGGCTTCTTCGAGGTGGGCGGCCACGGTGCGGGTCTCCTCGGGGGTCAGCTCGCGCATGGGCGCGGCCACGGCGGCGCCGGCGATGACGCCGCGCAGGGCCAGCGCGGTCTTGAACGCTCCGACGCCCCGCGTGCTGCCACCGGCGGTGGCCGGGGAGGCGGCCTCGACGATGCGGAACAGCCGGGTCAGACGGTCCTGCTCGGCCTTGGCCTCGGCCCACCGCTGCTCGGCGCAAGCCCGCAGCAGGCGTACGTACCCGTGCGGGTCGACGTTGCCGAGACCGGGCACCGCGCCGTCGGCCCCGGCCAGCATCATCGCGTCCACCACCAGTTCGTGGCCGGTCAGCGCCGAGAACCCGGCGAGCCCCGAGCTGCCCAGCAGCACCTGGCGGAAGCCGGCGTCGTCGCCGCTGGAGTCCTTGAGCCCGTCCACGACGCCGTCGGCGGCCAGCGACAGCACCAGGTCGGGGGCGAGTTTGCTGTGCACCGACACCGGCACGTCGTAGGCCAGCAGCGGCAGGTCGACGGCCGCTCTGATGACGCGGAAGTGGCGGTCGATCTCGACGGGGTGGACGCGGGCATAGAACGGCGCGGTGGCCACGACGGCGTCCGCGCCGAGCTTGGCGGCGATCTCGGCGCGTTCGATCACGCGGCCGGTGGTCGTCTCGATGCACCCGGCGATGACGGGCACCCGGCCGGCGGCCGTCCGGACGGCGACCTCCAGCGCCCGGTCGCGCCGGGCGTCGGTGAGGAAGGCCGCCTCGCCGGAGCTGCCGAGTGCGAACAGGCCGCTCACGCCCGCGTCGATCAGGAAGTCGACCAGCCGCTCCAGCGACGCCGCGTCCACCTCGCCGTCCTGGGTCAGCGGGGTGACGACGGGCGGGATGACGCCGCCGAAGCGGGGCTCGCGGGGACTCAAAGCAGGCTCCTTACGGGGGTTTCCGGGTGGATGCAGTGCCAGGCGTGCCCGCCGCCCGCCTCCGCACGGGTGACGGGCGGGAGGTCTCGGGTGACGGGCGGGAAGTGCTGGGCGCACTCCTCGTCGGCCTTCCAGCAGCGGGTGCGGAACGGGCAGCCGGACGGCGGATGGGTGGCCGACGGGACGGGGCCGGTGAGCACGATCCGGTCGGCGTCGTCGAGCAGGCTGGGCGTGGCCGAGAACAGCGCACGCGTGTACGGGTGGCGCGTGCGGCCGGTCACGTCGTCGGCCGGCCCCTCCTCGACCACCCGCCCGAGGTACATGACCGCGATCCGGTCGGCCAGGTAGCGGACGGTCTGGATGTCGTGGGAGATGAACACGAGCCCGAGCCCCAGCTCCGTACGCAGGTCGAGGAGCAGGTTGAGCACCTGGGCGCGCACGGACACATCCAGCGCGCTGGTCGGCTCGTCGGCGACGATCACGTCGGGCTGGAGTGCCAGCGCCCGCGCCACGGCGACGCGCTGCCGCTGGCCGCCGGACAGCGCGCCGGGCAGCGCGTCGGCGACGTGGCCGGGCAGGCCGACCAGGTCGAGCAGGTCGCGTACGCGCGCGTCCCGCTCCCTGGACGTGCCGCGCCTGTGCACGTCGAGCGGGTCGCGCAGGATGCGCCGCACGGGCAGGCGCGGGTTCAGCGCGGTGGAGGCGTCCTGGAACACCATGGCCACGGCGGCGCCGAAGTCCGCGCGGCGGCGGCGGGGCGGCAGGCTCCACAGGTCCTCGCCGCGGAAGCGCACGGTTCCCGAGGTGGGCGGCTGCAGGCCGACCAGCACCTTGGCGAGGGTGGACTTGCCGCAGCCGGACTCGCCGACGACGCCGAGGATCTCGCCGCGGCCGACGGAGACGGTGGCGTCGGTGAGCGCGTACACCTGGTCGCGGCGGATGAGGCCGCCGCTGCGGGCGGTGTGCACGACGTGGACGTGGTCGAGGCTGACGACGGGTTCTGTCACGGTTGTCCCCCTGGGTGGAAGCAGGCCCGCGCGTGTTCGTGCTGGTTGCCCGCCAGGGCCGGCGGGGCGGTGCGGCAGGTGGGGTCCGCGGCGGCGCAGCGGCCCGCGAAGCGGCAGCCCGGCCCGAAGCCCTGCGGCGCGGGCACCACGCCGGGCACCTGGTGCAGCCGCTTGGCTCCGCTTTCGAGTGAGAGCACCGAGCCGAGCAGGTTGCGCGCGTAGTGGTGCCGGGCGCCGGTGAAGAGCGAGCCGGTGGTGCCGATCTCGGCGAGCTGGCCCGCGTACATGACGGCGATGCGGTGCACGAGCTGTCCGACCAGGCCGAGGTCGTGGGAGACCAGCACCATGGCGAAGCCGAGCTCGTCGCGCAGCCCGGCGAGCAGCTCGACGACCTGGGCCTGCACGGTCACGTCGAGCGCCGTGGTGGGCTCGTCGGCGACCAGCAGGCGCGGGCTCCTGGACAGCGCCATGGCGATCAGCACGCGCTGGCGCTGTCCTCCGGACAGCTCGTGCGGGTAGCTGCGCGGGGTGCGCCGCGGGTCCAGGCCGACGAGTTCGAGCAGTTCCTCCGGTGTACGGGTGCCGCCCCGCCTGGTGAGCTGCCGGAGCTGGGTGCCGACGAGGACCGACGGGTTCAGCGACGACATGGCGTCCTGGTAGACCATGGCGAGCTGCGGCCCGGAGATCGCCCGCCGTTCGCGGGGGGTCAGCCGCAGGAGGTCCCGCCCGTCGTAGACGATGCGGCCGCTCACCTGCGCGGCGCGGGGCAGCAGGCCCATGATCGCCAGGCTGGTGAGGCTCTTGCCGCAGCCGGACTCCCCGACCAGGCCGAGCGTCTCGCCGACGCGCACGTCGAAGGAGAGCCCCTGGACGACGGGCACGTCCCCGTAGCGCTGCGGGAAGCGGATCGAGAGGTCCTCGACGGACAGCAGGGGCGCGGCGTCCGAGGGCAGCGGCGGCACGCGCGGCGGGCGTTCCCGCGTGCGGCGGGCCAGCGTCGCCAGCGCGTCTTCGACCTCGGCGGCGACCGGCGGCGGCGTGAGCGCGGTGTCGGCGGGGGCGGGGCTCCGCCGGGCCGAGCGCGGCGCGGCCAGGGCGTCGGTCAGCCCTTCCGCCAGCAGGTTGAGCGCGAGCACCGTCACCAGGATCGCCAGGCCGGGGAAGAAGGTGGCCCACCAGCCGCCGGACAGGACGATCTGCCTGCCGTAGGCCAGGACGTTGCCCCAGCTCGGCGCGGGGTCCTGGATGCCGGCGCCGATGAAGGAGAGGCTGGCCTCGAAGATGATCGCGTCGGCCACCAGCACGGTGGCGAAGACCATGACGGGCGCGGCGCAGTTGACGGCGACGTGCCTGATGAGGATGTGCGGCCGGGGCGCGCCGATCACCTTCTCGGCGGCGACGTAGTCCTCGCCGTACTGGGCCAGGACGTTGGCCCTGACCACGCGGGTGAGCTGCGGCACGTACAGGAACGCGATCGTCCCGATCAGCACCGGGAGGTGGCGGCCGAAGACCGCCACCAGCACCGCGGCCAGGGCGATGCCGGGGAAGGCCATGACCACGTCGAGGACGCGCATGACGCCTTCGCCGACGGCCTTGCGCGAGGTGGCGGCGAGGCTGCCGAGCACCGCTCCGGCCAGCACGGCGAGAGCGGTGGCGCCCAGGCCGATGAGCAGCGACGAGCGGGCGCCGTACGCGATCCTGGCGAACACGTCGCGTCCGGCGCGGTCGGTGCCGAGCCAGTGCCCGGCTCCTGGCGGCGTGGCGGGCGTGCCGGTCGCGAGCGGGTCCCCCGCGAGGAACGGCGCCAGCACGGCGAAGAGCGCGACCGCCGCGAGCACGGCGAGGGAGACGGCGGTGACCGGGGCGAGCCGGGTGAACCGGATGCCTGGCCGGGACAGGCGGGTGGTGAGTCCTGCTCTGAGCATGCCTCACACCACCCTGATCCGCGGGTTGACGACGAGGTAGAGCAGATCGACGAGGAGATTCACGACGAGGAACGCCAGCGCGATCGTCAGCACCGCGCCCTGCACCAGGGCCACGTCGCCGTTGGTGACGCCTTCGAGGATGAGCTTGCCCATGCCGGGCAGGTCGAAGATCGTCTCGATGACCACGGCGCCGCTCAGCAGGTAGCCGACGCGCAGGCCGAGCACGGTGAGCGGGGTGATGAGCGCGTTGCGCAGCGCGCTGCGGACGACGACGCCGCGGGGCAGGCCGTTGCCCGTGGCGGTCCGTACGTAGTCCTTGTCCAGCTCCTCCACCATGGACGTGCGCACCAGGCGGGACAGCGAGGCCGCCGCGGGGACGGCGATGGCCAGCGCGGGAAGGGCGAGTGACATGAGCCAGCCGGTCGGGGAGTCGGCGGGGTTGACGTAGCCGCCGGTCGGAAAGAGCTCGAGGTTGAGCGCGAACTCCTGGATGAGCAGGATGCCCAGCCAGAACGCCGGCATCGCCACGCCCGCGATGGACAGCACGCGGGTCACCTGGTCGGGCCACCGGTCGCGGTGGAGCGCGCCGGTGACGCCGAGTGCCAGGGCGCCCGCGACGGCCAGCACGAGGCCGAGCGCGGTGAGCTGGACGGTGAGCGGGAAGGCCGTGACGACCCGGTCGATCACCGGGGCCGCGGGAGGCGCGGTGTACCCGAGGTCGCCCTGGACGAGCTGCCCGAGGAAGCGGACGTATCGCACGGGGAGGGGGTCGTCCAGCCCGTGTTCCGCCCGGTAGGCGGCGCGCGCCTCGGGGCTCGCGCCGTCGCCGAGGGCGTTGTAGGCCGGGTCGTTGGGTGAGAACTGCAGGACCACGAAGACGAGCAGGGTGACGCCCAGCAGCATGAGCGGCAGGCTGACCAGCCGTTTCGCGGTCAGCCGGAGGAATGCGAACATGGTGCTTCCGGTCAGAGGCGGGCGACGTCGAGGAAGGACAGGCCCGTGGTGGGGATGGGCTTGAAGCCGGACAGCGCCTGGTCGTTCCAGGCGGTGGGCAGCTTGCGGTGCAGGATCGGGTAGAGCGGGACCTCCTCGGAGATGAGGTCCACCGCCTGCCCCCACAGCTTCTTCTGCTCGGCGGCGTCGCCGGTCCGCACCGCCTCGTCGAGCAGCTTCAGCAGCTCCTTCGCCTCGGACGTCTCGCTCCAGCGGTAGCGCTTGGCCGGCCAGGTGCCGTCGTAGAACCAGCGCAGCAGCAGGTCCAGGTCGTTGCCGAAGACGGAGGGGTCGCCGGGCGCCACCAGGACCTGGAAGGCGCCCGGGTCGATCTTGTTGGTGTACTGGCCGCCCGACTGGCCGATGTCGAGCGTGGTGCTGACGCCGACGGCGTCCCACGACTCCTTGATGACCGGGACGATGTCCTTCACCCAGCCGGTGTCGGTGGTGACCATGCTGACCTGCAGGTTCTCGACTCCGGCGGCCTTGAGCAGGGCCTTGGCCTTGTCGGGGTCGTAGGCGTAGACGGTGGCCGCCCGCCCGTACGCCGGGTGGGTCTCCTGGACGTAGCCCGTGGCCGGGGCGGCGTTGCCGAGCATGCCGGTCCGGATGACCTTGTCCTTGTCGATGGCGTAGTGCAGCGCCTGGCGCACCCGCTTGTCGTCGAAGGGCTTCTTGGCGCAGTTGAACATGAGGAAGAGCAGGCCGAAGGACTGGACGGCCTCCAGCTTGCGCTTCCCGGCGACCTTGGCGACGTCGAGGTAGGGGACGTCCTCGATCGCCGCGACCCGGCCGGACTCCAGCGCGGTGACGCGGGCGGACGGGTCAGACAGCAGCCGCCAGGTCATGCTCTTGGCCTTCGCGGGACGGGAGCCGTTGTACTGGTCCCACCGCTCGAAAACGATCTTGTCTTCCTTGGTGGCCTCGATCAGGCGGTACGGGCCGGAGCCCACGGGCCGGGCGTCGAAGGCGGCCTTGTCCCTCTCCACGACCGCCTTCGGAACGATCTTGACGACCGCGAGCCTCTCCTTGAGCAGGGGGAAGGCGTGCTTGAGCTTGATCTCCACGGTCGCGTCGTCCACGGCGGTCACCCCGGAGACGAACGGGATGAACTGCACCATCAGGGAGGCGTTGGCGGGGTCCAGCACGCGCTGGAAGCTGAAGGCCACGTCGGCGGCCGTCACCGGCGAGCCGTCGTGGAAGGTGGCGCCCTGGCGCAGGGCGACCCTGACGGTGGTGTCGTCCGCCTGCTGCGGCTCTCCCGCGGCGAGGGCCGCGTAGGGCTCGCGCGTGACCGGGTCGAGGTCGAACAGCGCCTCGAACACGTGCATGTTGGCGGCGACGGGCGTGGCGCCGGAAGAGGTCATCGGATCGAACCCGGTGGACAGCGCGTAGGAGATGCCGGCCTCGATGCTGTCGGTGGCGGCCGGCGCCGCGCTGCCGGTGGAGGCGGGGCCGGAGCACGCGGCGAGCGAGCCCGTGAAAGCGGTGGCGGCGCTCACGGCCCCCACGAGCCGCAGGAATCCGCGGCGGTTGACGGACTCGGCGAGGTCGCGCATGGCGTCCCCTCTCATGTGATGTGGCGGTTCTGCGAAGGGCGTACGATGTCTGACGTCCTAAGTGATGTGCGGCAATGTAGACGACCGATGAACGAAAGGGCAAGATGTCAACCGTGATCGACCCCATCTCGCGACCCGCTCGCAGCACGCAGCTACGCCCGCGCGAGGTGGCAGAGCGCATCAAGCAGTACATCCTGCACAACCGACTCAAGCCGGGCGACGCCCTGCCCACCGAGGCGGAGCTGTGCGCCGCCGTGGGCGCGAGCCGCTCCAGCGTGCGCGAGGCGATCAGGATCCTCACCGCGCTCGACATCGTCGAGGTGCGGCACGGGTACGGCACCTACGTCGGCAAGCTGTCGCTCGCCGCGCTGGTCGAGAGCCTCACCTTCCGCGGCCTGCTCAGCCGCGACGACGACTTCCGGGTGCTGGCCGAGCTGATCGAGGTGCGCCAGACGCTGGAGCAGGGGCTGGCGTCCGCCATCACCTCCGCGCTCGACCAGGACCTGCACCGGGAGCTGAGCCGGCTGGCCGACCAGATGGACGAGCGGGCCCGCGCGGGCCAGACGTTCATCGAGCAGGATCGCGAGTTCCACCTGCTGCTCATGCGGCCGCTCGGCAACGAGCTGGTCGCCCAGCTCACGGCCGCCTTCTGGGACGTGCACGCCATCGTCGCGCCCGCGCTGCACACCACGCCCGCCTCGGTGCGCGAGACCGTCGCGGCCCATCACGCGATCGTCGAGGCGCTCTTCACCCGCGATCTCGACAGGTTCACCGAGGCGATCGCCGCGCACTACGCCCCGGTGCGGCGGCACCTGAAGGAGAACCGCGGGCTCTGATCGCGGGGCATTGACGGCATGCGGGCGGGGACCTAACGTTCAGGACGTCTGACGTCCGACACCCCCCCTCTCTTGCCGAAGGAGTGGTTCATGCGCGCCTTGAGGCTCCTGGCCCTCGTCCTGACCCTCGTGACCACAGCCGCCCTCCCCCTCTCCCCCGCCCGCGCGGACGCCTCCGGCGTCTCGGCGGTCGTCGGGTTCGACTGCACCGACAGCCGCCTCCAGCTCATCCTGGAGAACCGCACCACCGCGACGAAGACGTTCACGATCACCTGGCAGGGCCGGACCGGCTCGCCCTGGACCCGGACCGTCGCCTCCGGCGGCAACGCCCTGCTGTACTGGACGGTTCCGGCCGGGACGCCGTACACGCTCCGCACCGTGACGGACGGATTCGACACCACCCGCTCCGGCACCGCCGGCTGCGGCCTGGCCGCCGGCGCCCCGCAGCTCAACTCGACCGCCCTGCTGCGCACCAGCACCACGATCACCGGGCTCAACGGCCCCGGCGGGCCCTACGACGGCACCGCGAGATCGGTGCGCATCCCCGGCATGGCGGTCACCGGCAACGGCACGATCGTCGCCGTCGCCGACGCCCGCGTGGACGGCTCCTACGACCTGGGCGGCGGCACCAACAACATCCAGATCGCGATGCTGCGCAGCACCGACAACGGCCTCACCTGGCAGCCACCGCGCGTCATCCACCACCCGGCCACGACCTCGGAAGGCGCCGGCGACCCCAGCGTGCTCGTCGACCGGACCACCGGAGCCGTCTACGTCTTCTACACCTACTCGCCCCGGCCCGGCATCAGCTTCTGGTCGGCCGCGTCCGGGTCCAACGCCGCCGGCGACCCCGCCAGCCTGCACATCCAGTACGTCAAGAGCACCGACCACGGCCTCACCTGGAGCGCCCCCGTGGAGCTCAACCCGTCCGTGAAGGCCCCCTCCTGGCGCCAGCTCTTCGCCTCCTCCGGGCACGGTATCCAGACCAGCACCGGCCGGCTTGTGCAGCCGATCGTCTACCGCGACGCCGCCGGCACCAGCCACGCCGCCAACATCTACAGCGACGACCACGGGCAGACCTGGCAGCGCGGCTCCTCGGCGTCCGGCAACGTGAACGAGAGCAAGGCCGTGGAGCGCAACACCGGCGCCGTCACGCAGAACATGCGGCACAACTCCGTCCGAGCCCGCCACCTGGCCACCTCCACCGACGGCGGCCGCACCTTCGGCGCCGTCACCGCGAGCCCGGTGCTCACCGACCCGCTGTGCAACGCCGACGAGACGTCCTACCTCACCCCCGCGCAACGCGGCGCGAACGGCGCGCCCGTCCGCACCGCCACTGCCCTCTACAGCGGCAACGCCCACCCGACCGCCCGCAACGACCTGACCGTCCGCCTCTCCACCGACGACGGCGCCACCTGGCCTTCACGAGCCCTCATCAAGCCGGGGGCGGCGGGCTACTCCACCATGGCCGTGCTCGCGAACGGGCAGGTCGGCGTGCTGTACGAGATCGGCGACACCGGCGGCATCGTCTTCGCCCGGTTCACGCTCGACTGGCTGAGAACCGCCTGACCCCGTATCGCCCGCGGCTCGCCAGGCCGCGGGCGATCTGGTCACGGTTCGGTTGCGATCCGAGAAGGGTGAGCTGCGGGTATCGCGGAGGGTGACTTTTCACAAGAAGGCGCGATGGATGCCATTCCACCAGGCCAATAGCTATGCGAACACATGTTCTAATGAAGACAAGGTCACGCATTGTCGATCTTGACCGGGCTCCGGATGGTCTGGCTTGATCAGGGCGTTCCCTCCACCCCCCGAACCCGGAGCTGCCCGTGATCATCCGCCGTTTGACCATCCTGGCCGTGGCGGCCGGTCTCATCGCCACCACCCTCGCGACCCCCGCGTCCGCCACCGGCACCACGACCGACCTCGGCGTCTCGCTCAGTCTCGGCTTGTACACCGGCGACCTCGCCGTCGCCGGCGGCAAGGTCTTCGTCTCCGCCGGCGACCGGATCGTCGTCACGGACGCCCAAGGCGACCCGGCAGGCTCCATCACCGGCCTGTCCAGCGTGTACGGCCTGGCCGCCAGCGCCGACGGCGCCTCCGTCTACGCGGCGCTGGCCGGATCGAACCAGGTGGCCGAGATCGACACCGCCACCCTCGACGTCGAACGCCGGATCGACCTGCCCGGCCACCCGTGCCCGACCTCCCTGGCGCTGACCGGCGAGCGGTTGTGGGTGGGCTACGGCTGCTTCGACGAATTCCAGGGCGGCTTCCTCGCTCTCGACCTGACGGCGGCCTCGCCCGCGCCGGTCGCCGTCGGGCTGGGCCTGCACAGCGCGCCGAAGGTCGTGGCGGCGGGCGGCACGCTCGTGGCAGGTGCGGTGACCGGCGTCCCGGCCGACCTGATCGTCTATGACATCAGCGGCCCCACGCCCACCTGGCGCGGCACGATCGACGGCGTGACGCACGACCAGTCGGAGGTGAAGGACCTCGCGCTGACCTCCGACGGAGCGCGGGTGATCTCGGCGTTCGACACACCGCACAAGTACGACGCCTGGGACACCACGACCCTGTCCCTGGTGCGCCGCTACGGTCAGCGGCACGAGGCGTTCCCCACGGGTGTGGCGATCAGCCCGGACGACGCGTACGTCGCGGGCGGGCATGACTGGAACTACGGCGTCTCCGTCTACGACGCGGCGACGGGCGCGGCGGTCTTCTCGGCGGACAACCCGGCGGGCACGTTCGTCACGGGCGGGATCGCGTTCTCGGGCACCGACCTCTACGCCCTGCTGAGAGGCGACGGGGACCAGTTGTACCTGTGGCGGATCAAGGACGTCGTCCAGCCCTGAATCGACAGGTCCCCGGCAGGCTGCCGGGGACCGCACGATCCTCAGGGCAGCGCGTAGCCGAGAAGCTGCTCGTAGGTCAGCCCCTCGCAGTTCGCCTGGTCGGTGACGACATGGTCGCCGTTGGAGGCGAGCCGGCAGCGGTACAGCGGGACCGACCCGGCCACCTGGCTGGTGTGGACGTGGCCGACCGGCCCCATCGGGAACTGGCCCTCGCACCCGGGGTCACGGCTGAGCATGGTGTGCCCGCCGACCTTGCACTCGTACAGGGCCACGGTGCCGGAGGCCGGGTTGCGCAGCAGTTTCCACGCCCGCTCCTGGGTGAAGCCGGGCGGCAGCAGCCGGGAGCTGGCCACATGCCCTCTGCTGGCGTTGTACCCGCGCCGGAGCTGCGTGTGGGGAAGCAGCTCGAAGCCGCACGACAGTTGCGCGGGCGACAGGTCGTTGCGGTTGGCCAGCGCCCAGGTGGACCAGGCCGGTTTGGCCGAGCCGTCGGTACGGCGCAGCCCCACGCCCAGCCCGGCCGCCGTCTCGTCCGGGTGGTCGCTCATGCGGTGCCAGATGTAGCTCTCGATGCCGGGAGTGCCGAGGACGTTGCGGAAGGTGTTGCAGAGCTGGGACGCCTGCGCCGACTCCGACGAGGGTGAGAGCGAGTTGACGCCGCTCTCGGTGAGCTGCACCTGCCAGGCCGACGGCGTGTTCGGGAACTGCTGCCGCAGCCAGCCCACCAGCACGCCGAGGTTGCCGTAGGTGACGCGGGGGAAGTCGTCGGCGGAGAACTGGGGCGCCAGCAGGTTGGGCGGGTAGGGGTGGTAGGCGACCCGCCAGGCCCGGCTGCCCGCCCGGGCCGCGAGGCCCTTGAGCACGGTCATGCCCGACAGCTTGGCCTCCGCCGTGGCCGGCTGGTCGTAGGCGGTGCCGAAGTAGTGGTCGAGCGAGGTGAGCACCTTGGCGGTGGGCTGCTGGGCGATGACGGCGTCGTAGGCGGCGTTGTAGGTCGCGGCGATGGCGTCCAGCCAGGCTGTGGTGTCGCACGGGGTGCCCTGGCCGCAGCCGATGTCGAACCAGGTGTTGCTGTTGACCTCGTTCATGACGACGAAGTCGGCGATCCGGCCGTTGCCGTGCTGGCCGTCGTAGCGCTGGGCCAGCATGCCGGCGAACCGGCCGTACTCGGCGGGGTCGTTCGGCACGCAGAACAGCTCGAATCCGGCGGCGGCCGGCGTGCAGGTGCGGCCCTGGCGCGCCCAGGCCGGGGTGCCGTAGACGACGGCGGTGACGACGAGGCCTCTGCTGGTCCAGTCTCTGATGGCGGCGTCGACGGCGGTGTTGACGGTGTAGCAGCGTCCGCCGAACTCCTGCGCGCCGGCCGCGCAGGGCGGTGTCTTGACGCTGGGCTCCCAGTCGGCCCAGACGAGGTTCATGGCGACGCCGCCCGCGTTGTTGCCGGCGATCTCGTTCTTGTCGGGCCAGAAGTCGGGCTGCAGGCCCTTGATGCGGTAGTCGGAGCGGGTCGGGTACGGCAGCGCGGCAGCGGCCCCCGACGCGGTGGCCTCGGTGGACGCGGTGGCCGAGGCGGCGGCCGGGAGAGCGGGGAGGACGAGTAAGAGGACGGCGGCGAGACGGACAACCCAACGCATGGGACCTCCTGGGTTTAAACGTCTCAACAATGAGGCCCCGAGCGCCGCCGATCAAGCCCCGATTTCCTGCGGCGCTGCCCGTTGAAACGTACCTAGGTGGTCGTGGACGCTCTGACCATGAGCGATGGCTGGAACACGATCTCCTGATGCCAGTGGTTGGCGTCGCCCCGCGAGTCGGTCAGCAGCAGCTCCGCCGCCGCCTGCCCGAGCTGCTGCTTGGGCTGGCGGATCGAGGTCAGCGAGGGTGACAGCAGCGCCGCGAACTCCACGTCGTCGTAGCCCATGACCGCCATGTCGCGCGGCACGCCGATGCCGCGCGACTCCAGCCCGCGCAGCGCGCCCAGCGCCACCGTGTCGTTGACGCAGAACAGCGCCGTCGGCCCCTTGCGGCCGAGGGACAGCCGCTGCAGCGCGGCCTCGCCCTCGTGGGGGGTGAGGGCGGGCAGGGTGATCTCGGTGATCACCTCGTCGGGGTCGAGCCCGGCGGCGCGAACCGCCTTGTGCAGGCCTTCCCGCCGGTCGGCGCACTGCCGCACGATCGAGGGGCCGTTGAGGAAGGCGATGCGCCGGTGCCCGAGCGACAGCAGGTGGCCGCCCGCCAGCTCGCCGCCCCTGACGTTGTCGACCGCGACCGCGCACAGTTGCGAGTCGGCGCCCGGCCGGTCGAGCAGCACCACGCCGACGCCGCGCCCGCGCAGCTCGACCAGGTGGGAGATGTCGGGCCCGGCGGGCGTGATGAGGATGCCCGGCACCCGGTGCTGCTCCAGGACCTGCAGGTAGTAGGCCTCTTTCTCGAGGGAGTCGCTGGAGCTGCAGAGCATCAGGAGCAGGTGCTCCTGCGACAGCCTGGTCTCGATGCCGGGCAGCACCTCGCTGAAGAACGGATTCCCTATGTCGCGCACCATCACGCCCACCGACCGGGCGGTGCCGCCGCGCAACTGCCGGGCGGGCGCGCTGGGCACGAACCCGAGCGTCTTGATGGAGGCGCGTACCCGGCGCAAGGTGCGCTCGGCGACCAGTTCCGGCCGGTTGAGCGCGTTGGAGACCGTTCCCACGGACACGCCGGCGTGGGCGGCGACGTCGACCATGCTGAGCCGCCGACGCTCGGCCGGCTTGTGGATGTCGGTCACCGACGGAGAGCCCCTTCTCGTCACCTGGCAGAGGCCGTCAGTGTACCTCTTGAAATGTTTCAGTTAGACGACGGTTCCATGTCCCCCATGTGTGGGGGCATTGACGTGACTAGCTCGCGCTGCTTACGGTGCGCTGTACTTAAAAGGTTTCAATTCCTCTTGGGAGCCCTTTCATGCAGCTCGCCGTGACCGACATGCGCGTGGCAGGACTGGCCGAACCTCTCGGCCTCGACGTGGGCGCGCCGGAGTTCTCCTGGCGGATCACCGGCGCCGGGCGGGGGCGGGCGCAGAGCGCGTACCGGATGATCGTGGCGGAGGAGTGCGACCCGGTCGGTGAGGACGCCGCGCTGGTGTGGGACAGCGGCGTGGTGACCTCGCCGGCCACGTTCGACCTGCCGTACGGCGGCGCGGCCCTGCGCCCGAGGACGCGCTACCAGTGGCGGGTCATGGTGGCCGACGAGAGCGGCGCGTGGTCCGGCTGGAGCCCGGCGCACTGGTTCGAGACCGGTCTCGGCGACGCCACCGGATGGACGGCGGGCTGGATCGGCACGCCCGTGGTGCCGGGCTCGGAGCGCCTGCCGTCGCTGGAGAACGTGCCGCGCATCTGGGTCGCCGACCCGCTGGGGCCCTCCCCCGCGCCGGTGGGGGCGTTCCGCACCCGGTTCACGGTGGCGGGCGGCGCCCGGCCGCTGTCGGCCTGGCTGGTGATCGGCGACGGCTCCGACAACACCGACACCAAGGGCAGCGCCGAGGCGTACGTCAACGGGGCGCCGGTCGCGGGGGAACGGCGGGACGGGGCGTTCGTGGCCGACGTGGGCGACCTGGTGGCCTCCGGCGAGAACGTGCTCGCGATCAGGGCGGCGGGGCCGGGGGTGTGCGTGCGGCTGGAGGTCGTGGTCGAGGGACGGCCCGCGCTGCCGCAGCTCGTGCCGGTGGCCGGGGAGAGCGCGGTCACCGTGACCTCCGGCGGCCGGTGGCGGGCCGTCGCCGGCCCTCAGCCGGGGTTCGAGCAGCCCGGCTTCGACGACGCGGCGTGGCCGCTGGCCGAGGAGGCGGGGCTGCACGGCGACCCGCCGCTCGGCCGCGAGCCGATCGGCGACCGGCCCAGCCCGTACCTGCGGCGCGAGTTCGGCGTGCCGTCGCCGGTGCGCAGGGCCCGCCTGTACGCCACCGCGCTCGGCGTCTACGAGCTCCACCTGAACGGCACCCGGGTGGGCGCCGACCATCTGGCGCCCGGCTGGACCGACTACCGGCACCGCATCACGTACCAGACCTACGACGTGACGGCGCTGGTGTCGGAGGGGCGCAACGCGCTCGGCGCGGTGCTGGCCGACGGCTGGTACGCGGGCAACATCAGCTGGTTCGGCTCCTTCCAGTACGGCCGCCGCCTGGCCCTGCGCGCGGAACTGGAGATCCTGCACGACGACGGCACCCTCACCCGGGTGCGCACCGACCCCGAGTGGCGGGCGTCCTCGGGCGCGATCCGCTACGCCGACCTGCAGAACGGCGAGCGGCAGGACCTGGCCGCCGAGCCGCTCGGCTGGAGCGCGGCCGGGTTCGACGACGCGGGCTGGCTGCCCGCCGTGCCCGTGAGCCCGCCCGCCGGCCGGCTGACGGCCGCCGTCGCGCCGCCGATCCGGGTGCACGAGGAGCTGGAGCCGGTGGCGGTGTGGGAGCGGAGCCCCGGCGTGTGGATCGCCGACTTCGGGCAGAACCTGGTGGGCTGGGTCCGGCTCACCGGCCGCGCCGGACGCGAGCGGCCCGTCGTGCTGCGGCACGCGGAGGTCCTGGACCACGAGGGCGGGCTGCACCTGGCCAACCTGCGTTCCGCCCGCGCCACGGACGAGTTCCTGCCGCGCGGCGAGGAGCCGGAGACCTTCGAGCCGAGGTTCACCTTCCACGGCTTCCGCTACGTCGAGGTGTCGGGGCTGCGCGCGGCCCCCGAGGCGATCACCGCCAGGGTGGCGCACGCGGCGATGGCGCCCGCCGGCGAGTTCACCTGCTCCGACGAGCGGCTGAACCGGCTGCAGCGCAACATCGTGTGGGGGCAGCGGGGCAACTTCCTGGCCGTCCCCACCGACTGCCCGCAGCGCGACGAGCGGCTCGGCTGGACGGGCGACATCTGGGCCTTCGCCCCGACCGCGCTGTTCAACTACGACGCCGCCGCGTTCCTGCGGAGCTGGCTGACCGACGTGATCGACGCGCAGGGCGACGACGGCGCGGTCACCCACGTGGTGCCCGACGTGCTGTCCGGGCGCGGCCTGTCGCCCAGCGCCAGGGAGGCGGGCTCGCCCGGCTGGGGCGACGCGCTGGTGCTGCTGCCGTGGGCGCTGCACCGGCTGCGCGGCGACACCGGGGTGGTGGCGGCCTGCTTCGAGCCGATGCTGCGCTGGCTGGCGTACCTGGACAAACGCTCCGACGGCGGGATCTTCCCCGAGGAGGGGTTCGGCGACTGGCTGTCCATCGGCGCGGAGACCCCGAAGCGGCTCGTCGGCACCGCGATCTTCGCGCTGTCCGCCCGGCAGCTCGCGGGGCTCGCCGCCGCGCTGGGCCGCGACGCGGACGAGCGAGCCTGCCTGGAGCTGTACGAGCACGTCAGGCGGGCGTTCCGGGCGGCCTTCGTGGAGGGGCCCGGCGTGCTGGCGAGCGGGACGCAGACCGCGTACGTGCTGGCCATCACCGCCGGGCTGCTGGAGGAGCACGAGCTGCCCAGGGCGGCGGCCCGGCTCGCCGGGGACGTCGAGGCCAGGGGCAACCACCTGTCGACCGGGTTCCTCGGCACGCCGTACCTGCTGGACGCGCTCACCTCGACCGGGCGGCTGGACGTGGCCTACCGGCTGCTGACGCAGGACACCTTCCCGTCGTGGCTCTACCCGGTCGTGCACGGCGACGCGACGACCATGTGGGAGCGCTGGGACTCCTGGAGCCACCACCGGGGGCTGCAGGACCCTGGCATGAACTCCTTCAACCACTACGCCTACGGGGCGGTCGGCGACTGGATGTACCGGACGGTCGGCGGCCTGGCCCCCGGGTCGGCGGGCTACGCCGACGTCGTCGTGCGTCCCCGTCCCGGCGGCGGCATCGGCTGGGCGAGGACCGCGCACCGCACCAGGCACGGCCTGGTGGAGATCTCCTGGCGGCTGGAGGACGGCGGCTTCGCGCTGGACGTCGTCGTGCCGCCCAACACCCGCGCCGAGGTGCACGTGCCCGCCCCGCCTGAGCGGGTGACCGAGGGCGGCGTCCCGGCGGCCGAGGCGCAGTGCGTGAGCTTCGACCGGCTCGACGGCGGGGCCGCGGTCTACCGGGTCGGCTCGGGCTCCTACGCCTTCCGCACCTCCTGAAGGCACCACCTGAAAGGCACTTCCATCGTGACCAGCACCAAGGCGCGCCGCCGGATCCCGTGGAGCGTCTATCTCGTCCTTCTGCCCACCTTCGGGCTGCTCGGGGCGTTCGCGTACTATCCCGCGCTCAACGGCATGGTGCACTCGCTGTTCGAGTGGCGGCCCGGCTTCGACTCGCCGTTCGTCGGGCTGGAGAACTACCTGACGATGCTCGGCGACGACCTGTGGTGGGCCTCCTTCCGCAACATCGGCGTCATCTTCGTCTGGGCCGTCACGCTCATGTGGGTGTTCCCGCTGCTGGCCGCCGAGCTGGTGATGTCGCTGTCCAGCGAGCGGCTGCGCTTCGTGTTCCGCACGCTGCTCATCCTCCCGCTGGCCTTCCCCGCCGTGGTCAACGTGCTGCTGTGGCAGTTCATGTACGACCCGCGCGACGGCGTGGTGAACAGCCTGCTGCGCGCCGTGGGCCTGGACGGGCTGGCGGGCAACTGGATCGGCGACCCCGACACCGCGCTCGTCGCGCTGATGACGATCGGCTTCCCGTGGGTGGCGAGCCTGCCGTTCCTGGTCTTCCTGTCGGCGCTGCAGAACGTGCCTGCGGAGATCTACCAGGCCGCCGAGGTGGACGGCGCGGGCCGGCTGCGCCGCTTCTGGAGCATCGACCTGCCGCTGCTGTTCCGGGACGTCAAGCTGCTGTTCGTGCTGGCCGTGATCTCGGTGCTGCAGTACGGCATGCAGGCGCACATCATGACCAAGGGCGGCCCCGACAACGCCACCCAGGTGCCCGTCCTGCGCATGCTCGACGCGGCCTTCCTGGACACGAGCTGGGGGTACGCGGCGACGCTCGGCACCGTGCTGTTCGCGCTGACCCTGGTGGTGAGCGTGGTCGCGCTGCTGCTCGGCAGGAGGGCGGAGGCATGAGCCGCACCCGCAGGATCGACCTGGTGGCCGGCACGCTGCTGGCGGTGCTGGCCTTCGCCGGGCTGTTCCCGTACCTGTTCATGGTCGCGGCCTCGGTCAAGGACAACGAGCAGTTCTTCACCAGCTACTGGGCGCCCGCCTGGCCGCTGCACCTGGACAACTACGCGGCGGCCTGGGGCCAGGTCAGCCCGTACCTGTTCACCTCGTTCGTGGTGGCGGCGCTGGCCATCGTCGGCACGATGGTGCTGGCCCCGGCGGCGGCGTTCGTGTTCGCCCGTTACCGCTTCCCGGGCCGCACCGCGTTGTTCGGGATGGTCGCGGCGCTGCTGATGGTGCCCTCGATCACCAGCCTGATCCCGCTGTTCGTGCTGATGCGCGACCTCGGCATCCTGGACAGCCGGCTGGTGCTGATCGTGCCGCACGTCACCGCGAACACGGTCTTCGGCATCGTCGTCATGCGCACGTACATGGCGCAGATCCCTGAGGAAATCTTCGAGGCGGCGCGCGTGGACGGGGCGGGCGGCGTCCGGCTGTTCCTGGCCTTCATGCTGCCGCTGGCCCGGCCGGTGATCGGCACCGTGGCGCTGATGACGGTGCTGGGTGTGTGGAACGACTACTTCTGGCCGCTGCTCACGGTGCAGACCGACGAGTTCCGGACGATCCCGGCGGGGCTGGCCTTCTTCGCCAGTCAGAACGCGCAGCAGTGGGGCCCGCTGTTCGCGGGTTACGTGCTGGCCAGCCTGCCGCTGGTGGTGCTGTTCACGTTCCTGTCCAAGTGGTTCCTGGCGGGGATCCAGGGCGGCGTCGTCTCCGGCAAGTGATTGAAACGTATCAACTTGATAGAAGGGAAACCTGCTCTCATGCGAACACCCCCCAAGAGCGGGCTGGCGGCCTGCGCGGCGCTGCTCGCGCTGACCGGTTGCGGCCTGCTGGGCCCTGGCGGCTCGTCCGGGTCCGGGACCGACGGCAAGGTCACGATCACCCTGGCAGGCCCCAACCAGTGGAACGCCAGCGGCAGCAGCTTCGGGCCCGCCTGGGAGTCGCTGATCGACTCCTTCGAGAAGCGCGAGCCGGGCATCGAGGTCAAGACGCAGGTTCTGCCGCTCGACGGCTTCATGCAGACGATCACCACCCAGCTCGCCGCCGGCACCGCGCCCGAGCTGGTCTTCAACCAGCCGCCGCACAAGGCGCACGAGGTGCACGCGCTCGACGCCGAGTTGCAGAAGCCCAACCCGTACGTGCCGGGCAACCAGCGCTGGATCGAGGTGTTCCGCGAGGACTACTTCGGCCCCGGCGTCTCCAAGGCGCTCAGCAAGGAGAGCGGCAAGCTGGAGTACATCCCGTTCAACCTGGTCGCGATCGGCCTGTTCTACAACAAGGACGCCTTCGCCAAGGCGGGCGTCGACCAGCCCCCGGCCACCTGGGAGGACTTCAGGAGCGCCTGCAAGAAGCTGAGGGACGCGGGCTTCGACCCGGTCGCCCTCGACAAGGGCGGCCTGGCCGCGGGCTGGACCTGGGAGGCGGTCAGCACCCAGCTCATCGACAAGTACCACGACGACTGGAACGTCTTCGACGCCACCGGCAAGCCCGGCAAGGCGCCGACCGTGACCGAGAAGTCGATGAGCAAGGTGATCAAGGAGGGCAGGCTCACCACCAAGACGCCCGAGGTGGCCGAGTCGCTCAAGCTGTACAAGGAGTTCTTCGACTGCGGCACGCCCAACTGGACGGGCGTGGCCGACGGCGGCGCGACGGTGGGCTACCGCGACTTCGTCTCCGGCAAGGCCGCCATGTCGTGGGGCACCGACTTCGCCGTCGAGGCGCTGAAGAAGGACGCCAAGTTCGCGCTCGGCACGATGCCGTTCCCGACGATCACCAAGGCCAGCTCGCCGCTGTCGTCCGACGCGCCGGCCCGCTACGGCGCGTCGATCGGCGGCACCAGCTACATGATCCCCTCGACGGTCAAGGACCAGAAGTACGCGGCCGCGATCAAGTTCCTGCAGTACATGAGCTCGCCGGCGGTCAAGCCCTGGCTGGACGCGACCGGCGGCCTGCCCGCGATCAAGGGTGTCGAGCCGTCGGCCGAGACCGCCGGGCTGATGGAGGGCGAGTGGGGCAAGCCGTTCCGGGTGACGGCGCTGCCCGGCGGGCCCGAGGGGACCTCGTTCCGCGACGTGTTCGACGGCTACCTGCTGGGCGAGCGGTCGCTGGAGGAGGAGCTGACCGACCTCGCCAAGTGGTGGGACCGCGGCATCGAGGCGGGGATCAAGAAGAACGCCTGGGGCGACGAGGACTGGGCCAAGTAGGAGGACATGAGAATGCGTTTATTGATCGCCCTGGCGCTGGCGATGCTCTGCGTCAGTGTGCCCGCCCACGCTGCGGTGGAAGGCGGGGTGAGCGGGGTCGAGGTCGGCGAGAGCACGATCACGGTCACCGGCACCGCCCCGGGACCGGCCGAGCTGTACGCGCTGGACACCTGGCAGGACACACACTCAGGGGAGGAGCCCGTCGCCACCGTCCAGGCGGGCGAGTTCCGCGTCGAGGTGCCGCGGATGGACGGCGACCAGGACCGGCTCTACGACAAGTTCCTCGCCGTGGGCTCCGGCGGCCCTCTCGGCGAGGTGCACTACGCCGACAAGCTGAGCTTCGCCGCCGCCAGTCAGGCCCCGTACCCCGAACTGCCGGGCAAGAAGGGTCTGCAGGTGCAGATGACCGACGACGCCGAGGAGATCGGCGTCCAGCACGCCGGCATCAACCTGGCACTCGACTCGGTCATGATGGCCGGGCCCGGCGCGCCGGGCAACACCATCGAGTTCGTCTCCCAGGGCAGGACGTACTACTTCGACCGGGGCGCCGTCGCCGGGCTGGACGCCCAGGTCAAGCCGCTGTCGGACAACGGCGTGCTGGTCAACCTGATCGTGCTGGTCTACAACAGCGGCGCCGCGAACTCGGCCGCCCGCAAGCTCATCCACCCCGACGCCGAGCTGGGCAAGGGGACGGTGTACGCGTTCAACACCAAGACGGCCGAGGGCGAGGCGTACTTCACGGCCGCCATGGAGTTCTTCGCCCAGCGCTACAGCCAGGCGGACGAGCGGTACGGCCGGGCGTGGGGCTGGATCGTCGGCAACGAGATCGACGCCCAGCAGTTCTGGTACAACATGGGCCCGCAGGACCGCGACGTCTTCCTGGAGCAGTACGCCAAGGCGATGCGGCTCACCGCGCAGGCCGTCCGCAAGGCCGACGCCAACGCGCGCGTCTACACGTCGCTGACCCACTTCTGGACGGGCGCCGCCAACGCCGACCCGAAGTACACCTACAAGGGCCGCGACGTGGTGGACGGGCTCAACGCGCTCACCAAGCGGCAGGGCGACTTCGCCTGGAACATCGCCTACCACCCGTACCCGGAGAACCTGTTCAACCCGGCGTTCTGGCACGACAAGACCGCCACGGGCAGCTTCGACACGATGCGGATCACCTTCAAGAACATCGAGCTGCTGCCGCGCTACCTGGCGCAGGAGCACCTGACCTACGGCGGCGAGCGGCGCCGGGTGATCCTGTCCGAGCAGGGGCTGAACTCGCAGGACTACTCCGCCAAGGAGCTGGAGCTGCAGGCCGCGGCCTACGCGTACGCCTACTACAAGGTGGCCTTCGCCGACGGCATCGACTCCTTCATCCTGCACCGGCACGTCGACCACAAGCAGGAGGGCGGGCTGCGACTGGGCCTGTGGACGTGGGACGAGGAGCACAGCGCGGCGTCCAACGCGGGCGAGCGCAAGCCGATCCACGAGGTGTTCGCCGCGATCGACACCGAGCGGTCGCTGGAGGTGACCGAGTTCGCCAAGAAGGTCATCGGGATCTCCGACTGGAAGGACGTCATCCCCGGCTTCGACCCGGCCGCGCTGGCGGTGCGCAAGCCTCCGGCCACGGTCGGGACGCAGCTCGACGCCAAGCCGGTGGCCGAGCGGGTGATCTCCGGCTTCGAGAGCGACACCGGCGGCTGGCGGCCCTCCGACAACGCCGCCGCCGTGGAACGGGTGGCCGTGGACGGCGGGCACGCGCTGCGCGTGCGCTTCGAGCGTGACCTGCCTGGCTGGTCGCAGTACGCCAAGTCGTACAAGGGCGCCGACGTGCTGTTCGCCAAGCCGCTCGACGCCTCCCGCACCACGCAGCTCTCCGTGTCGGTCCGGGTGCCGGAGAGCGCCGACGACGGCTTCAAGCCGGGCAACGTCTTCACCGCCAAGATCCGCGCGTACGGGCGCGACGGCGCGGTGGCGGAGGGCGTCGGCGCGATCGACCCGGCGCTCGGCTGGAACCGGCTCACGCTCGACCTGTCCCGCTGGGCGCCGCGGGACGCGATCTCCCGGGTCAAGGTCTGGGTGCGGGGCTCGGTGGGCTCGGACTGGGCGGGCTCGTACGAGCTCGACCGGCTCAGCCTGGCCGCCGTCGCGCTGCCCGGCAAGGACCGGCGCAACGTCGAGGTCACCGCGGCCACCGGCGAGCGCGGGCGGATCGGCTCCACCGTCACCTTCACCGTCACCAACCGGGACGTCCTGCCGATGGCGGGCAAGGTGAAGCTCACCGCGTGCGACGGGGTGAGCGTCGACCCGGCCGCCCTCGGCGTGACCGGCCTGCGCACCGGCGCCGCCCGCTCGTTCGACACCGCGCTGACCGCGTACGCTCCTGCGAACCAGGACTATCCGGTGGTGTGCGCCGCCTACCTGGGGCACTCCCAGCGGGTGACGTTCCGGCTGCCGCCGGAGGCCGCGTACGTGCCGCCCGCCCCCGACGCCTTCGCCAACCAGGAGCTGAACGACGGCTTCGACCAGGCCGGCGACTACCAGACGCACCGGGTGGAGCCGGAGAACAAGGAGCTGCCGCAGGTGAGCTACGCGGGCGGCGCCCTGTCGGCCGCGCACCCGTCGGCGGGCTGGTTCGGCATGATGTCGTCGGGCGTGGCACCCCGCAACCCGGCGTTCAGCACGGCCATCACCGTCAAGAGGTTCCAGGGCGACTCCGCCGACATGGACACCGTCTACACGGGCCTCGTCAAGGACGGCAAGACGGACGTGGCGGCGTTCTACGTCAACACCCAGAAGTTCGCCGGCTTCGAGGTGCGCGGGCCGCAGGTGCCCGGCGGGCTGGCCGTCTTCGGCGTCAAGCAGGGCGTGAGCATCCCCGACGGCGGGCGCTTCGCGCTGTCGCTGGTGGGGCAGCGGGCGGCCATGTACGCCGACACCGGCTCCGGCTGGGAGCTGATCACCGCCGCCACGCTGGAACACCTGCCCGCGCTGTCGGACCCGGACGTCAGGGCCGGCTACCGCTACGGGTTCGGGGTGCGCGGCGACGCCGGTTCGAGCCCGCTGGTGCTCGACGCGGTGGAGGGACGCAGCATCTCCTGACCCGCACGGCCCACTCGGTCGTCGTGTTCCCGTTCAGGATTTCAGCTCGAGCCTCTTCCTCGACGCGCCCGGGAACACGACGACCAGGTGCTCCTCCCCCACCTCAGCACGAGGGTGTACGCCACTGCCAGGTACAGCAGCCCGCGCAGCGCCTTCGCCCTGCCGTTCAGCGGTCCCGGGGCGGGGGTACGAAGGATCAGCCACAGGAGGGCGCCCTTCACCAGGGCGATCGCGAGCAGCGCCACGATGTTCGCGGTGTCGAGATCGCCTCCCCCGCTGCTGTACGGTGACCATCGCGCGGCCATCCACAGCCAGCGGTCGCCGAGCGCCAGGCCCGCGAATGCCGCGATGACGACCAGGCTTACCAGGCCGGTTCTGGCGATCCGCCATAAACCATTCGGAGACACGGAACGCGATCTTAGCGTTCGGGGCCGTCAGCGCGTCCGGGCCGCGAGCCCGTCGAGAACGACGGCGAGCTGCCGTTCGAACCTCCGGTCGCCGTCGTCGCGCAGGTGCCCGGCGGCCTTGACCAGCTCGGCGCCTTCACCGAGCCACGCGTCACGCTCGGCGACCGAGTAGCGGCCCGGGTCGGCGGCGGCGGACTGGCCGCGTTCCTGCTCCTCGATCACGAAGCCGACCACGAACGCGGTGATCAGATCGACGGCGTCGTCCGCCTCGGCCAGCGAGAACCCGGCGGCGGTCAGCCGTTCGAGCCAGGGGTCCTTCGCCTTCACCACCTCGGGGTCGGAGAACCGCGTACCGCTGAAGATGCGCGCGCCGTCCCGGTGGAGCAGGTACTCCGCGCGCAGAACGCGGGCGTAGGCGGCCATGCCGTCACGCCAGCCCGCGCCGGGGGCGATCCCGGAGAGGGCGGCGATGACGCGGCGCATGACGAAGGTGCTCATCTCGTCGAGCAGCTCCTGCTTGTTGCGGACGTGCCAGTACAGCGCGGGTGCTCCCACCCCCAGCCGGGACGCGAGCGCGCGGACGGTGAGTGCGTCCATGCCCTTGTCGTTGAGCAGTTCGAGTGCCGCCGCCACGATCCGTTCCCGCGTGATGCCCTTCGCCACGGTTGACACCTTAACAAAGTTCAGGCACGGTGGACGACGTCAGAATTGAACTTAGTTCAGGAGCGTGTCATGCGTGCCGCAGTCGTCAACACCCCGGAATCGACCCCCGTCTGCGCGGACTTCCCCGACCCGGAACCCCGGCCCGGCCAGGCGCCCCTCAGGCTCGTGGGCGCCGGTCTGCACCACGTCGTGCGCGGGCTGGCCACCGGCCGCCACTACGGCAGCGGCCAGGCCTACCCGCTCGTGCCGGGCGTGGACGCCGTGGCCAGGACCTCGGACGGGCGGCTGGTGTACACGGGGCTCGCCCGGTCGCCGTGGGGCACGATGGCCGAACGGCTGGTCACGCCGTTCGAGGTGGAGGTGCCCGCCGGGGCCGATCCGCTCGCGGTCGCGGCCGGCATGAACCCCGCCGTGGCGGGCTGGATTCCGCTGGTCGCCCACCGGAAGGAGGTCGGTGAGCTGGGCAGCGTGCTGGTGCTGGGGGCCACCGGCATGTCGGGCAGCCTGGCGGTGCGGGCGGCGCTGGCCCTCGGTGCGCGGCAGGTCGTGGCGGCCGGACGTGATCGGGAGGCGCTGGAACGGCTGCGCGGCCTCGGCGCCGTCACCGTCCCGCTCACGACACCCGACACCACGACGCCCCTCGCCGCCGCGGTCGCCGAGGCGCGGCCCACGCTCGTGCTCGACTTCGTGTGGGGCCCCGTCGCCGAAGCCGCCTTCGCCGCACTGGGCGGCAAGCCCCGCCCGGACGACGACAGCACGATCAGCTACGTACAGATCGGCTCACTCGCCGGAACCGAGGCGGCGCTGCCCGCCGCACTGCTGCGCAGCCGGCGGATCCGGATCAGCGGCAGCGGCGCGGGGTCGGTCTCGAAGGCCGAGATGATCGCCGCGTTCCCGGACATCATCGCCCGGTTCGCCGACGGCACCTTCGACGCGCCGTACACCGCCTACCCGCTCAGCCGCGTCGGCGAGGCCTGGGCGCACCAAGGCCACACCCGCGCCGTCATCGTCCCCGACTGACCGAAACCCACCCGAAAGGAAAGGCGGCATCATGCACAGACGCGCATTGGTCGTCGGGCTCGGCATCGCCGGCATGTCCGCGGCGATCGGGCTGCGGCAGGCCGGTTGGCAGCCGGTCATCGTCGAACGGGCCCCGCAGCGCCGGACGGGCGGCTACTTCGTCGGCCTCATGCCGGAGGGCAGGCAGGCCGCCGCCGACCTCGGCATCGCCTCCCACCTGCACACCCGCAACCCGCCCGGCGGCGGCAAGGCCTGGTCGCTGACCCGGCGCGGCGCCCGTGAGCCGGGCCTGGGCTTCCTCCACCAGCCGGGCGACCCCGCCGCGGTGGTCCGCGGCGACATCGAAGCCGCCCTCTGGCAGGGCCTCCACGAGGACGAGACCGGCATCGACCTCCGGTTCGCCACGAAACCCGTCGAGATCGACGACACCGGCACCGACGTCCGCGTGCTGCTGGAAGACGCCGGCGGGTGGTACCGCGAGAGCTTCGACCTGGTCGTCGGCGCCGACGGGCTGCGATCGAGCGTGCGCCGCACGGTCTTCGGCCCGCACGAGCACTACATGACCGACTGGGCCGCGATGATCTGCGCGTTCCAGCTCCAGGAGCAGGTGCCGTCCTTCGCGCGGGCGGACAGCATCATCAGCGCCCGCGCGGGCCGCGGAGCGCTGGTGTTCGGCTTCGCCGACCGGCCCCCGACCGCCCTGCTGACCTACCGCACCGAGGACGTCGAGAAACAGTTCACCGGATCGAGGCTCGACCGGCTGCGCGCCGCGTTCTCCGGCATGGACGACCCCGTGGTGCGGCACGCCCTGGACGCCCTGGAACAGGCGCCGGAATTCCTGTTCGACTCGGTGCACCAGGTGAAGATGCCCCGGTGGAGCAGGGGCAGGGTCGTGCTGGTGGGCGACGCGGCGTGGTGCCTGAACCTCTACTCGGGCATGGGCGCCACCTTCGCCCTCCTCGGCGGCGCCGAGCTGGGCCGGGCGCTTCGGGACAACCCCGGCGACCTCTCCGCCGCGCTGGCCGCCTGGGAGTCGCGGCTCCGCCCGTCCGTCACCAGGCATCAGCGCCTCGCCCGGGTGAAGCGGCAGTTGTTCGTGCCGTCGAACCGTCCCGCCGAAGCCGTCCGCTCGGTGGTCGTGCGGCTCGCGGCCGCGGCGCGAGAGCGGCGGTCGGCGAAGGGCCGCGCCGCGCAAGCGAGCCCGTCCTGACGGTGAGAGGCTTCCAGTGAACCTTTCGTCAGGACGGGAGGCGGCACATGGCACACGAGCCGTCAACAGAACGCCACGAGCAGGACGACGAGTCGGCGAGCAGGTACAGCCTCTACCCGCTATGCCGTTGGACCACCACGGTGATCCTTCTGCAGTATGGCTTCGCCAAGGTGTTCGGCGCCCAGTTCACCATTCTCGACTCCGAGCTCGACAAGCCCATGGGCACGGTGAGCGGGTTCTGGCTGACCTGGTATTACTTCGGCTACTCGCCGCTCTTCGGCAATCTGATCGCAGCCCTGCAGATCGGCTTCGGTCTGGCGCTCGCCTTCCGCCGCACCACCCTGCTCGGCGCCACCGGGGCCGCGGCGCTGCTCGGCGGAATCACCGTTCTGAACGTCTCGTACGCCATCGCCCTCGACGCGATGCTGATCGCCATGATCGGCGCGGTGTGCTCCGCCTACCTGCTGTGGCAGCACCGCCGGGAACTGGCCGCGGTGTTCTGGCACGACCAGAACCGCATCGCGCCCGGAGCGCGACGCGCACGCCCGCGCCGGGTCCACGCCGGCGTCGTCGTGCTCCTGGTCGCCGGTGCGGCTTCGTGCTCCTACCTCGTCGCCGACCACAACAACCGGCTGCCCACTCCACTGGACGGCACCTGGGACGTGACCGCGGGCGACTTCCAGCCGACGGGATTGCCCGGCCCGGCCGATCGCGTCTATTTCGAGCACAATCGTGCCTACCAGGTGGTTCTGCGCAGCGGGAACACCTGGCAGACCCACCATTTCGAGATCGATCCGGCCACGGCCACGATCCGGATCTGGCGAACGTGGCTCAGCAAAGGCGAGGAGTTACTGTCCGGACGATATGACCTCAGCGCCGGCCGACTGGTGATTCGCGGCACGGATCTGACCACGAGACGGCCGCTGCAGTGGGAGATGCGGTCCGTTCCCTTCGAACGGCTCCGTCCCGGCGCGTGAGCACGTCCGGGCGGCGCCGGCCGGGCCGGAGGGGTGCCCGCGAGAGGAAGAGCGGCTCGCCGCGCAACCGGCGAGCCGCTCCCCCGCTCATCCCCTACGGGCAGCTACTGGCCCAGATGTGCGAGCTGATCTTGTTGTTGGCGTTCTCGCCGGTGTTGAACAGCTCCCACCCGAGGGCGAGGTCGCCCCAGGAGTCCCCGAGCCCCAGGCACATGTTCGGCCCCGCGTAGACGTAGTCCCGGTAGAACCGCACGTCGTCGAAGGTCTCGACGTAACCGTTGTTCCACATGGACGTGGTGCGGTTGTCCATGTTCGGGCAGGTTCCGCCGATGTTGCGGTAGTCCTGCTCGTTGGTGGGCGTCCCGCACCACGATCCGGTGAAGTTGCGCAGGTCGTAGATGTAGACCCGCCCGTCCGGTGCGGCCAGGCGCGCCCCCGGAGCCGCCGGGACCGGCGCGTTGGACGTCCCGCCGACCGATGGCTCGTCGGCGGGGCCGGTCTGCGCCAGCGCCGTGGGCGCGCCGACGAAGATGGCGGCGGCGGGCACCACGGCGAGCAGCGCGGCACGAAGTTTTCTCATGATGATCTCCCCTTGTGTGATTGGTGCGGTACGCGCCGGCGCGGGATCGCCGGGTCAGTGCCCGGCGATGATCGCGGCGGCGCGTGGGAGCGCCGCGAGCTGCAGGTCGCGCTTGGCCCCCAGCGCCGCGCGATACTGCTCCTCGACGGCACGCTTGTACTGGCCTTCGAGCCGGTGCGCCGTGGCGGTGAGCCCCGTGCCTGCGGCGCAGGTCGCCTCGGCCACGGCGACGCGGATCTCCCTGGCCCGCCCGCCCTCCGGCCGGAGTGCGTCGCTCCGGGCCTGCGCCGGGGTGGAGTAGGCGTGGCCGTGCTCGCGCATGCACCCCGACCAGCGCCGCACGGCCTCGCCGAACCGCGCGTCCGCCGTCACCTTGGCGACGCGGAGGCCCGGCAGGCTGCCGGTGATCTTCTCGGCCCGGTACCACGCGTCGAGGTCCCCGTAGAGCCGCCGTTCGGCCTGCGAGGTGCAACTGCTGTCACTTCTGCGGACGACGCCGCCCGTGGGCAGCCGCGTCTGGAGGCCGTCGGCCCGCGCGCCGTTCAGCGCGACGAGGGCGGCGGCCCGCCGGTCGGGAGGCAGGCTCTCGAAGTAGCGCCGGTTCGGGTCGGTGCGGCGCAGTTCCGCGATCCGGTCCCGCAGGTCGCTCCCGTACCCGTGCCGTCGCGCCCAGGCGACGTCGGTGACGGCGTACGGGAACTCCAGGTATTCGGGGACGGGGCTGCGGAACGGGGTGGGCCAGGTCTCGAAGCCGTGCCCCCGCATGCAGTCGCGCAGCAGCAGTTCCTCCGCCCGGTGCAGCCTCTCCTCGTCGTGTGGGGTCGGCTCTTCATGCCGTACGGTGGCGGCGTCCGGAACCGGTCCGGCCGCGGTCGCCGAGCAGCCGCAGACGAGCGCCAAGAAGGCCGCGCAAACGCCGCCCGCCGCACAGTCGCGTAGTTTCATGTCCGCCCGTTCTCCCCGCCAGAACTTCCACCAGCAGAATGCGATCCGCGGCGGGGCCCCGTCTTTCGGGAAAGCGCACAGCCCTTTAGTCGGCGCGCACTGTCGCGTGCTCCCGGCGGAACTGGCTCGGCGTGAGTCCGTACGCGCTGCGGAAGGCCTGGCTGAAATGCGCGGAGCTGGTGAAACCCCACCGGGCGGCGATCGTGCTGATGGAACGGTCGGTCAGCCACGGGTCCGCCAGGTCGTGCCGGCACTGCTGCAGGCGGCGCTCGCGCAGCCAGCCGGTGACGGTGTGCCCTTCGTCGTGGAACAGCTTGTGCAGGTAGCGCAGGGAGATGTGGTGGGCCGTGGCGATCGTGTCCGGGCTCAGGCTCGTGTCGCCCAGGTTCCGCTGGACGAAGGCGTGGATGCGGGCCATCAGCGCCCGCCGCCTGGTGTGCGGCGGCACCGCTCGCCCGGCGTCCAGCGTGTCGGCCAGCGCCACGGTCAGCACGTCCAGCGTGAGGGTGGACAGCCGGGCGAGGTCCGGCGGGCTCAGCTCGTCCATGCGCAGGGCGAGTTGCCGCAGGAACTGCGACGACAGCGCGCCGACGCCGCGGTCACCCGGGATGCGGACCGCGCTCAGCCGCCGCAGCTCCCCGGCGGGCAGGGTGAGCGACGAGCGCGGGAAGCAGAGGAGCAGCAGCCGGCTGGTCCGCTCCTCCGGGACGAGCCCCGCCAGGTAGGGGCGAGAGGTGTCGTACAGGACCAGATCTCCGATGCCGAGATCCGCGTGCCTGCCGTCCTGCTCCATCATGCTTCTGCCGCGTACGACGCAGCTCAGCTTGAACACCTCGGGATCGGCCTGGCGGATGAGCTTGGGCGTACGGCGGACCGAATGCGGCGTCGTCGTCATCAGCATCGCCTTGACGGAGCCGAGGTCGCTGATGTGGAGCCGCGCCTGGAAGCGGCTCCGCAGGGCCGGTTCGCAGCGTAATTCGTAAGGGACCCAGGTGCTGGAGCTCACCTCCTGCCAGAAGGAGATCCGGTCCTTCGCCGGGATTTCGGCGGTGCTGATCACGTCCATGGCTCCCCCGTGCCGTCGATCGTGGACCGGCGTGCGTGGCCGGTGCTTCACCATGGAGGCAGGACAGCATCGGGCGGCTTCGGCCGTGCTTCACATCGGCGTCAGGTCGCCGTCGCGGGCGAGCGGGTCAGGCGTCCAGGGGCTGCCAGGCGGAGCCGGCGCCGTCCCTGCGGACCTGCCCGAAGACGGCGTCGGCGAAGTGGACGCCGAAGCCGATCGTGCCGGGCTCCTCCAGCTCGGCGACGAGCCGGCGGCGGTGCTCGGCGGACCGGGCGCGGTCATGGTCGTAGAGGCAGGACCACTCGGGGTGGTCCACCTGGATCGGGGAGTGCAGGGCGTCGCCGAAGGCGATCAGCCGGGTTCCGCCGCCGGTGATGACGTACTGCGTGTGCCCGGCCGTGTGACCGCCGGTGACCTGGACCCGTACGCCGGGGAAGATCTCCTGCCCGTCCGCCACGGTGCGCACGCGCGGCGTCAGCGCGGCGGCCACCTCCTCGGTGACGCCCTGCGCGGACAGGTCGCGCTGGGCCCATTCCGGTTCGGACACCAGGTACTCGGCCTGGGTGAACACGGGCTGGTCGCCGCCCGGGGCGAGGCGCCAGGCCCAGCCGAGGTGGTCGATGTGCAGGTGGGTGAAGGCCACCGCCTCGATGTTCTCCGGGCCGCGGCCCAGCTCGGCCAGGCTGTCCAGCAGCGCGCCCCCGTGGACGGCGCCGTTCGGGCTTCCGGGCTCGGCCGGCAGCGACACCGGGCCCCACCCGGCGTCGATCAGCAGTGCGCGGTCGCCGTGCTCCACCAGGAGGCCGCCGGTGCTCGCCACGAGGTGGCCGGAGGCGTCGAGGTACTGCGGGTGGGCGGCCCAGGTCTCCTCGGTGGTGTCCGGGAGCCAGCTCAGCGGCCTGCCCTGGATGGCGCCGTCCGGCACGAAGGACACCTTCGTGTCGCCCAGCCGCACCGAGCGGATCCCCGCCGGGCGGCTCAGCCGTTCGTCCTGGTCAACTGTCATGGTCGTGTCTCCTTCTTCCTCGTCAGCGACCAGGCCACCATAAGCATCAAGCTTGAATGAGTCAAGCTTGAATTATGCTGGCTTGATGGATTTGCTAGCATGGGCGCATGACCACGTCCCCGGAACCGCAGGCCGTCGCCGAGCGGGAGCTGTGCGGCCTGGTGAACGGGCTGGCCCAGCAGATCGCCGTTCACGTACGCGAGCGCGCCGCCACCCTGGGCCTCACCGCGGCCCAGGCGACCGCGCTGCGGGAGATGACCGGGCCGATGACCATGCGTGAGCTGGCCGAACGCATGAGCTGCGAGCCGTCCAACGCCACCTTCATCGTGGACAAGCTCGAGAAGCAGGGCTTGATCGAGCGTCGCCCCCACCCCACTGACCGGCGGGCCAGGCAACTCGTCCTCACCCCGGAGGGTGGCGGCCTCCGTGAGCGGCTCCTGATGCTGCTCGTTCAGGACTCGCCGCTGGCCGGCCTCAACGCCGAGCAGCAGCGCACCCTTCAGGACCTGCTCGAACGGGCCATCGTCCGGTCATGAGCCGACGGCCCCGAGCGATCTCGCGGCGGGTGCTGGCGGTGCTCGCACGGGGAGTGCCCCGAAGGTGGGTCAACCGGCGTACGCGTCCCAGCCCAGCTTGATGGATCAGTGGTGAACGGGTCCCGCGAGGACGAGCTCGACCAGGGTGACCCAGAGCGCGCTGCCCGCGTCGGGCTCGTGATGCGCGGCCCGCACCTCGTACCGTCCCGGCGGAAGATCCAGCCGCAGACGGGCGGGAGCCTCCGCACCGGGATAGACCGAGTCGAAGAGCACCAGCGGCTCCGTCACCGGCAGGCCGGCGATCGGCTCCCACCTGGCCGTCCCCGCGATCGAGCCGATCCCCGAGAGGATCTCCTGGTCGGCGGCGAGGGCCAGGCGTTGCACGAGCAGGGAGCGGTCAGGCAGGAACGTCGCGGGTGAGGGGTCGTCGGTCAGGGCCAGGGCGGGGTGACCGGCGTGCTCGAAGACGGCCGCGAGCCCGGACAGCTCGCACACTCTCCCGTAGTCGGTCTCCTCCTCCGGCGGGTCGTCGTCCTCGTCCGGCCCCACCGCGCCCTGCCAGGTCCCGGCGAGGGATTCGGGCAGGGCGACGAGGGGGCCTCCCAGGGAGGTGATCCAGGTGAGGTCGGAGTTCTGCACGCTATGGAGTGTTGACGAATCGCCTGGGGAGGATCAACCCCGACGCGGACTGCCGCCATCCGGAGGGATTTCGCCCGGTGAGCAGCCGCATGGTGAGGTTGCCCTGGCGGTTCTGGCAGGTCTCGCAGTGCGGCAGGCCGACCTGCGGGGTTCCGCGCGGGACGAGCCCGGTGATCTCCATGTGGTCGAGCGTCCAGGCGCCCGACGCCCGGGGGCTGCCCGCGCCGCAGGAGTGGCAGCCGAACTGCTCCCCGACGCGCTGGACGATGCGCCGCTCTCGCGCACTCATCTCGCCGAACGTCGACAGGTTCACCGGCTCGACGGCGTTCGGGCCGGGGAACAGGAGGGACGCCTGGTCGGGGCGGCACGGGTTGGTGTTGTGGACGAGGACCGGCGTGGCGCCCGTCAGCACGTAGTAGGTGTGCAGGTCGGCGACGGTCAGGTTGTGGACGCGCTGCTCGGCCGTCCACGCGGCGACCGCCTCGATCTGGACGTACGTGCCCGCGGAGGTGCGCAGCCACATGCCGGGTTCGAGGTCGCCGGCGTCGACCCAGCGGTCCAGCCGCGGCACCCAAAAGGGGTGCCCGTCGGTCGCGGTGACGTCGGCGGTCCCGCCTGAGCCGAGGTCCACCGTGATCTTGACGAGGTGCTTGTCGCCTTCCCCGGTGATCAGGGCGGTGACGGGCTGGGGTTCGGTGCGGCCGGTCTCCGGGTCGGTGGCGACGACCTGGTCGCCGACCCGTACGTCCTCGATCGGTTTGGCGGTGCCGTCCGCCATCAGGACTTCGGTGTCCGGGGTGAAGCTGTTGAGCGCGCAGCCGCCCGTGGGCGCGTCCGTCCTGCGGAAGCGCTGGGCGATGTCGCCCGCCCGTTCGGACGCCCACTCGACGGCGCGGCGCCCCGCCCCGGTGTTGGCGACGAAGTCGGCGGCGCGTTCGACCACCCTGAGCCGGCCGATCGTGGCCTCGGCGCCCGCCTGGGCCACCGCCAGGCCGGCCTCGGCCGCGCCTTCCTGCCAGGTCTTGCGGCCTTCCGCGATGTCGGTGACGGTGCTGGCGACCGTCCTGGCGCCCTGGTAGGCGCTGTAGGCGGTCATGCCCCACATGACGCCCTTGCCGACGAGGACGGCGGCCGGGACGAGGAAGACCAGGTTGCCGTCGGGGTCGGAGTTCTGGACCGGGTTGTTGTAGCCGTAGGCGTAGAGGTTGAGGTTGCCCGGGTTGTAGACGCCGTCGTTGCCCTCGCCGCCGAGGTAGTCCTCGATGACCGGGTCGGCGGACTTCCACACCTGCATCCGCGGGTCGTAGTAGCGCGAGCCGTGGTAGTAGTACCCGGTCTCGGGGTCGAGCTCCTTGCCGGTGAACTGGTACGGGTTCGGCTGGCCCGGGCCCTCCTCCACCCAGGTCTCGCCGCCGGGGAAGTAGTTGAGGTGCTCGGCCAGCTTGCCGTTGCCGTCGGTGCCGAACGTGGTGGAGCCGACCTGGTCGCCGTGGTAGAAGAACTGGTCCTTCTCCAGCACGCCGGACGGCCTGGCGGTCTTCGTGGCGATCCGGGTGGTGCCGACGAAGACGTGCTTGTACTCGGTCTGGTTGCGGGCCGTGTAGTTCTGGTTCGGGTACAGCGTGGTCTGCGAGCTGTCCTTGACCACCCGCTGGCCCTGGTCGTCGTAGGTGAAGCGGACGGTCGGCGGCTTGCGGTGGTCGTCGCAGGCCGAGGGGTCCTGCGGCTGGGTGTCGTTCTTGGCGGTGTCGTGCACGCAGGCCAGGCGGTTGTCCTCGTCCCAGATGAGCTGGCGGCGGGGCTTGCCGTGCTCGTCGGACTCCTGGTCGATGAGGTTGCCGTTGCCGTCGTAGCGCATCGCGTCCGGGCCGACCCGGGTGGGCGCGTGCGGGCGGGAGCCGAAGCTGTAGACGTGGGAGTAGGTGGTGTCCTGCTGCACCTGCTCGCTGCCGTTGCTGGCGACGACGGCGTGCCGCTGCTGCTTGCCGACGAGGTTGTGGACGGTGTCGTAGGTCAGCCGGAGCGCGTAGACGTCGGTGGTGCCGACGTTCGGCGTGTACTGGCCGGAGGCCTGGGTCAGCCGGTACAGGTTGTCGTAGACGTAGGTCTGCGTGGACGGCCCGCCCAGCTTGGGGGTGGTGGAGCTGTCGGGAATGTTGGTGTCGTTCTGCAGCCGGGTGATGTTGCCGACGTCGTCGTAGCTGTAGCGGTAGCGCTGGAACTCGTAGCCGGTGGGCAGGGTGGAGCTGAGCAGCGCCAGGCTGCGGTCGGCGGCGTCGTAGCTGAACGTGGTGCTGGTGCCGTTGCCCAGGGTGATCTTGGTGCGCTGCTCGAACTTGTCGTACTGCAGGTCGCGCAGGTACGGGTAGGTGTGGCCGCCCTTGACGCCGGTGGCGGTGATCACCTGGCCGCCGGAGTCGTAGCCGTAGGTCAGCACCTCCCCGTCGGGGTAGGTGAGCTGCAGCACCCGGCCGAAGCTGTCGTGGCGGTAGCCGGTGGTGAAGGTCTTCGTGTGGTAGCTCGGGCCCGGTAACGTCTTGCTCTCGGAGACGACCTCGCCGAGCGGCCCGTACTGGCGGGTGGTCACCCCGCCGGCGTCCTCGACCTTGGTGACCCGGCCCGCGCCGTTGTAGGGCGCGCCGGGGCCGCCGTAGGTGTAGCGGACGTCGTTGGCCTGGAACACCGGGTAGTCGATCTTGACGAGCCGGTCGAAGTCGTACTCGTAGGTGATCTTCTTGTCCCGGTCGTCCAGGTTCGCGGTGACCTTGCTGGTCGGGTTGCCGGCCAGGTCGTAGCCGGTGACCGTGCGGCCCGAGTCGGGGCTGGACACCGTGGTGCGGCGGCCGAGGTCGTCGTAGGCGCTGGCCGTCTGGTTGCCCTGGTCGTCGGTGACCTTGGTGAGCTGGCGCAGCGGGTCGTAGACGTAGCTGGTCCACAGCGGCGGGCCGCCGTTGACCGGGTTCGGCTCCCGCACCGCGGTCTTCAGCTCCCGCACGTCGGTGAAGGTCGCCTTGGTGTTGCCCTCGGCGTCGGTCACCGCGGTGGAGAACTGCTTCGCGCCGGAACGGTCGTCGCCGAAGCCGTACGCGGTCGTGCTGCTCGTGCCGTCAGGCAGGACGGTCTGCAGCAGCCGGTCCCGCACGTCGTAGCTGCTCGTGGTCGGGTAGACGCGGTCGAAGGCGGCGTTGAGCCGGACGTTGGCGGCGCCCTTGGCCTCGCTGAGCGGGTAGTACTGCTCGACCGTGCGGCCGAACTCGTCGAAGACCGTCCGGCCCGAAACCGTCATGCCGTCGGCGCCGGCGATCCTGGCGTCCTTCTTGGTCTGCACGACCCTGGCCAGGCCGTCGACGAAGGTGACGGTGTCGATGGTGTCGGCCTTGACGGCGCCGTCCGGGGCCCGGTCGAGGTGGCGGGTGACCGCGTACGGGACCGTCGCCTCGGGGTGGTACTCGAACGCGATGGTCGGCTTGCCCGCGCCCGCGTCGTGCGGCCCTGTCACGGTGGCGACCCGGCCGGCGTCGTCGTAGGTGTGGGCCATCCGCTGGTTGTTGATGTCCACCGAGGTCTCGGTCTCGCCGAACTTGAGGTTGTAGGTGGCCGAGGACCGGTAGCCGTGGCTGTCCAGGATCGAGGTGACGTAGGTGCCGGTCACGTCGTCGTAGCCGTAGGTGCGCTGGAAGCGCTGCCCCTTGTGGTTGGCGGGCGCGGTGAGCGTGGCGACCGTGCCGTTCGGGTGGTAGGTGGCGTCGGTGACGGCGGCCTTGTCGTCGTCCAGCCTGGCCCGGTGCCGGGTGAGGTTGCCGGTGGCGCAGTCGACGTCGGCCTCGCTGCGCCGCATCACCTTGCCGCCGCCGCGCACCTCGGACTTGTTCGCGATGCCGACGATGTAGGCCTCTGCGCAGGCGGTGTAGCCGGTGGTGGTGACCACGTCGTCGGCGCCGCCGCTCTCGCCGTGGTCGGTGTTCCTGATCTGGTTGCCGTACTTGTCGTAGGCCAGCTCCGTGCGGGTCTGCTTGCCGGGCGTGGGCTGGCCCTCGTACCAGCGTTCGTCCGTGCGCACCAGCATGGGGAAGATCGAGGCGGTGGTGCTGCCGCCGTTGCCCGCGCCGCCGGTGGTCACGTCGCGCAGCTCGTACGTCTGGAGCTGCTCGGTGAACGGCCTGCCCTCGCCGTCGGCCATGAGCGTGCGGGTGAGCAGGCCCTTGGTGTAGTGGCCGGTGGTGTCGTAGGTGAAGGCGAGCGTCCGGTAGAGGCCGTCGTTCCTGTCGCGGGCCTGCGCCGTCACCGACGCGTAGCCGCGGAACTCCCGCTCCAGCCGGTCGAACACGCCGCCCGCGTAGGTGTAGGTGGTGCGCTGGACGTCCTCGCCGTCCCCGGCCAGGCCGTCGTGGCTGCTGACCGAGCTGAGCACGAACCGCGAGCCGGGCAGGTCGTAGGTGTTGCCGTCGCGGGTGTAGTCCAGCTCGATCGTCGCACCCAGCGGCCGTTTGACCGTCTTGAGGAGGTTCGTCCGGCCGGTCTGGTTGGCCGCCACGGTGAGCTGGTCGTCCGCGCTGGAGGCCAGGTGGTCGGCGAAGCCGTCGCCGTTGATGTCCCTGATCATCTGCGAGGCGCGCGAGGCGCCGGTGGAGGTGTCGGCGCCCGGGTTGATGATGACGAACCCGCCGAACCCGAACGCGATCGGGATCGAGATCGTGAAGTACGCGCCCGCGCCCAGCCGGGCGTTGACGTCGCCGCTCACCCCGGACAGGCTGCCGGCGAACTCGACCGGCGCGGCGAACCCGCTGCCGGTGTTGATCGCCACCCGGATCGGCGACCCGGCGAACACCCGGTCGGCCAGGTTGTCGCCGTTGACGTCGGCCAGGGTCGCCGAGGTGGTGCTGTCGCCCTGGTTGAGCGACGCGCCGCCGGCGAAGCCGTAGAAGTCGGTGTTGAAGCCGATGTTCACGCCGGAGTTGTCGCTGCTGCCGTCGTTGAGCGGCCCGCCCGGCCACGGCTCCGGCGCGGCGAACCGGTAGCCCAGGTTCAGCGCCGCGCGCCCGTCCGCGAACACCCGGTCGGGCAGCTCGTCGCCGTTGATGTCGAGCAGGTCGGTCTCGGCGTCGGACGTCCCGGAGCCGAGGTTCCCGCCGATGCCCAGCGGCGGCAGGTCGTTGCCGGACGACGACGTGCCGGCCGACCTCGTCCCGCTCGGCGCGGCGTCGCCCCGCCCGGTGGCGATGGTACGGGCCGCGCTGCCCGCGTTGGCGTTGCCTGACCTGTTGTCCGAGGAGCGCACGGCCCCGCCCGGCGTGTCGCCGCGCGTCTGGCCGAGCACCCCTGACGGGTCGGTGTACTGGATGCCGCCCGCGCCCACCACGTCGGGGAAGCCGTCGGCGTTCATGTCGAAGTAGTCCAGCTCGCCGCTGGAGGTGCCGGTGGCGACGCTGCCGCCGACGGTGCCGACCTCGCCGCCGACGCTGCCGGTCACCGAGATCTGCTGCGAGCGCGACATGCGCGGCACGGCCCGCACGCCGGACACGTCCGCCGTCGTGGGCAGCCCGATCGACTGGCCGCCCAGCCGCGAGCTGGTCACCGTCGCGCCGGAGACCGACAGGTCCTCGCCGGAGGCCCAGCGGTCGCGGTCCGGCTCGGGCACGAACAGGATGGCGTTCGGCGGGGTGACCCGCGGGTCCTGCTCGAACTCCGCCAGGTCCCGCTCAGGGTCGACGTCCTGCGGCAGCTCCGACTGCAGGTCCGCCATGCTGTCCAGGTCGTCCTGCCGGATCGGCTGGGTGGCCCGGTCGCCGTTGCCGTTGTAGCCGACGTACGCCCAGCCGCGGTACGGCCGCCCGTAGACGCCCTCAGGGGCGGGGCTGTTGACCGTCGCCGCCGCCTCCACGCCGTCCACCAGCACCGACCCGGCGGTCAGCAGCCCGGTCGCCGTGGTGAACTCGAAGTACAGCTCGTCCTCGGCGGCGGCCTCGACCTGCAGCGGCACCGGCTCGGCACCCAGTGTGACGCTCTGCTTGGCCAGCAGCGCGCCGGGCTTCTTGACCGTGAAGGTCACCTGGCCGGTGGCGCCGTCGGCGGCGACCGGCTGCGGGGTGATCGTCAGCGTCCCGGCCGCCGCGACGGCATGCGGCGACGGCGGGGCGGTCGCGTTCGAGACGGGGTAGGTGTCGATGTCGTACGGCGCGGAGAACTCCTGGCCGAACTCGTCCGGCACCGGCGCGGCCTCCGTGTAGGCGGCCGTCGGCTTCCAGGCCAGGGCGGTCACGTCGATCGGCGAGTCCGTCCTGACCCGCCACGTCAGCTCCTGGCCCTGGGTGACCTGCACCGTCGCGGCCACCGGCACCTCGCCGGTGAACGCGGCGGGCACCTGCCGCTCGAACACCGGCGTCCCCGCGCGGCTGATCACGACGGTCAGGTCGTCGGTGGTGGCGGCGCTCTTGGTCAGCGCGCCGCCCAGGTCGAGGGTGCCGTCGCGGGGCACGGTCACGCTCGCCGCGCGCCCGGCCAGCGTGAAGTCGTCCGCCGCGGTGTACGCGGTCAGCGGCAGGCCGTTGGCGTCGGCCGTCTCCGGCAGCCCGGTGTAGGTGACCTTCGGGTTCCAGGTCACCCGGTCGGCGGCGCCGTCGTGCACCGACCCGACCCGGAAGTACAGGTGCTGGCCCTTGCTCACCTCGATGCCGTCCACGCCCTGCGGCGCGTGCTCGCCCCGGTCGTCCGCCGCGATCCGCGCCGACCACAGCTCGTCGTCCTCGTGCTGGACGGCCACCCGCACCCCGTCGGGGTCGGCGAACGCGGGCAGCTCGCCCTCTGCCTCGTTGAGCCGGGCGGCGCCGGTGACGGCGACCGTGCCGTCGAACGGGGCGGTCCACCGGCGCACGGTGTCCACCAGCGGGAACGACTGCTCGCGCCGCTCCCGGTCCTGCGCGTAGTCGGGCAGCAGGCCCTCGGCGTCCGCCTCGCTGCCGCCGATCGGCACCGGCGTGTCGCCCGCCGCGCCGAACACCGGCACGCCGTCGGCGCCGACCCGGCCGAACAGCACGCTCTCGCCGTTGACCAGGTCGGTGATGCCGTCGGCGTTGACGTCGCTGAAGTACCGGTCGGTGGTGCTGATGGTGTCGACGTAGTCCAGTTGCACCGCGCCCGCGCCCGGGTAGGCCTCGACGCCGACCGTGCGGGAGCTGGAGTCCTGCTCGAAGATGCCCGGCAGGTTGCGCAGCGGCGTCGGCTGCGCGGCGAAGCGCGGCTCGCCGCCCGGCCTGGACAGGTTCTTGCGGAAGACGTAGCCGCCCCCGCCCTCGAACACCTTGTCCGGCAGGCTGTCGCCGTCCACGTCGATCAGGGCCAGCAGCCCCTCGTCGGAGCCGCGGCTGAAGCCGGCCTTCACGCCGACCGAGTTGCGCTTGCTGGGCAGCGGCCCCCAGCCCGTGTAGAGGTGGCCGCCCGCGCTGGTGGAGGTGTTGCCGTTGATCGCGCCGGCCTCGCCCGCGCCGGGACGGACGCCGTTGACCAGCCCGTTGGACAGGCCGTCGTCGGGCGAGGTCCAGTCCACCCGCTCGAACGCCGTGTAGTTCCCGGCCGCGTCGCGGATGTCGTCGAAGTAGCCCAGCTCGTGGCTGTTGAACAGCTTCCCCGCGGCGTCGTACTGCTGGATCTTCGACAGCAGCGTCTTGCCGAACGCGCCCCGCGCGTACACGAAGTCGTAGCGGCGGATCGGCTCCGCGCCCAGCCGCACCTCGATGCGGCGCAGCAGGTCGGACACCACGTGCTTGAACCCGCCCAGCGCGTTGATCGACACGTCGGGGCGGCGCGGCTCGCCGAGCTCGCGGTCGCGCACGAACGTCACCGAGTACGGGCCGTCGGCGTCGCCCAGCCCCGTGTAATTGGCCTTCTTCAGGTAGAGCGCGCGACCGGCGACCGTCCCGCCCGCCACCCCGGCGTCCTCGACGGTCACGTACTGGTAGCGCATCGTGTTGCCGTTCGGGTCGCGCACCTCGCGCAGCGCCCAGGTGAAGACGTTACCCGCGTCGTCGGCCAGCACGGCCCCCTCGCCGCCGTACGTGTACCGGATGCCGGACTTGTCGGTCACCTCCCAGCCGTACGTCCTCGGCGAGTCGCCCTTGCGCACGATCCGCGAGAACTGGCCCTCCACCCGCTGGTGGAACACCTTGTCGGCGATCCGCGCCGGCGGCGTCCCCCGGTGCGCCACCGGGGTGAGCTGCTCCCCGGCGAGCACGTACGTCTCGGTCTCCTTGTCCGCGTCGTAACGCGGCACGCCCCACCGCGTGTCGATCGAGATCGACGGCAGCGACAGATCCCAGCCGACGCCCATCCAGCCGTTCACCGACGCCGAGGAGTAGTTCACGGCCAGCGACGGCTGCATGTCCTCGCGGCCCGCGGGCAGCTCGATCGGGTACGACAGCCGGGCCTCGCCCTGGTTGTTGGCCGACGGCTCACCGATCTGGTTCACCTTCGCCGACGGGTTGCCCGCCTGGATGCCGGTGATCTCCGTCGGGTCGGAGGACACCTGCTCGGGCCCCTCCGGCGCGGTCACCGTGGCGTTCACCATGTCGGTGAAGTGGTCCGTCCTGGAGACGATGAGCTGCTGCTCGGTGTCCACCGCGACCCGCACCAGCGCCCGCCAGCAACTGCTCTCCTCGTCGAAGAAGAACGTCCGCACGTCCTCCGGCGTCAACCCGGCCGCGGCCAGCTTCTCCGTGTCGTACGGCAGGCTGATCGTGATGTCCTGCTCGAACTCGAACGGCGTCGGCGTGAACCGGTAACCGGCCCTCGGCGCGCCGGTCACGTTGTCCATCCCGGCGCCCAGCACCGGCAGCTCCGCCTCGGTCAGCGGCGTGATGCCGATCTCGGTCGGCTCGTCCAGCGCCGTGCTGCCGATGTCCAGCCGCGCCCCGTCGTGCGTGATCGTCTTCGGGCCCTTGGCGTCGGCGGTCGCCTGGTGCGCCGTCCGCTGCACGGCGGCCGGGGCGGGGGCTCCGGGGATGCAGTCGGTGGAGACGGGCTGCTCCGCGGCTGCGCTCTGGGTCGTCGCTGGGACCAGGGCGGTTGTCGTCAGGGTGAGGGATGTGAGCACGCATAAGACGCGTGAACGCATACTGATCACGTTCACCACTCCAAGCTCGGGACTCGTTCGCACTGAGGGGGTGCAGGACTTGGCAGGGGGCTGCGTAGGTGATCAGCGCCGCGCCTCATCGATAACATCGGCGATCAGGGCTGTCCAGGGCCCAGCGTGGTCACGCTCCGGAGTTGTCGCCTGACACAGGCTCGTGGCCAGGCAGATCAACTCGGTATTTGATTACAGACCGTGAGGATAAGGGTTCATTCGGCGCGGCCGAAATCGGCGATTACTGCGGTGCGGCCCGTTCTCGGGCGATCCGCCTGATGCGTTTCGTACTCCCCGAGGCCGCCAGATGTTCGAGCAGCCGCCGCCGAGGGCTCGTCTCGGCCAGGCGTAGCTGCAGCCAGTCCGACCACCCCGCCTCCGCGTAGCTCTCCTCCTCGCCGTCCCCGGCCGGTTCGGCCAACGCGTCGAGCACGGCGAGATCCCGCGCTCGCGCGTCCGCGTAGTCCCTGTCACCAGGCTGCGGCAGTCGCCGGATCCAGGCGGCTCTTTCACCGGCCGGGACCAGCTCCAGCACTCGCAGGACGACGGTGAGCGCCAGTGCGGCGTCGCGCTCGTGCACGACAGCCCGGCCCAGCGGGTCCATGGCGTGCACGCCTCTGTCCTGGAGTGCTCGCCGGTAGACGCGCCAGCGCTCGTGCTCGTCCGTCCAGTCGGCGATCTCTTCGCCGTGCAGCCGGGCCAGCTCGGCCACCGCCTGGTGCAGAAACTCCGTCATCAGTCGCAATCGTTGGTCTCTACGGGGTTGTTCTTGCGGTACTCTTTCATCTTTTTCTTCAGACTCGACCGGATGAGGCTGCGGTATTTCTCGATGATTTTCTCCTGCTCGGCGGTCAGCACCACGTCTCTGCCGACCGGCTTGCCGTTCTGGCCTATCTGAATGTTGAACCCCTTGCCGCGAAGGTGTCCGTGCGCAGGCCCGTGGTCATTGGCGAAAATCACGAATTCGTACTTTCCGGACCGGAAGACGACTCCCGATGCTCCTCTGTCGTTGTGAACGAGGACATCGGAGCCTCCGGCGGCAACATAATACGTGTGCGCGTCGGCGACCTCTATGTTGTGCACGCGCTGGAAGCCGGTCGTCCACACGGCGGTCGCGGTCACCTGGACGGACGTGCCGGCGCTCGTCCGCAGCCAGACGCCTGGCCGAAGTCGCGTGGCCGTCACCCATGCGCGGTCCGCCGGAAGCCAGAAGGATGTTCGGCGGTGGCGACGATGGTCGCGGTCGCCGTCCCTCCGCCGCCGTCGGTGTTCACCGAGATCCGGACGAGATTCTTGGCGCCCTCACCGGTGACGACGCCGATGACGGGCTCGGGACGCGTCTCGCCCGACACAGGGTCCGTCGCGAGCACCTCGTCACCGACCGCGACTTGCTCGATCGGTTTTTCCGAGCCGTCGGCCATGACGACCAGGGTGCCCGCCACGAAGCTGTTCCTGCTTCCGCATACGGAGGCGACCGCCTTGTCGGCGGCTTCTCTCGCCTTCTCCGCCGTCTTCAGCTTGTCCTTGGCCCGCAGCCAGTTCTTGAAGGCGCTGATCGCGTCGCCGGCGTGTTTCCAGATGGCCTTGCCGAGTTCGTAGGCCTTCTTCCACTTCCACGGCAGAGCGTATTTGGCGGCCAGTTTGCCCGCGAGTCCCCCGGCGAGCGAGCCGAGAATGTTCAGCGCGGTCTCACCGCACGCCCCCAGGTCGCCGCTGGTGAAACACTTGATGCCCGCCGTGATGCCCAACTCATCGGCGGCGATCTTCGCGATCGCCATGATCGAATTCAGCAGGGCTTGCAGTTGACGGTTGACCTCGGCCATGGCGGCCTTGACGCTGGCCTCTGCTTGTTTCTTGCGTTCGATCTTGCAGGCGGTGCTCTTGGGCTTGGCGCAAGGGTCGGCGGGGCCGGCGTCGTCGATGACCTTCAGGCCGGTCGGGTCCGACGCGCCGATGGGGTTGTTGCCGGCATAGGAGTAGGGATTGCTCCATTGCGGCTTGGAAAGATCGAGCAGCGGATCGGCAGAGATGAACCTGGCAAGGGACGGATCGTAGTATCGGGCCGACAGGTAATCGAGACCCGTGGAGGCGTCCTCGGTCTTCCCGAGGAAGCCGCGGTCCGTCAAGGGCAGATCGTCGATGCCGCGACGCTGGCCGAAGGGCAGGTAGCGTTCGCGGGAAACCTGTCCGGAAACGCCGTCGATGACCAATTGGGTGGAGCCATGCAATCCCGAGGCCATCCAATTCAGGCCGGTGCCGGTACGCATGGCGACGACGGCGCCATCCGGGCCGGTGTAATACCGGGTGGCCTTGACGCCGGCGTCACTGGTCCGGATCTCCATCGGGCCGAGATAGAGCGTGGCCGTGCCGTCGGGATCACGACGGATCATCCGTTCGCCGTCGGCGTCGTAGAGCATCGACGTTTCCTGGCCATCGACGACGGCCTTGTCCAGCTGCCCGAGGGAACGCATTTCCGCGGAGCTTCTTGCTGAAAGTTTCCCCAGCCACAGCCCCTCCACCAGCACCGTTGCCGACGGCCTTCGCGCGTACCCCATCACTCGACGCTGAATGCCGTACCTTACCTTCGCTCACCACATTCGCCTCATGAAGGAGTCGTCGTGCGTACATGGCCGGCCCGCGCCCTTGTGCCCTTCCTGCTGGTTCCGCTGACGGCGGCCCCCTCCGCCTCGGCTCAGACGGACGCGCGCACGTGCGCGAGAGCGAGCCTGCTGTTTTGCGAGGACTTCCAGGCCATGCCGCTCGGCGGCGCGAGCAGCCTGCGCTGGGGCATCGACACCAAGCACGGCACCCTCACCGTCGAGCCCGGCGGGCGGCGCGGGCAGAAGGTGCTGCGCGTGCACACCGAGGGCAACGGCCGCGCGTTCCTGAAGGTGGATGACTTCGCCGCCCCGGGCAACAGCTTCTACGGCCGCGTACGGTTACGGGTCGCCGCGTTCCCGGCCGCGCCGGACTGGGCGCACTACACGCTGGTCGAGGCGACCGGCGACGGGCCGGAGATCGTCCGCCCGCTCGGCGGCCAGTACGCGCCGCCGCCCCACGGCGGAGCCGCGTACTGGGGCGTGGGCGCGGACGGCGGCCCCACCGGCGACTGGACGAACTGGCGGACCACCGCCCCGTCCGTCGCCGGGGCCTGGACCTGCGTGGAGTGGCGGATGGACGCCGCCGACAACCGGGTCTCGCTGTGGTTCGACGGGGTGGCCAAGCCGGAGCTGACCGTGTCGACGCGGGAGCACGGCGGCAATCCGGTGGACTTCGTCTTTCCCCGGTTCGACACCGTCAAGGTGGGGTGGCAGCTCTACCAGGCGAACCCGTCTCCCGCCGGCTTCGACGTGTGGATGGACGACATCGCGTTGAGCAGCCGGAGGGTGGGCTGCTGACCGCCGGTCCGGAGGTCAGCCCCGCATCCTGGTGTACAGGAACAGCGCCAGGCCGCCGAGGATGGCGACAAGGCCGAGGACGGACAGGCCGAGCGCGTACGTGCCGGTGGCGGGACCACCCGGGCCGAGATCGAGGAGTACTGCTTCTGCGAGCGCTGCCTGCGCGGCTTCAACCAGTCCACCGGCAACGAGCTGCCGGTGGACGACCCGCGCAAGGCCGCGGCGACTTCGGCGACGCCGTACGGGAGGTGCTCGGCCAGGATCTCGGGGCCTGATCTCGCGAGAGGCCGAGCACACCGAGCGGCGAGGTGCGCACCCTGCTGGACGCCATCGACGGCATCCCGCTCAACGCGCCGAACGACCTCTGCTTCGACCAGCACGGCGGCTACTACTTCACCGACCCCGTCTGGGCGCAACGCGACGAGCACGGCAGCGCCCCCGCCGCCACCTCCCCGCCCGGCGACCTCTGCTACGTCAGCCCGGACGGCACAGCCCGCCGGATCCACCACGGCCTGCGCTTCCCCAACGGCCTGCACGTCACCCCCGACGGCCGGACCCTGCTCGTCGGCGAAACCGGCACCGGGCTCGTCCACCGCTTCGACCTCACCGCACCGGGTTCACTCGGAGCACCCACCACCTACGTGGACCTCGGCCCCGGCAGCTTCCCCGACGGCATGTACTTCGACCGTGACGGCCGGCTGCTCGTCGCCGGCACCGGCTCCGGCGCCGTCTTCGTCGTCGCCCCCGGCGGCGGCACCGTCGAGGACACCATCCGGTTCGCCGACCCGGACGTCACCAACGTCTGCTTCGGCGGGCCCGACTGGCGCACCCTCTTCGTCACCCAGGCCTCACTCGGCCGCGTGGTCGCCGTCGAATGGCCGGTGCCCGGCGAGGCCCTGTGCGCCGGCCGATCTAGAAGGGGCCCGCCGGATGAACCGTGCCCGCCATCAGGCGGCGGGCGGTCCTGGTCACGCCGACCGACCGGACGGGCGAACCGCCTGAGGGATCGACGTCGGCCAGAACCTCGACCACCCCCTGCGGATGCCTGATGCGGACCTCCTCCCCCGTCACACCCGACGCCACCGCGGACGGGACGGTGCCGGGCAGGCGGACGGCGGCGGCCAGGCACAGCGCGCCGGTCATCGGCAGCGTGTGATGGATCTTCCCCATGGAGACGCCGAGCGCCGTCACGTGGTGCCCGTCGTCGGCGGGCTCGCCGACGAGGACGATGCGCGGGACGATCGGCGACTCCTGGGCGGCCCGGTCCGGGGAGGTGGCGCGGCCGAGAGCCACCGCCGCCGCGCCACGCAACCGCTCCACCCGGACCAGCAGATCGGCGTCCCCGTTCAGCTCGGCCGGCCGCGGGGCGGCGAGGTCCACGCCCAGGTCGCGGGCCAAGGCGAACACGTACGGATGCGTGACGTCGAGGATCGTCACCCCGGCCGAGCCGTCGAGCACCTGTGACGACGCCTCGCCGCGCCCTGGATCGAGGTAGCGGGTGACGACCGGCGCGCCGGACCGCCGTACGCCCGGGATGTGGTGCTCCCCGTCGGCGCGGGCGCGCCCGTCACGCACCGGCACCTCGGCCAGCACCCGCACGCCGGTGTTGCCGTTGCGCAGCCGTACGCGCGTCACCGGCTCGACGGCGGCCACCAGTCCCTCGTCGATCGCGAACGGGCCGACGGCCGTGGTGAGGTTGCCGCAGTTGCCCGACCAGTCCACGATCGGCTGGTCGATCCCGACCTGCGCGAACCAGTAGCACACGTCGTCGCCGTCGCGGCCGGGCTCGACCACGATGACCTTGCTGGTGCTGGAGTGGGTGCCGCCCAAGCCGTCGATCTGCATCGGGTCGGGGCTGCCCATCAGGTCGAGGATGAGGGCGTCACGGCCGGGGCCGGGCGGTGGCAGGTCGCGGGCGTGCAGGAACAGGCCCTTGCTGGTGCCGCCGCGCATCAGCACGGCGGGGATCGGTTCGTTCACGGTGGCTCCCGTCAGGCGATGCGGACGGCCCGGCCGTCGAGGCCGTCGACCGGGTCGAACCTGGTCAGGACGGCGGGGTCGTGTCCCGGCACGATGAGGTCGGGCGAGGTGGCCAGGCCGCGCATCAGGTCGAAGGTGTCGTACATGGCGGGCAGGTCGGTGAGGACGCCGAAGGGGGCGTCGTCCTCGACGTTGGCATACAGGTGGGCCGCGTCGGCCGCCAGCACGACGGTGCCGCGGGCGGTGGCGACGCTGACGATCTGCAGCCCGGCGGTGTGCCCGCCGACGTGGTGCACCCGCACGCCTGGCACCACCTCGCGCTCGCCGTCCACGTACAGCAGCCGCCCGTCGAGCCCGTACCCGGCGAGCCGCTGGATGTCCTCGCGTTCGACGAGTCTGCGGAACTCGTGGCGGGCGGCGTGCCGGCCCGTCCAGAACGCCATCTCCCTGGCCTGGACGACGAACCGGGCGCCGGTGAACGCCTCGACGTCGCCGACGTGGTCGTAGTGGAAGTGGGAGAGGATCACGTACGGCACCGCCGTGCGGTCGACGCCGAGGTCGGCCAGCGCCCGCGACGGCGCGTACCAGTGCTCGCGGCGGCGGCGTGCCGCGGTCTCGGCGGTGAAGCCCGCGTCGAACACGATGTCCTGGCCGGGCGACCGGATGAGCCAGACGAAGTAGTCGAGCTGCGCGGGTTCGTCCATCGGCTCGGCGGCGGACCCGTAGAAGTACTCTCCGTGCTTGCCTGAGGGGTGCTGGCCGAACTTGACGGCGTAGACCTCGTGCGTCGCCGTCACCGCTGCTGCTCGATCACGCGGACGACGACGGTGTGGTACGCCTCCGCGTGTCCCTGTTCGCAGGCGTCGCCGAGCAGGTCGTGTGCCAGGTTCCCGGCGGGCAGCCGCACCCCGGTCTGCTCGGCCAGGTCGAGGACGTACCCGATGTCCTTGCGCATGTAGGCGGCGGGGAAGGCGCCGCGCGGGTGGGTGTTGGGCAGCAGTGCCTTACGGCCGTGGTTGTCCAGCACGAAGCTCGCCGCCGACCCGGCCCCCAGCGCGTCGAAGAGCGTGTCGTCGCCGACCAGCCCGGTGCGGCGGGCCAGCGTGACCGCCTCCGCCAGGGCGACGACGGTCTCGAAGACGACCAGGTTGTTGAGCAGCTTGATCAGCGCGCCGGCGCCGGGCGGGCCGCAGTGCCGTACTTCGGTGGCCATGCAGCGCAGGTACGGCTCGACGCGGGCGAAGGCGTCGGTGCTGGGGGCGCCGACGGTGATGCTCAGCGTGCCGTCGACGGCCGCCTGCCGGGTGCGGGCGACGGGTGCGTCGAGGAAGGTGAGGCTCTCTCCGGCCAGCATGGCGGCCAGGCGCTGGGCCAGTTCCACGGGCGAGGTGCTCAGGTCCACCACGATCTGGCCGGGGCGGGCGTTCGGCAGCACGTCGTTCAGGACGACGGACTCCACGTGGGGTGCGGCGGGCAGCGACAGGAAGACGATGTCGCTGCGGCGGGCCACCTCGGCGGCCGAGCCGGCCTGGTCGGCCTCGCAGGCGTCCAGGGCTTCGGCGTTCAGGTCGAACGCCGTCACCGGCACGCCGGAGCGGCGTACGAGGTTGCGGCACATCGGGCCGCCCATGACGCCGAGGCCGATGAAGCCGAGTCTGATGCTCACGGGGTTCCTTCCTGAGTGGTGTAGCGCGCCTCCAGTTCCTCGAACTCCGGCCGTCTGACCAGCCGTTGCCGCTCGGCCCAGCTCGCGAGCTGCGACTCCCCCGGCGCGGTTCCCCCGCGCAGGGTGTGCAGGGCGTCCTGGATGCCCTTGATCCCGGCCAGCAGCGGCAGGTTGGCGTGCAGGGCGATGGCGAAGCCCAGCTCCCGCAGCCGCCGCTCGGGCAGCATGGGGGTGACGCCGCCGTGCACGAGGTTGATGATCTGCGGCCCCCGCACCCGGGCCGCGACCGTCTCGACCTCGGCCTCCGATCGCGGCGCCTCCAGGAACACCACGTCGGCGCCCGCGTCGCGGTAGGCGTTGGCCCGGGTGCAGGCCTCGTCGAGGCCGGCCACGGCGCGCGCGTCGGTGCGGGCGACGATCAGCGTGTCGTCGTCGCGCCTGGCGTCCACGGCGGCGCGGATCTTGGTGATCATCTCCTCGGCGGGGATGACGTTCTTGCCCGCGAAGTGGCCGCAGCGTTTGGGGAAGGTCTGGTCCTCGATCTGGATCGCGTCGGCGCCAGCCCGCTCCAGGTCCCGTACGGTGCGGCGGACGTTGATCGGGTTGCCGAACCCGGTGTCGGCGTCGACGATGAGCGGCACGCTCACCGCCTCGCGGATCGCCGCCACGTGCGCGACCAGTTCGCTGAAGGTCAGCAGCCCGATGTCGGGCACCCCGAGATGGGTGTTGGCCAGGCCCGCGCCGGTGACGTAGACGCTCTCGAAGCCGCAGTCCTCGATCACCCGCGCGGTCAGGGCGTTGGCGGCGCCGGGCACGACCAGCAGCCGTCCCGAACCGACCAGCGTGCGCAGGGTGCTCACCCGGCATCACCCGCGGCTCGCGCCGCCGCGTTCCGTCCGGCGATCCTGCCGAACACCGCGCCGCGGACGAGGCCCGCCCCCGCGGCGTAGTTGTGGTAGAAGAAATCGCCGGCGATCTCGCCGGTGGCGTACAGGCCGGGCATCGGCCGTCCGGTCGTGTCCACTACGCGCGCCTGTGTGTCGATCTTCAGGCCGCCGTAGGTGAAGGTGATGCCGCAGGTGACGGCGTAGGCCACGTACGGGGGCTTGTCCAAGGTCTGGGCCCAGTTCGACTTGGGCGGCTGTCCCGGCGGGCGGGCCGCGAGGCCGTCGAGGCGCATCGGGTCGAATCGGGTCGCCGCGTCGCCGGCGACCGCCTCGTTGAAGGCCGAGGCCGTCTCGGTGAGCGCGCCGTCGGGCAGGCCGAGCCGTTCGGCCAGCTCCTCCAGCGTGTCGGCCTGGACGGGCGTGCCGGTGCGGTAGCGGGGCTCCAGCAGGTGGGCGGTCTTCTGGTCGAAGATCTGGTAGGCCACTCCCCCGGTCTGGCGCATGATGGCGCTGCCGGTCTTGGCATAGGTGAGCCAGACCTCGGTCTCGCCCTCGTCGACGAAGCGCCGCCCCTCGGCGTTGACGAGGATGGCGTACGGGTAGGAGTAGCGGCTCAGCTTGTCGGTCATGCGCAGGTCGCCGACGGGCGGGTGGGCGGCGTCCTGCGGGCTGGCGTGGCAGCCGCCCCAGTGGCCCGCCGGCAGCGCCCCGGCCAGCAGCGCCTGGGTGAGCATCGTGCCCGTGTTGAAGCGGGTGCCGCGCACCCTGACCAGGTCCCAGCCGGGGCCGAGGTAGCGCAGCCGCATCTCCGGGTTGGCCTCGAAGCCGCCGCTGGCCAGGACGACCGCGCCGCGTACCTCGTCGAAGCCGTCCTCGCGGCGCACCAGCACCCCGTCCACGGTGGCGCCCCTGGTGATGAGGCCGGCGGCGGGGGCGTCGTACCTGACCTCGATGCCGGCCCGCTCGACGGCGGCGAACAGCCGCTCGATCAGGCCGACGCCCTCGCCCTTGGCGCGGATCGCGCCGCCGGGCGGGATGACGTTGACGCGGTCGAGCTTGTCGAGGTCGAAGAGCTTGTTGGCGGTCAGCTCCCACTCGACGCCTTTGGCCCGCATCCACTGGAGCGTCTCGAAGGAGTCGCCGACGACGGTGTCCACCAGCTCGCGCGGCGGGCGGCCCATGGAGGTGGTCAGCCAGTCGTCGGTGTAGCGCTGCCGGGTGTACGGCGCGACGGACACCCGCGGCAGCACCTTGTCGTCCGACTCGGTGAGCAGCGGCCGGATCGAGTCGAGGCCGTCGTGGGCGGCGCGGAAGATGCCGCCGGAGAAGCGACTGTTGCCGCCGCGTTCCTCCTGGCTCGCCGCTTCGAGCACGATCACGCGGGCGCCCGCCTCGTGCGCGGCCAGCGCGGCCACCAGTCCTGCGTTGCCTGCGCCGACGATGACGACGTCGGTCTGCGTGGTGGACAAGGGTTCTTCCTTTCGTCGGGAGGTGAGGTCAGCGGCTCGGCGCCGGGTCGGAGACCCGCTGCGGTTCGGTGAAGCGCAGCCGTGAGGTCTCGGGCGCCAGGTACGCGGCCACCGCGCTGATCACCGCGGTGAGCACCATGTACCCGGCGAAGAACCACGGCCGTCCGTCGCCCGAGGTGACGAGAGCGGTGGCGATGAGCGGCAGCGGCCCGCCGAACAGCGCGCCGGCCACCTGGTAGCCGAGCGACAGACCGGTGTAGCGGACGGAGGTCGGGAACAGCTCGGAGAAGAAACTCGCCTGGGTGCCGTACACGGCGGAGTGCCCGACCGCCATGCAGACGGCGATACCGGCGAACAGCAGCGGGGTCGAGCCGCCGTCGATCAGCCAGAAGAAGGGGAACGTGCACACCGCGAGGAAGACCAGGCCGCCGATGTAGACCGGTCTTCTGCCGAGGCGGTCGGACAGATGGGCGAAGGCCGGCAGCGTGCCGGTCTCGATCAGCGCGGCGACGCTGACCGCGATGAGCACGGTGCTGGTGGAGTAGCCGAGCGTGGTCGTGGCGTAGGTCAGGATGAAGGTGGCGAAGGTGTAGAAGTAGGTGTTGGGCGCGATGTGCGCGGCGATCAGCAGCACGACCCTGCCGGGGTGGCGCCTGATCACCTCGGCCAGCGGCATGCGCACCACCGTGTGCGCCTGCTTCGCGTCCTGGAAGGCCGGGCTCTCCACGATCCGCATCCTGATCACGAGGCCGACCAGCACCAGCACGAAGCTGAGCAGGAACGGCACCCGCCAGCCCCACGACTGGAAGGCGTCCTCGGACATGCCGGTGAAGAAGGCGTAGAAGACGGCGGTGCCGAGCACCAGCCCTGCGGTCACGCCCATCTGGGGCCAGCTCGCCGCCAGGCCTCGCCGGCCGTCGCGGGCGTGCTCGACGGCCATGACGACGGCGCCGCCGTACTCGCCGCCGACCGCCAGCCCCTGCAGCACGCGCAGGGTGACCAGCAGCGCGGGCGCGGCCACGCCGATGCTCGCGTAGGTCGGCAGCAGGCCGATGAGCATGGTGGCCACGCCCATCCCGATGACGGTGACGACGAGCATGGTCTTCCTGCTCAGCCGGTCGCCGAAGTGCCCGGCGAGCACGCCGCCGATGGGGCGGGCGAGCCAGCCGGTGGCGAACGTGGCGAAGGCCAGCAGGGTGCCCGCGGTGGGTGAGAACTCGGGGAAGAACAGCTTGTTCAGGACGAGGGCGGCCGAGGTGCCGTAGATGAAGAAGTCGTACCACTCGACGGTGGTCCCGATCAGCGTCGCGAGTGCGACGCGTCGGCTCTGTCCGGACATGGGTCACCTCCATGAAGGGGTGCTGTGGGGGTGAGGAGGCTGCTGCGCGAGGTTTCAGGTGCGGATGGAGAACGGGTCGCGGGCCGCGCCGGAGTAGTCGATCATGACGTTCTGGACGTAGGTGTACTCGGCGAGCGCTTCCTCGCCGCGCTCGCGGCCGTAGCCGCTGCGCTTGACGCCGCCGAAGGGCGCCTGGGCGGCGGTGCTGCGGTAGGTGTTGATCCAGACCGCGCCGGCCTCCAGCCGGTCGGCGACGCGATGCGCCCGGTCGATGTCACGGGTCCAGACGCCGGCGGCCAGGCCGTAGTCGGTGTCGTTGGCGATGTGGACGGCCTCGTCCTCGTCGTCGAACGGGATGATCGACAGCACGGGGCCGAAGATCTCCTCAGTGGCGACGCGCATGCCGGGCGAGACGTCGCCGAAGACGGTCGGCTGCACGAACAGGCCCTTGCCGTGCCCCTCGGCGGCCCGCCCGCCGGTGAGCAGGGCGGCGCCCTCGCCCCTGGCCGCCTCGATGAGGCCGAGAATCCGGTCGAACTGGGGACGGTTGGCCACCGGGCCCATCTCGGTGGCCGGGTCGAGCGGGTCGCCCAGGCGGATCGCGGCCGCCCGCCGTACGACGGCCTCGCTCACCTGCTCGTACACGCGGCGGTGCACCAGCAGGCGGGAGCCGGCCACGCACGTCTGCCCCGCCGCCCCGAAGATGCCCGCCACGGCACCGCCGACCGCGCGGTCGAGGTCGGCGTCGTCGAAGACGATGTTGGGCGACTTGCCGCCCAGCTCCAGGGTGAGCGGGATCAGGCGGCGGGCGGCCGTTTCGGCGATGCGGGTGCCCGTCGCGCTGCCACCCGTGAAGCTGATCTTGTCGATGCCCGGATGCGCGGTCAGCCAGTCTCCGACCTCGCCGTCGCCGGTGACGACGTTGACCACGCCCGGCGGGAACCCGGCCTCGATCGCCATCAGGCCCAGCTCGCAGGTGGTCACCGACGCGTGCTCCGACGGCTTGACCACCACGGTGTTGCCCGCGGCGAGTGCGGCGGGCAGCTTGTTGGCCAGCAGCGCGATGGGCGAGTTCCAGGCGGTGACCAGCTCGGCCACACCGTACGGCCGGCGGCGGGTGAAGTCGAACATGCCGGGGTGGTCCAGTGGAACGGTCCTGCCGTAGATCTTGTCGGCGTAGCCGGCGAAGAAGCGCAGGTTACGCGCGGCGAAGACCATCTGGTTGCTCGTCTCGCGGATGACCTTGCCGTTGTCGCAGGTCTCCGCCCGCGCCATGTCGCCGGCGCGGGATTCGAGCAGGTCGGCCAGGGCCGTCATCAAGCGGGCGCGCTGCAGGCCCGGCGTGGTCCGCCAGGTGTCGCGGAAGGCCCCGCGAGCGGCCTCGACGGCGCGGTCGACGTCGCCGGCCGTCGCCGCGGGCACGGTCGCCCAGGCCTCGCCGGTGTACGGGTTGATCGACTCGAACCGGTCGGTCCCGTCCTCCGGGCGGCCGTCGATGACCATGCGGGCCTGCCTCACGGCCGCTCCCCTTCCGGCCGGCCCAGCTGCAGGCCACGACCGGCCGCCCGCTTGCGGTCACCGGCGGCGCCGTCCAGCAGTTGCCTGACGCTCTGGCGGGAAGCGTCCAGGTGGGCGTGCATGGCCGCGCCTGCCGCCTCCGCGTCCCGCGCCCGGATCGCCTCGAAGATGCGGAAGTGCTCCTCATAGGCGGCCTTGGCGCGGGCCGGCGCCTCACCGGAGCGCGCCCTGGCGAGCTGGAACTGCAGCCCCACGCTCCTGGCCGTCTCCACCAGCTTGAGGTTGCCACTCATGTCGAGCACCTGCTGGTGGAAGTCCAGGTCGCGGGGGTAGGGCTGGCTCGGGTCGGCCAGCGCCTCCTTGGTGCTGGCCAGCAGCCGCCCCAGCGCCTCGATCAGGTCGTCGTCCGCCCGCTCCGCCGCCAACGCGGCCGCCTTGCACTCCAGCGCCTGCCGCACCTCGACGAGCTGGTCGAAGGTGTCGGCGTCGAAGGCGGCCACGAACATGCCGCGCCCCGGCACCGCCCGCACCAGGCCTTCGGCGGCCAGCGCCTGCAGCGCTTCGCGGATGGGCGATCTGCTGATCGACAGCGTCTCCGCCAGGTTGAGCTCGTTCAGCCGCTCGCCCGGCTCGAACTGGCCGGACAGTATGAGCTGCCGGATGATCGTGGCAACCTCGTCGGCGAAGCGCCGGGCCTGGAACACCGAACTGTCGAAGCCTTCCGGCAGTCCTTTGCGGTCACGTGCGGGGGACATCGAACCTGCCAATCTTGTCGTCTGTCGACAGACGACAAGTTACGGCTTCAACGCTCCTCTTCACAAGCCCTCGCGGAGAACTATGAGCCGATGTAGAGGCACGCCTGCACGAAGTTGCCCTTCACGTGCTCCCTCCACGCCTCGGAAATGCTGCCGTCCGGGTTGTCGGCGGGCAGGTCGTCGCCGGCCCCGCTGCTCTCGTAGACCTGCTCGCAGTGCGCGACGTCGATGGGGACGTCACGGCTGCGAAGCCACTGGCGGGCGTCGGCGCCACGGCGTGCGGCCTCCCGCAGGTGGCTCAGGCGTTCGTCCACGGTGATGCCGCAACCGGCGACGGCCATGGCCGTGACGACGGCGATCGCCACGGCGCCGCGCACCGTTCTCGTCCTTGACGGTCCAGCGTGATGGCGGCCCATGCCGTCACGCGAGGGGCCCGGCGAGCTGGGTGGTCTCCCGCCTGCCGGAGAACGCCTGCTGCCGGTGTTCGCGAGGGCTCAGGTCGTACGCTGCGCGGAACGCGCGGCTGAAGTCGGCGGTGGTCCTGAAGCCCCGGCCAAGCGCGATCTCGCCGATCGGCCGGTCCCTCAGCCGCGGGTCGGCGAGGTCGGCTCGGGCGCGTTCGAGCCGTCGTCGCCGGATGGTGGCGCTGACGGTCTCAGGCCGCTGCTGGAACAGGACGTGCAGGGTGCGTACGGAGATGTGATGGTGCGCGGCGATGACGGCCGGACCCAGGCCGGGATCGCCGAGGTGGCGGTCGATGTAGGCGTCGATACGTGCGGCGAGCACGCGGTGGTGGCTCCCGCCCGGGAGCGGGCGATCGGGCTCGAGATGACCGGCGAGGAACGCGGCGGCCAGGTCCATGCCGATGGTGCCCAGGCGGGGCAGCTCCGCCGGATGGCAGGCAGCGGCCTGCTCGCGCAACCCGGCGAGGAAGCCGGTCAGGATCGCTCCCATGCCGGTCCTGGCGGGCAGTTTGCGTGCCAGCAGCCGGTCCACCTTGCCGTGCGGGAGCGGCAGCGCCTCCTTCGGCAGGAACATCAGCGTCAGCCGGGTCAGCTCGCCGGTGTCGGCGAACTCCGTGACGAAGGGGTGAGAGGTGCTGAACAACGCGATGTCGCCGGCCTCCAGCACGGAGTCGTCGCGCCCCTGCTCCAGCCGTACGGGACCGTTGTGGACCAGGAAGAGCCAGTAGCCGCCGGGGTCGTGGCGCCGGACGTGAGCCGGGGTGCGGCGGCCCTTGAGCGGCGAGGTCGCGTACTCCGCCACCCGCGCGCCCGTCAGGTCGACCGAGTACGCCCGGCCGCGGAAGTCGTCGGCGTGTTCGGTGGACAGGGCCAGCGGCACGATCTCGTGCGCGGACAGGTGCGCCCACCAGGCGAGGCGGTCGGGCTTCGGCACCAGGTCGGTGGACACGGAAGCCACGGAACCACGTCCGGCGGCGCGATGGATCCACGAGGTGCCGAACGAATGATCGCACTCCGTCTCCACGCCCTCCGGCTCGGCGGCGGCAACGCCACCCCACTGCATGCCCCTCACATCCTTTCAACGCGTCTGAGCACCGGAGTGTCCGAGGCTGGCAGGCCCGGCCGTTGTCCGTAACGGTTCGGCATGAAATCGCTGATGAAGTGCGGACAACGCATTGTCCGCGGACAAGCGTTTCTGCTGCACTGATCAACGGTTCGAGCGAGAGAAGGGGGCTACTGCGGTGACCGGCAGAGTGGGCAGACGTCAGGGTCGGGCGAGAGGCAGCACCGAGCAGGCGAACGCGCTGGCGGAGTTCCTGCTGACGCTGACCGAGGGGACGACCGTCCGTGAGCTCGCCGCGCGCTACCCCGTGGGCAAGACGTTGTGGGGCGAGTACCGGGCCGGCGAGAAGATCATCCCGCTCGATCTGCTCGTCCAGCTGGTGGAGGACCGCACAGCGGATGAGCGCTCACGCCGGCAGCGGATGGAGACCGCCGCACGACTGCACTCCGCGGCTCTCGACCCGGCGACCCCCACGACCGCGGCCCCGCCGGTGCCGGTCTCGGCGGATGCTCCGCCGGTCTCCGTGTCATCCGGCGATGATTCGTCCACGAAGGACGCGGAAGCGGGCGAGGCGCCCGCCAAGGCACGCCGGCGCAGCCGCCCGCTGCTCTTCGCCGGCAGTGGCCTGGTACTCGTCGCCTTCGCGCTGCTCATCCCCCTCGCCTGGCCAGGCCCGGCGAGTACACCTGACACCGGCACCACCGTGTTCGCCACCGGACCGGGCGGACAGGGTGTCTTCCAATGGGGCGGCACGGACACGACCGGATGGACCAGGATCGGCGAGAACGCCACCCGCCTCTGGTCCGGGCCCGCGGGCCTGTTCGCCGCCGGGACGGGCAACCGGCTCCTCAAGTACGGCGGACGGCCCGGCCTCTGGACAGCCATCGGCGACGCGGGCCAGGACGTCGCGGTCAGCGGCTCCGGTGTCTACCGCCTCGACGCGGACCGCAAGGCCGTGCGGGTGTGGGACGGGCATGGCACGTCCTGGACACAGATAGGCGGTCCTGCCGCACGCTTGTACGGCGGCGAGCCCGGCCTGTTCGCGACCGACCCGGACGACGGCCGGATCTTCCGCTACCTGGGCCGGCCCGGTGATTGGGAGTTCGTCGGCACCGCCGGCGCCTCGTTCGCGCTGACCAGCGGCGACCTGTACGGGCTCAATCCGGAACGCACAGCCGTGAACCGCTGGGTGCCCGACCAGCGACCGGCCCCCGTGCTGCCCTGGGTGCACGCGGCCGGCCCGGCGGGCACCCTGTACGGGGGCGCCGCGGGGCTCTACTCCACCGACCCGTCGGGCAGGAGGCTGCGCGTCCTGTCTCCCGACCCCGCGAGCCCGGGCACCGGCCAGGGCTGGCAGGACATCGGCGCGGCGGGCGCGGAGGTCGGAGTCGGCCGGCGGGAGGTGTACGTCCTGACCGCTGACCGCTCGGAAATCGTCCAGTGGTCCCGTGACACGGCTGCCTGGCGCCGCATCGGCGGCCCGGCCCTGAGTCTGGCGGTGGGCACGCCGTCCGGACGTTGAGCCGCCGCCTCACCGTCCCGATGCGGGGCTACCGGTCGGCGAGATCGCGGTAGGTGTCCCTGACGACCAGCAGGCGGTCGCGGCGGAAGCGGGGCGGCTCGGCGTCGCGCACCTCCTGCCCGCGCGCGGACCAGAAGGCGTCAGCGGGGACGTCGTCCTGCCCTTCGGGGATGAACTTCAGCACTTCCTCCACCGCCGCGCGTGCCATGGAGAGCGTGCGGCGGGCGTTCGCCGCGTCCTCGGGGACGTTGCTCGCGGTGAAGTCGGCGAGCCACATCCACTCCCCCGCGTCGAGGAGCTGGGAGGGTTCGGGGCCGCCGAAGGCCGGCCAGTCTCTCGGCATCACCTCGCGCCGGGGCAGCGCGAAGTAGTGCTCCCGCTCCGTCCGGCAGCCTCCGCAAACCCCCGAATAGCACTTGACCAGCGATCCTTCGATGCTCAGTACGCCGCTGTCCCATTCGGTCTCCACTGAGCCGCACGCGCACGGGTTCAGGTCGAGGTACACGAGAGCTTCGTCGCGGGTGCGGGCAACCGGCCATTGCGTCACACGCGCAACCTACAGGGAGCCGGTGTGAACGCACTACTGTGTCGCCATGCGGGCACCCACGCCATTGGAGGAGCGGCTTCAGGAGGCGCACGAGCGGGCGGACCTGACCGCCTGCCTCACCCTGTTACGTTTCGCCGACTTCGCCTGCCCGGTGAGCGACGCCGCTGCCAGAGGCGAGCGGCAGGTGGCCTGGCCCACCGTGACGGGCGCCGACCGGGTCTGGGTGGCGGTCTACACCTCGGCGGAGGCGATGCGCGAGGCCACCGACGACGTCGTCGGGCACTTCCGGGTCCTCTCGCTGGCCGAGCTGGCGGCGGGCTGGCCCGATCCGCGCTGGGGGCTGGCGGTCAATCCAGGGCTCGAACCGTCGTTCCTGCTGGAGCCGGGTACGCTCGCGCGGCTGGCGGTGCCCACGCTGGAGCAGGACCTGGCGGCCGAGCCGGACAGCGGCCTGCCGGTCGTGCAGAAACTGCTCCCCGTAGCGCGGCTCCAGGAACTGCTGGACAGCGAGCGCCCGCGGGTCTCCGGCTACTGCCATCACGCCCTGGACGTCGCGCACATCGCGACGCCCTCCGTCCTCGCCGACGCACTGCTCCAGGAGGACGCGCTCACCGCGGAGGGCACGGTCAACCTGTTGCGCTGGCCGGCGATCGGGCTGGAGCTCTATCGCACCCCGTACGGCGGCACCGACGAGGCGGGCCGCGCGGCCGTGGCGGGCTGGGTGATCGAGGAGCCGCCGTTCGTCGGGATGGGCCTGGTGGCGAACGCGGGTCAGACCATCAGGGAGTACAAGGTCGACGCCGTCGCTCTCCCCCACGCCGCCGAGATCGTGGAGCTGGGGGCCGACGGCCAGGAGCGTACGCGTGCGAGGTACGACGCCGACCACGGCCGCTGGATCCTGGTGGAGAGCGGGTGAGGCAGCCGTCGTATCGGGCCCGCTGGGCCGAATCGGACTACGAGGCGTCGCCGGACCTCGTCGGCGGCCGGCTCTGGATCCGCCTGTACGGCACGGCGCCCGAGGACGGCTTCGAGGAGATCGGCCCCGGCCGGTTCCTGCGCAGAGTGCCGGCGGCGGACTGCTCCGCGATCTGGCATGTGACCACGGTCTGCGAGTGGCGTGGCGCTCCCTTTCTGGTGCACACGGCGCACGGGACGCGGTTGCTCGTCGAGTACACCGGCGGCGACGCGCTTCAGGCCGCCGCGCTCGGTCTGGAACGGGTCGACCGTGGCGTGTACCGCCGCTGGGTGCGGCGCGACGAGGTGATGGCGATGAAGGAGAAGGCCGTGCCGGTGAGGACGTAGCACAGAGCGCGGTGTTTGTTGGCATGTGACGCAGAAGGTGCTCGCGGACCTTTCTCACCATGATCCATCGCGGCTATGGTCACCCCCAGCTAGGGGGTGCGCGTTGCTGGAAGAGCGTGATGTGGCAGGGCTGCGGGCTTACGCCGACGAGTTGCGCGACACTTTCATGCGCATGCAGCGCGAGGCGAGCGACCTCAACGCGCGGGCCCAGGCGATCCAGATCACCGAGAAGTCGCTCGACGGGCTGGTCTCGGCCACCGTCAGCGTCCGCGGCGAGCTGATCAGACTGGATCTCGACCCTCGGGTGTTCCGGCGTCCCGACGCCAGAGGCCTGGCGGACACGATCACCGACACGGTGCGGCGCGCCACGGCCAGGGCCGTGGAGGAACTGGTCAAGCTGTTCGAACCGGTGATACCACCCGAACAGTTACGCGCCCATCTGGACGGCGACCTGGACACCGTTCTGGATCAGCTCTCCAGCGGCATGTCAGGGGAAGGACGCCGCCGATGACCGCCGGCGACTCCGCGGACGTGCACGTGCGCGGCACGATCTCCTCCAGCCTGAACCACTGGGACGCCATGGCGGCCGACCTGAGCACCTCCTGGCCCGGCATCGCGGCACGCATCCGCGCGTTGAACGCCGCCCACCCTCAGGGCGACGGGGCCGACGGCAGGTCCTTCGACATGAACTACCTGGCCGGCGGCGGCCCGGAGAAGTTCCTGCGTGACACCGAAGAGCTGATCAAGGAGATCTCCGGCTCCGGCCCGCTGCTGCGTGCGACGGTGACCAACACGCTCACCGCCGAGCAGGCGATCGAGCTGGGCCTCAAGAACACCTACCGCCAGGCATGATGGCGAGCAGAACCAATGCCGGCGACGCACGCAAACCCGCGGCGAGCGCCCACGCCTTCGACGGCGGCATCGCCACCAAGGACGTCGAGCCCGTCTGGCAGACCGAGGCGCTGCCCGGCTGGGTGGTCCACCACCTGATCCCGCTCCTCACCGCCGGCCAGAGCTGGCCCAAGGGCAGCGAGAGCAGGCTGTGGGAGCTGCGCGTCGAGTACGTCAAGCTGATGAACCTGCTCATCGGCACCCTCGACCCCACCGCCGCCACGGTGCAGACCCTCAACGGCAGCCTCCAGTCGCCCGCCAAACCGGCCGTCTTCAAACGACTCGCGGCCCTGTCCGACGACAAGGCCGGCGTGGTCGCCAAGGCGCAGGAAGCCTTCTCCTACGCCAAGATGGTCGACAACTTCGCCCGGGAGACGCAGTACTCCAAGCTGTCGGTCAACGTCGCGTTCTGGGTCGCGGTGATCGCCGCGTTCATCGCCCTGGTCGCCGCCGGCTTCACCCCGCTGGCGGGCCTGCTGGTGCGCAGCGCGGGCACGGCGGGCGCGAGCAGGATCGCCCTGATCATGCAACGCCTGGTCCTCGCGGCCTCCCGGGCCGGAACCGCCGCCAAGAGCGGCCAGATCACCAAGCTCGCCGCGGCCGGCACCGGCGGCAAGTTCCTCAACGGAGCGCTGCTCTACGAACTGTTCGAGGAGATCACCGAAGAGGTCTTCATCGACGTCTGGGCCCAGTACCAGCAGATCAAGATGGGCACCCGCGACACCTGGGACTGGAAGAAGATCCAGGCCGCGGCGATCGGCGCCGGCACCGGCGCGGTCATCGGCACCAAGCTCGGCGGGCCGATGTCCCGCTTCACCAACGACCTGCCCGGCATCTCCCGGCTGAACAGGATGGCGGGCGACAAACCCGGCGTCGGCAACGCCTTCCTGCGCTTCCCCGGCCGCGCCCTGAACACCGGCTTGAACAACATGGCCGCCTCACCCGCCGGCAGCATCGCCGCCAACTACGTCGTCTACGACCAGTTCGCGCTGCCCGGCGCCGAAGGCTTCTACGGCGGCTTCCTCGGCGGCGCCGGACGCACCGGCACCATCAGCCCGTTCAACCCGTCCGTCGCGCTGGCGATCGGCAACCCGCTGTCCACCCTGAGCAGCAAACTCGACACCGCGATCACCACGCCACCCGACCCCCACGCCACCGCTGACGCCCTCCTCGCCGTACCCCGTCCCAGCTCTCCCGATGGCGCCGCCGCGCTGGCCCTCCCACCTCAGCAACAGACAGCCGACCTCACCGGCCCGGCCCGGCGCGACCGGGCCGCCACGTTCACCGAGCCCGCCCTTCCGCACTCCACCCCCAAGCGGACACCGACCGCGCCCGACATCATCACGCCGGACGCCATCCCGTCCAGGGCCGCGCAGAACAACAGCGCCAAAACGCAGCCGGACCTCCCCGCACCACAACACCGGCCGGAGCCCGCCGACCAACAGGATCCGCAGCCGGAGCCTCAGCCCGCTGCGCAGGACAACCCGCCCGTCCACCGACAGCCCGCAGCCACGCGGGACCAGGCTCCTGCCGAACCTCCAGCCGTACCCACCGGACCACCGCAGACCAGCAGCGCCCCCGAGCCAGCTGACGTCCCGGAACCCGCCAACGCCCCGGAACCCGCCGCCGCTCCAGAACAGGCCACCGCTCCAGGACAGACCACCGCTCCAGGACCGGCCGACATGCCGGACGGCACCGGCGAACCTCAGACCGTCCTCCCACCGGAAGCCACCGGCCCCCCGCAGGACACCGGCACACCCGGCACCACCACCGAGACGGCCTACACCACCGGCTCCACGACGTCACCGACGTACGCGGGACCCGCGGCCTCCCCCATGCCGACCCCGCAGAACCCAAACGGCGCTCCCGCACCAGGCCTGCTCACCCGCCTGATCGGGGCGGCCCGCCGTACCAGGGACTCCTACGCGCTCGTCGCCGGCCGCCCCGACAAGAACAGCGGATTCGTCGCCGACGGCCGCCACCCTGACGTGCCCTCGCTCACCGTGCAGGAGGCCAGGGCGGCGTTCGAGGCCGAGGTCCGCGCCTCTGACCTCGGGGCGACGGTCATCGGCCTGCGCTGGACCGGCCCCGGCACACTGGTGGTCGAGCTCAGCGACCTCCCCGCTCAGACGTTCGTCTTCGAGGTGGGCCCGGTCCGTCGCGGGCGTCTCGGCCGTACCGTGGTGGGTGAAGGCAATGTCAACGAGGTGCGCCTGGCTCCGCGCGTCGCCCCCGACCAGGTGGCCCGGCTGGTGCTGCACGAGATCGTCGACACCCTGCACGCCAGGAACCATCCTCGCCAGCATCTGCTCCGGCGGTTGGGCGGCCTGCTCAGCAGCCGGAACGAGTGCCTGACGGCCCGCCGGCACGAGGAGGCGTTCCTGACCCGCAGGATCGGCGAGGTGAGCGCCGCCGAGCAGCCCGCCCTCATGGCGCAGCGTGACGCCGTGCGCAATATCCTGCTGGCTCACGGCCTGCCGAGGCTGCCGGTCACCGGCCCTCCACCGGATCCGGCGCAAGCTCCCTCGCCGGTGGCCGACCCGCTCACCCGGCTGCGCGAGCGTGATCAGGCGGTCGCCTCGGCCCGCCTCGATCTGGATCAGGCGCTGGCGGAACAGATATACCGGCTCCTGCGGATCGAGAGGGCCCTCATGATGCAGGAAGTGGCGGCGATCGGCACGGCTGCGAGCCCGCTGCTGATCGCGGTCTCGCAAGCGAGGGCCGCTTACGAGGCCGCTCAGTCGCTCCTCCACACCGCAGGCGGTTCCACCACGCGGGTGACCGGCTTCGCCCAGGCGTTGCACACGGCTCGCCGGCTCCACCTGCTTTATGAGGAGCAGGTGGACGCGATGGCCACGGAGCCCGCCCTGCCGGTGACGCCGCAGGACCCGGATGCGCTCCGCCAGCACATCGCGACTTTGCGTAGCGTCGCTGCCAACCTCGCCGGCGCGGCGCGGACCCCACCCGGCACGGCGGCGGATCGGCAGGCCGCGGCAGCCTCAGCGGTGCGAGCCGCCGAGACCTATCAGAGCCTCCTGGACCAGGTGGACGCGGGGCGGGTGGTGCTCGCTCCGCCGAATGTGCTGGTCACACAGCTGCTCCGGCTCGGCGCCACCTACGAGCGGCACCACCGGCAGATCGCGGTGCGGGATCGGGTGGCGAGCGCGCACGGCGCCCAGAACATCGACGACCTGCACCGTGCCCTGCTCGAGCACGTTTCCGGCCGTCAGAGCGCGGCCGTGGCACTGCGCGCCACCATCGAGTCGCTCGCCGAGACCGTCAAGGCCCAAGGCAACACGGTGACCGCCTACAATCTGGCGGCAGGCCACGCCTACGCCCTCGCGGCGGAAGCCCTGGCCGGGCAGCATCTCAGCGAGGCCCGCCTGTGGCGGGCCAGGGCGGAGAATCTCAGCCGGATCGCCGAGTTGCACAGAACGGCCTGGGAGTTGGCCAAAGCCGCCCGTGACGCTCACCGGGAGCTCGCCGACCCGTTGGCTGAGGTGATCGCGGGCACATCGATCGGCGACACCCGATTGGGCGTTCTCACGGACGCGGCCGCCGCGGCCCTGCGAAGCTATCAAGAGGAGATCGACCAGCTCCCACCGGCCGTACCACCCGACCTCCCCAAGCTCTCCGAAGTGCCGTCTACAGCACGGACACGGCTCTGGACGCGGACTCAAGAAAGAGCCGAGGCGCTGGAGGCCGCCTACTTGCACAACGTCGACCTCAGTCTCAGGCACTGGCGCGACGCCGAGACAGCGAACCTGGACGCGCTCGACGCTCGGAACAAGGCGGCTGAACACGCTCAGGCTCACGACGACAGCGCCGACGAGCGCGCTCGCAGGGAAGAGGCGAACGCCAAGGTGGCGGCGTCCACCGCGGACCACCACCTTCGCATGGAAGAACGCTACGCGGCCGCCGCGGCGGCTGCTCTGCACGCGCTCCAAGCCATCGAGCCGGTGCTGGCCGCCCTGGCCGAAGTGACCACGCAGCATGATCCCGCGACCCCGCAGGTCGAACTTGCCCTGAACGAGCTGACGACTCGGGAGGGGGCATACGACTCGGCGTACCGGGCGACTCTGCCGCCCGTGGAGGCGCTGCCGGGGAGCAAGATCGCGGGGCCGGTCGCGAACCTCACCGCGCTGACCGAACTGGTCAATGAGATGCTCACGCAGCAGGGAGTGGCCGGGCGGATCACCGAGGAAGAGCTGCGCTGGTCGATCCGCCAGGCCTTCCACACCGCGCTCTCCTCGGACGGCATGGTCTTGCGCCTGAACACGGCCACCGGCGCGCAGCTTCGCCTGCGGTTGAAGCTGGACGACCTCAAGGAGGTCGCACGACCGGACAGCTCGCACTCCGAGACCATGTTCGGGCTGCTGCGTCAGGGCGGTGGTCAGAGCGCCATGACCGACCTCCGCTCGCTCAGCGGCAACATGAACCTGCCTCTGATGGCCTGGCTCCGAGCGTTTCTGGACGCGATTCCGATCGGCACCGCCTGGCCTGCCGATCTTGCCAGGGCAGTGGCGTATTTCGGTGTGCTGAACGTCAACCTCAGGCGGGGGCGCACCCACGCGGTCACCATCTCCGCGCAGGACACCGGGCTGGGCGGCAACGTCGAGGACAACCGGGGTATGGCCGCGATGTTCGACGCCAGAGCCACCTGGGAGGTGGAACTGCTCACGCCGTCCGGCCGCCCGGTCTGGCGAGCGCTTCCCGCCGACGATGAAACCGCGCGCCAGAGACTGTGGGTCTCTCATGCCTACCTTTCCGGCCCTGCCGACACCATCCAGCTTCCGGAGGCCGACCGGCGGCAGACCCCCTTCCCTGAACACGTCGTCTCCGACATGACCGGCCTGTCCACGCTGGCCGACAAGGTGACCGACCGGCTCGAGAGCGCCGGGCTCAGCCCTGTGGCCCGTGACCAGGTCACCACAATGATCACCGAGGACCTGCCCAGTAACCTGGGGGAGGCCATCAACAACCCGTCGGGCCTGCGCCGGATCATCACGGTCAACGGTCAAGTACGAGCCGTGGTCACGGTACACACCACAGTGGTCTCCGAAGGAGAGCTCGTCGGCGGCCCGACCACCAAGCACCACCAGGAGCGCCTGCGCAACGCGTCTTCGAACGCCGGCCAGAGCCGGTCTGACGGCCACAGCGGAGGCGTGGGAGCGGCGGTGGGCGCCAACGCGGATCCGGAGGGCAAATCCGCAGGGGACTTCGCCCCGCATGCCACCGTAAGACGTGATCCGGGGCAGTCGTCCTCGGTATCGACCAGCGCGAACGCGGTGGCGATCCACCCGAGCGTGCAGCGTTGGGCGGGCCACACCCAGGGCTACCTGCTGGATCTGGAGCACACGGTGACGATCCAGGTGTTCGGCAAGGGCTCGGAGACGGTGTCCCTCGATCCCGCGAAGAGCACCGGGCTGTTCCGCGTTCCGGAACCGGACGCCTACCGCTACGGCCTGCCGGTCGACGCGGCGGCGGAGGCAGGGCACGCCCCGGACGGCACTGTCCTCCTCAGGGACGACCCCGTCCGGGAAGACCCGCCCGGCAGAGTCCGCAAGCTGCCCTCCATGCTCGGTGACCGTGAAGGGCAGACTCGCGGCGCGGGCCCCGCACTGGTACAGCAGGTCACCGGCATGGACGCGATCCGCGCACGGGTCGAGGAACAACTTCGGGCCAGGGGCCTGCTGCCCAAACTCAAGAACGGTGTGTCCGTCTACTCCTTGATCCCGTGGGTCAGAGCCGGCCAGATCGCCAACGAGCAGCTCATCGCCGAACAGTTCTCGGCGTCACGTCTGGAGGCGGGCTACGACCAGGCGGCGCAGGAAGGCCTGTTCATCAACCTGGTCCATTACGGGGAGGGCTTCGCAGCCAGGCACTACACCCTGCGCATCAAGCTGACGCAGGACTTCGGTCGCTTCGACTATCAGGGCATCACCGACGCCGAGCCGGTCGTGGACCTGGACATCGGCTCGGACACCCACGTCGTGACGCAGACTCGCGGCACGTCTTCGGCAATCACCTGGCGGGCCGGTGAAGGCTTCAGTAACGACCCCGGAATCGACGCCAGCGCGCTGGACGGCTCTTACAGCCACGGCAAGGGCGGCCAGACCACGGTCACCACCGCCACCACCGTCAATCAGGTCACGCTCATGGAGGGCAGCGGGCTGACCGCGGTCTTCCGCATCCCGCACACCATCAGTGTCGATCTCCTGATCGGCCCCAGCCACGAGGAGAGCTTGGTCAAGGGGCAGGCGGGTGACGCGCGGATCCTGCTTCCCGCCGATCTGCTTCCTCTCGCTCCATCGGACGACGGGCACCCCCGGCCGGAGAGCCCTCGTCATCCGACGTCGAAGAAGGCCATCCGGCTGGCCAGAGTCATCCACCTCGACGTCGGCGACACGGCGACGACCGCCGCGAACATGCTCGCCGACCCGCTTGACCGCGATTCACCCCAGTTCCAGCACCTGGCGGCGTTCTTCAACGTACGCAACCTGATCAGCCACCCCGAGGTGATCTCCTCCGGCTCCCTTGAGACGTCCTCCTCCGGCCACCGCACCGGAGTGGACACCCTGACCGCGACCGGGGAACCGCAGAACCAGCCGGTCTCCCTCTCCCTGGCACCGGGCGAGTCCCGCTTCCTGTCAGCCACCGATCTGGTGATCGGCGACATCAACCTCACACTCGGCTCCCACGCCGGCCTCACTCAGCAGTCCAGGTCTCGAGGGCTCGGAGTGACGACCGGGGTGCCGGTGCCGGGCATGCTGGGCTCCGAGGGCGGCATCGGAGGCTCTCTGTCGACGACGACCACACGCGAGCAGAAGGTCATCTCCGGCCCGGAGCGGCTGGGTATCGACACGGGCAAGCAGTACCTCTTCGCGATGGACGTCACATCGGAACTGACCGTGGGCGTCGGCGCCGAGGCAGTCGAGACGGACACGGGTACTGTCATCTACCGGCTCGCTGAGCGCGACGCGCTCGACCTGTACGCGAGCGGAGAGGTGAAGCTGCCCCTGCACCAGGCGGCCGACGCGGCCGAACGGCTGATGAACGGCGACCTGCGGCTCAGCCGCCGGGTCGCGGTCAGGTTCCTGGACCGCTACTTCGAGGACCTGGCCGACGCGCGAGCGCGGAACGCGGGCCGGCCGGTGGTGCCCGGTGTCCCGCTCACCGCGTGGCACTTCACTGGGCGGGCTCTCGCCCGGCTCCTTGAGCTGTTCCCCGATGACCGGCTGACCGAGCTGCTGCCGCCGGGCATGCCTCCCGGTCCACCGAGCGAGACGGCCGGCGACACTCGCGACCGCCTGCTGAGCAAGCCCGAGTTCTACCCCTACGTGCTGGACAAGCTGCGAGCCGACGCCCAGCGGCTGGAGAACGGCGAGGTCCCCGGCGAGCTGGCGCCGAACTACAGCGACTCCATCGGCATGAGCACCGTCAAACAGGTCGGCCTCCACCCCGCCGGCGAACCGGACACCGACGTGGATCTGCTGAGCCAGATCAGGGACGCGGTCAACGAGGTGGCGCCGGGCGCGCTCGACCAGGACAACAAGCTGTGGCGGGGGCTGATGACCGACTTCTCCCGCGAGAGCTGGCTGGGGAAGATCGACAGCCTGCTCGACCCTGACTCGCCGGGCAACGACTACACCGTCGAAGTCGACGGCATCGAGGATCTGCTCGAGGTCACCGTCCGGGCCGAGCTGGACGAGAAGGTGGCGTACCGGGGTGAGGTCTTCGACCACGGCCAGATCTTCCAGACCTACTCCATGCTCGAAGAGAACGTCTCGGAGTCTTCGAACGCCGCCGTCAGCCCGAGCGGCAAGCTGGGACAGGAGTCGGCGGAGAACAAGGACTCAGGCTCCACAGCCGCGAATCGCGGGCAGACCGGCAAGGGCTCAAGCAATGCGCAGCAGGCCCGGGTACAGCGGGTGGCCTCGTTCGAGGGTCCCCTCGGAGAGGTGCGCCAGGGCATCAGGCTCTCCATCGAGGTGCGGAGAGTTCCCAAGGCGCAGAAGGCAGGGCAGGGCCAGGGAGTGCCGCGGCTGCCACGGTCGGCCTCCAGGCTCGTGTCGGGCTCCATCGACCGGTTCATCCCGGCGGGCATGGTCTCGCGCCCCGGCACGGTCCCCGCTCCCGCGCCCGCCGTCCCCGATCCCCGGCCCATGCCCGTACCCGAGAACTTCGCGGTCGAGACCACACGCGTCAGGCACCTCGCGGCGACCGTCGAGCAGAGGCTCAAGGAAGAGCTGGGCGTCGACCTCCATCCCGCGGACGCGAAGGCGCTCGCCCGGCTGTTGTCGGGAAACTCCAGGAACAGCCTCTTCGAGCGGATGACCGCCAAGGACGGCCACCTGGTGATCCAGGTGCCCGGCAACGATGGAGAGACCATCGGCATCCGCGTCGGGGCGGTGCTGTCCGAACCCGTGGTGATCGCCGCAGGTCTGAAGGCCACCGAGATCGGCCAGGCCGACCGCCGGCAGTGGACCACCTCGGCAAACGCGGACCGCACCCGGCTGCGTCCGACCGGAGTCACCTTCGGCAGTGACAGCCGCGACGAGTTCCTGCCGTCCGGCTTGTCGGGCGATGTGGCGGCCGGCAACCGTGACCTGACCGTCGACAGCTCCTCGGTCAGCGGCGGCAACCGGGCCGAGACCAGCGTCTTCGAGAAGGCCGACGCCGGCTCGGTCAGGTTCCGGGTCGACTACCACGTACGTTTCGAGGTCTGGTCGGACCCGGGCACCGACGTGAACCCGTCGGACATCACACCGGCGCGGCACGTCGCGACGGGCAACGCCGACGTGCTCCTCTTCGACAAGGTCATGCGGGCGATCCAGCAGCAGGCCGAAAGCCCGGGCGCGACCGCCGCCCTCTCCGGCGGCCCGGGCCTCGTCAGTTTCGGCGCCGACCCGTCCGCTCCCCCGTACGGGCAGCTCAGGCAGGCCCAGTTGCTCTCCCGCGAGCGCGGCGCCGGCGTCCAGATCACCATCCACCCCGCCAACCGGCAGCCGCAGACCTACCTCGCCACCCCCGATGGCCGGCTGCGTGCGAACGGCGGCGACGAAGCCTTCGCGAGGCGGTTCGCCGGCCTGCCGTCCCCCCTGATCGCGGCAGCCGAGCAGCATGGCATCGATCTGCTCGAACTGCACGAACGAGCCAGGACGGACGTCAACGACAGCCTCGCCGAGCACCTGCGGAGAGAGCTGAGCAGGCTGGCCGTCCACCCGCCCGGGCAGGCGCCCGGCTGGCCGGTCACCACCGAACCCGACGGTTCGCCGGAACCCGTTGACCCGGGTCACGGCGAGGTCACCCACGGCTCGCCCGACCCGGCTTCCCGTTTCGTGCCGGACGGCCGTACCAGCCCCGACGACCTCACCCCGGCCGAAGCCAGAAGCCTCAGCGAACCGGACCTGATCCCCGAAGACTTCGGCGACGCCGTCACCGCCATCACCTGGCTCTCGGACACCGAACTCATCGTCCAGCACACCACCCTGGGCCAACTCCGCTTCACCGTCGGAGTCGGCCCGGTCGAAGGCGGCTACCTCGGCCAGACCGAAGCCAGCCAGAACCCCCGCGACGGCAGCCGCTACTACCGGATGACCCTCGCTCCCCGCGTCCACCAGGACCAGGTCGCCCGACTCGTCCTCCACGAGATCAGCGACGTCATCCAGCACCAACTCGACACGACACACACCCACACACCAGGACAAACCACCCGCGACGAATGCCTCACCGCCCGCCACAACGAACTCCGCTACCTGCAACGCAAACAGCAAACCGCCCACGCGGCAGGCGACACCCACCTCGCACAACAACTCGCCCAAGACATCGCCGCCGTCCAGAACGACATCGACAGACGCACCCGGCCATCACCCTCCATCCACGACGTGATCAATTCTGGGCGGCCCGGCCAAGCTGGGACGACGGAACCCGAAGGTGACGCCCCTGCCGCCCGATCAGCACTCGATCACGCCACGCGCACTGCCCAGCTCAACATGAACCCGGCCACCCGGCCGGAAGAACGGCTCGCCAACAGCTACGATCCGCGCGAAGTGCCATGGGCTGCCCAATGGGAGCGCCTGCGCGAGTCGGCCACGCCCCTTCCGGTGACCATCACCGAACCGCCCACGAGGGGGGCCGTCCAGGTCGAAGTACGCAGGTTGCTGGTGCCGTGGAAGGGTTCGACGCGTCCGGTCACGGAGTTCACGCTCCGGGTGCTCTATCGCGCGAATCCCGGCATGAGCCCGGATGAGATCGCCATCGCCCACACGAACCTGCTCGACGGCGTCGACCTCTACTACAACTACCAGCACGAGCTGGCCGACGGATCCCAGCTGCACATCCGGATGGAGTTCGTGCCCGCCCCGGATTCAGCTCCGCCCGACGGCGTCATCCTTCTCTCTCCGGGAACCGGCCACCGCGCCGTGGACTTCGCCGACAGACACCACTGGCACGGCAACGGCGAGGTGATCAGCACACCGCTGAAACAGCTGAGGGACTATGCCGGGCGTCCCGCGATCAACTACATGAGCTGGTACGCGCGGCAGGAGCCGATCGTCTTCGCACACGAGGTGATGCACCTGCTCGGCATGTCCGACGAATACATGAGCAGGTGGGCGGGCGCCGATCGGAACCGGCTCGGCGCCAGTGGTGTCCGTGCCGACGCGACTCTGCTGGGGTCGGCCGTCCTCTTCTGGTCGGACCATGGTCCGGTGCTCGACCGGGATGGCCGTGCCGTCGCAGGGATCAGCAGCCTGCGCGATCGTCATGTGGAGCACATCTACGGGCTCGTGCCAGAACGCGCCCCGCAGCCGAAGGTGCCTCTGCGCCGCCCGGCCGCTCCAGTGGATGGCGCCGAGTGGACGCGTCCTGAGTATCGTCCCGGCGCCCACCTTCCGCACGACGTGCGCGGCCTGCTCGACGCGTTCCCGCCGGAAGACCGCCCGCTGCTGGATCACCTCCGGCTCCTCGAACGCATGGCCGGGCTGTTCCCCAACGTGTCTCCGCTGCTGCTGGAGCATGTGGAGTACACCGACGCGCTTGTCAGGACGGCGCAGCAGATCTACGACACGGGCCCGGAGTACTCCTTCGACCTCTCCGAGCTCGTCCAGTTGAAGAACCTGTTCGACCGTCTCGCGCCCGACGAGGCGCCGGACATTCGCCTGCTGCACCAGGAGATCAACTCGGCTCTGCGACGCCCCGCCCCGGCGCCTGTCGGCCACCGCCTCGTCCAGATCTTCATCACGTCCGCGGAGTCCGGGAAGCCTCAGGGCCGGGAGGCGGCCGCGGCGGCTCTCTACACAGCCGCCGTCAAGGAGCTTCGCCGTCTGGGAGGCACCTTGCAGGAAGCCCTGGAGCGGGGCGACGTCGAGGTTGCGGGCAACCTGACACGCGAGGTGGACGCGACCGCGGAACTGGCACGCGAGATGGAGGCCGTGCTGGAATCCACAGGTGCCGGCTTCGTCAGGGAGCACCTTCCGTACGCGCATCTTTCCGACGCCATGCGCAGCCTGCTCAGAGACTTTCCTCCTGAAGGCAGCCCGCTGCTGGATCACGTCAGGCGGCTGCAACGCATGGCCACCCTGTTCCACGACGCGCCCCGGTTGACCCCGCGGCATCTGGAGCACACCGACGCGCTCGTCGTGATGGCGCTGGAGCTCTACGGCGTCTCTCATGAAGAACGCTTGGGCACCTACGACATCGGCAACGTGAAGGTCCTGTCAGACGTGCTGCTGGGGGACGTCATGCCGGACAGCGACCTGTTGCGCGAGCAGCTCAACGGACTTCTGGGGCGCCGCACCTCCGCGTCTGCCGATCGTCAGGCCATCCAGGAGCTCGCCTGGTACGCGGGGTATGTGTCTCCCCTGACCGGCGAGGCAGGTCCCGCGAGGCTGCTCGAAGGCATCGCCGTCGAGCTCGCCGAGTTGGAGGAGGAACTGCTCGACGCACAGCAGAGCGGTGACACGGCCGAGGCCGCGTCACTGACGCGTCGGATCGAGACCGCCGGCGGCTGGGCGAGCGTGATCGAAGCCGCGCCTGGAAACGCGGGGGAATCCGGCACGAATGAGAGTGGTGTCACCCACGGCTCGCCCGACCCGGCTTCCCGTTTCGTGCCGGACGGCCGTACCAGCCCCGACGACCTCACCCCGGCCGAAGCCAGAAGCCTCAGCGAACCGGACCTGATCCCCGAAGACTTCGGCGACGCCGTCACCGCCATCACCTGGCTCTCGGACACCGAACTCATCGTCCAGCACACCACCCTCGGCGAACTCCGCTTCACCATCGGAGTCGGCCCGGTCGAAAACGGCTACCTCGGCCGGACCATGGCCGAGGACAACCCCCGCGCCGCGACTACACGATGACCCTCGCTCCCCGCGTCCACCAGGACCAGGTCGCCCGACTCGTCCTCCACGAGATCAGCGACGTCATCCAACGCCAACTCGACACGACACACACCCACACACCAGGACAAACCACCCGCGACGAATGCCTCACCGCCCGCCACAACGAACTCCGCTACCTGCAACGCAAACAGCAAACCGCCCACGCGGCAGGCGACACCCACCTCGCACAACAACTCGCCCAAGACATCGCCGCCGTCCAGAACGACATCGACAGACGCACCCGGCCATCACCCTCCATCCACGACGTGATCAACTGGGACGCTGTACAGTCGCCGGCTCCGGGCGTCGAGGGCGAGCCAGAACCGGTCGAGGCGAACCTGTTCAAGGTGACGCTGAGCGACGGTTCTCCCGCGCTGCTACTGGAGCACTCGACCCGCCGGGAGCGGGACCTGTTCCTGCTGATGGCCCGGCTGGCCGGCCGCCTGGGACTGATCACGAACGCCAGGGCGGACGGTGACACGAACATCCTGATCGACTGGGCACCCGCCGACGCCTCGGCCCCGTTCCTGGGCACCCGCGAGGCGGTTCTGACCGGATACCTGATCGCCATAGCCGACATCACGCCGTTCGTCACCGTGCCGGCCTTCCACCTCCACCCGAGCAGCACCCCCCTCCTGGAGCTGTTCCTGCGCGAAGGCACCTCCGGCAAGCGCGAGTGGCTGAGCAACCCGCTGTCCCCGTCGGACGTGCAGACGCTGAGGGCCATGCTGGAGGACTTCCGGGCGAGCTTCGCCGAGCTGGGCCTGCTGGCTCAGTTCGACCAGATCATGGCCCGGCACGAAGCCCTGGCCGGCGGTCCGCTCGCCGTCAACGCGATCGGCGCGCAAAGCGTCGTGGCAGCCGCGCCGAAACAACTCCTGCGCCTGGGCGGCATCGGCCGGCTCACGGCCCTGAACGAACACCTACTCCCCACACTGGAAGTCACAGGACCGCCTCCTGGCGGCCGGCTCATCAACGCGGCTCACCGCCTCCGCGGCAACCTCCGGCACGGCGTCTTGGAGACGCGGGACATGGCACTGGGCCGTGTGGTCACCTTCTCCGACGGGTCTCAGGCTCTTCAGATTCCTGTCGTCATGGCCGCGCAGGTCCTCGTCCGCGCGCTCGTCAGACAAGCGCTGGGCCTCGCCGGCCCCGCTCTCCACATCGACGAGCACGGGAATGTGTGGCGCACGTTCGGCAGCGACGAACTGCGCAGGAGCCTCACCACCGGCATCAGCCAGGCGGTCAGCGGGTCCGGCCACACCACCGAGGTGATTTTCGGTGACGGGCGGCGAGCTCTGCGCCACGAGTTCCCGACCCGCGCCGCGGCGGACGAGTACGAAGCCGCACTGGAGGAGGCCCATGAGGCCGCGAGTGGCCGGCCGGGCTCGTATCGGGCCTCTCCGTACGTGCTCTACGAAGAGCTCATCGAACCCGCGGGGCCCACCGCCGAGGCGCAGGGCCGCCTGGCCACCCGGGCGCTGTACGCCTTGCTGGCTCACGGCCGGCCGATGGACCTTACGACGCTGCGGCGGCTGCTCGACGCCAACCCACTCCTGGCCCGGTTCGGCCAGGTCTCCGAACAGGGCTTCCGGGTGGGCGCTCCCGTGCTGTCGGCCGATGACGTCGCCGGCCTCACCGCCCGGTTCGCGACATTCCGTGCCGCCTTCGACACGCTCGGCCTCAGCCGCCATCACGACCAGATATTGAACACGCTCAGGAGCTTCACCGGTTCCGGCGACACCGGGCTGATCCCGCTCGCGTTCTCCGAGGATCCGGCGACGCCCGAGTACCGCGTGCCCGCGTGGCAGCCGCCACCAGGGCCCGTCCTTGCCGACCTGCTGCGAAACGACCACCTGGTGCAATTGAACGCCCGCCTGGCACAGGCGAAGGCGCTGCAGTGGAGGGAGATCCACCGGAACCTGACCGATGTGATCTCGCGCGCCGACGCCGAATTGGCGGAGCGGCCGAGCGCCGAGGGATACGTCTACGCCTGGGTGCGCTCCACCTTGATCCCCCGGGACATCCGGCCCGGCGAAGGGTTCGCCGCTGACACCCTGCTCGACGGCGTGGACAGCGCGGAAATGCTGGCCGAGAACCCGCGTTGCGAGAGAGTGACCATCCTGGCATCCGACTACCTACCGGTCGGCGACCTGTCGGGCAAGCCGCATCATGCCGTGTTCAGGCCCGGCACCTACTTCACCGTGACGAGCATGCTGCATACCGACGACGGTGAGACGCACTTCATCCTCACCCAGCAGCCGACCCGCACTCGAGAGGAACCGGTGGTCACGCCGACCATCGGACTCACCCCTGGCCTGGCCCACGACCTGGCGCGCGAGATCGAGAGCGCGGTCAGCGGCACCAGGGCGGGAGTACGCGTCCGCAACGGGCCGGGCCACGACACGCGCCCCGAGATCCGCCCCGTCGGCGGCGCCTTCGTGGTGGAAGGCCGCTACACAGAGGACGGCATGATGGTCGGCGGCCGGACTCTCCCGGTCGAGGCGATCGCGGCGATGCTGCTGAACTCCCCCGATCTGCCTCCTGACGCCGCGATACTCCTCACCGGCCCCCACGACGGAGCCGCCGGCTTCGCCCGAGATCTCGCCCGGTTCACCGACCGCGTCGTCCTGGTCGTCGATGGCCCGATGGAGACCGCCCCGCAGGGCGATCTCCGTGCCGGGAACAACCGGTCGCCGGAACTGCGGATCTTCCTGCCCGCCCGTACGTCGGGCATCGTCGCAGCGCGACTTCGCGCATGGCTCGGCCCGGCCCTCTCGGATGCGAACCGGCTCCCCTCCACTCACCCTGACGTCAGGGTGAGAGATCTCCATGCCGTGCTCTCCGAATTGCGCCCTCGCGGAATAGCCTTACTTCCTCAGTCCCCGCGGATGACCGAGGAAGAACACATTCTGATGCACGATGCCTACCAGGAGATCTGCCGGATTCTGGCGGCGACCGGCGGGCGCGCACTCGACCTCGATGTGATGCGAGAACTACTGCCGCACGTCAATCCCCTTCGAGCCAACCACAACTGCGTCGAGGTGGCACTGACGATCGACGACATCCTGAGCGGCCGGCCCGCCGTCGCTGGACCCCGGGCAGGAGTCGAGAACGGTACAGCCGCACGGATCTATCACGGTCGCGCCCATCAGGTACTGCCGGCCCAGCCCACTCTGAGCGAGGTGGAAGCCGTCATCCTGTCGAATCCCGGCTCACGCGGAATACTCATGGGCAGACGCGTCAACACGATCGGTTATCTCCGGGCCGCGGACGGACACGCTTACAATATCGCCAACGTGGACGGCAGGCTGACTTATCTGGACGGTCAGCCCGGACCGACAAGTCCCGTCGAACGGATGAGTTCGTCCAATATGCATGCCGATGAATTCGTCAGTTACTATTTTTATCGGACGGCCTGACAGAGGGAAGGGCAATGATCGACGAAGACGAAGCCGGACAGATCGCACGCGAGTTCGTCCGCAGGCTGTCTCCCGAATACGGCGACGACCGGCTCGTCCTCAACGAGGCCGCGACAATCGAGAAGCCGTACGGTTGGCTGTTCACTTACACCACCGCCGCGTATCTGCGTACCCACGACCAGGAATACGCTCTCATCGGAGCCGGCCCCGTGCTGGTTCTGCGGGAGAGCGGCCGGGTCATCGACTTTCCCTCGTATCGCTCACAGGAGTCCGTGCTGAAGGCCTACGAGGAAGAGCTCGACACGGGAAGCGATTGAGCCGAGGTCTCAGGCCCAGGCCTCACCCGCGGTCTTGAGCGCTCCGGTCTCGTCGCGGGCAGCGCGCCTACCGGGGCGGGGCCACCGTCAGCAGGCCGACGCGAGCAGGACGACGAGACACGCGCGTATCTTGGCCCTGCCATCCCTGCGTGCGCACATCTTTCCTCGATCGGGTCGCCTCCGCCCGAGGCGATCCTGCTGGATCCGGCCTTCGGTGTCCTTGGCGGAGAGCGCAGTGTGTGTGGGCGTTGAGCGCAGATCGGCTCTCGGACCGAAACGCGTTTCCCCAGGTCAGGCCCATTGCGTGAAGGAGCCGCGCGGGTAGAGGATCTCGCTTCGAGGCGTCCGGGCGCGCTAGGGTGCTCCGTCATGATCGGTCGAGCGTTTCTGGCGGCCGGGCTGGCCCTCGGTCTCGTTCCCGCTCCGGCACTGGCCCGCCCGGCTGCCGCCGCGTCGGTGGTGGAGGAGTGCGACCCAGAAGTGGGTGTGGTGAAGTTGCCCGATCAAGAGCCATGGGCGCAGCGAAGGCTCGACGTCAAGACCGCATGGCGGCTGAGCACCGGCGCCGGCGTGCGGGTGGCGATCGTTGACAGCGGCCTCGACGCCGAGCACCCTCAACTGCGCGGGTTCTCCGCCTTCGTCGACATCACCGGCACCGGCTACACCGACTGCGTCGGCCATGGCACCGCCGTCACCGGGATCATCGCCGCTCGCGTCTATCCGGGTGTCACCTTTCATGGCGTGGCCCCGCAGGCGACCGTCATCGAGCTCAAGCAGAGCAATCAGCCCGAGGGCCATGTCGCCAATCTGGCCACGGCCATCGACACGGCGGTGCGGCTGAAAGCCGATGTCATCAACATCTCGATCAAGGCGGCCGACAATCCCACACTCAAGGCGGCGGTGCGCAACGCCCTGGCCAGCGACGCCGTGATCGTCGCCGCCGCGGGCAACATCACGCAGAAGAACAAGGACGCGCCGGCCTATCCGGGCTCGTACGAGGGGGTGCTGGCCGTCGGCTCGGCCACTCCCGACGGGCGGCGCGCGGACTCCTCCAGCACGGCGACACCCGTCGGCGTTCTCGGGCCGGGCGTTGGCATCACCGCTCCCTGGCCGCGTGGCGCGTACAAGCTGGATCTTGAGGGGTCCAGCTTCGCCGCCGCCTACGTGTCCGGGACCGCCGCACTGGTGCGCGCCCGGTTCCCGCACCTTGACCAGGAGCAGGTGCGGCGGCGCATCATCGCCACGGCCGACGGCTCCGTCGGCCAAGGCACAGGAGCGGGCATGGTCAACCCGGTCCTGGCGGTCAGTGCCGTACTGCCCTTCGAACCCGCGGGCCGGCCAGTGGTGGCCGCGCCTCCGCCCGCACCGATCCCGGCGGACGTGTTCGCCAAGCTCCCGCAGGAAGATGCCGTGACCAGAGACCTCGCGCTGGCGGTCTTCGCGGGAGCGCTGATCCTCGCGGCCGTGATCGGCGGGCTCGGGCTGGTGCTGCCGCTCGGCAGAAGCCGGGGCTGGCGCGTCGATCCGCCGGCTTAGCTCCGTCGGCGCGGCCGGTTCAGCCGTCCTCCTTACATCTTGGTACGCCACGCTCAGAAGCGAAAGGATCACGATATGCACCCGTTACAGCCGGGTGACCCCAAGAGGCTGGGCGACTACGTCCTGTCGGAACGACTTCCGAGCGGACCGCGCGGGGCGGCCTTCCTCGGACAGAAGTCGGACGACGCGCCCGTCCGGGTGATCAAGTTGTTGACCGGTATGCCGGAGCACGACACGGAAAGTGTCGCGCGCTTCGCCGCGACCCGGCGGGTTTCCAGCTCGTACGTCGCAAGAACCGTGGACGTCGGCCTCCACGACGGCCACCCCTACGTCGTCCGGGAGCACGTGAAAGGGCGCAGCCTCGCCGAGGCGGTGGCGGCCGACGGGCCGCTCGGCGCCGACGCTGTGGAACGGGTGGCGGTCGCGGCGCTGACCGCGTTGACCGCCACCCACATGGCGGGCATCGCGCACCGCGGTTTGACCCCGAACAATGTCATTCTGGGCGCCGACGGTCCTCGGGTGACCGACCTGGACCTCGGCGACGCCGCCGGGGAGATCGGCTACCGCTCACCCGAGCAGTTGACGGGTGGGCCGCACAGTTCCTCCGCGGACCTGTTCTCCTGGGCAGCCACGGTGGTCTTCGCGGCCACCGGAAAGGCGCCGTTCGACCACGAGGCCGACGCGGTGCTGACCGGGGTGCCCGCGCTGGGCGCACTGACCGAGCCGCTGCGCGGAGTCGTTCTCGCGGCGTTGTCCAAGGACGCCGGCCAGCGGCCTACCACGTACAAGGCGATGTTGCGCCTGCTCGGTGGCCAGGAAGCCGACCCGGGGGCCACGGCGAAACTGTCGACGGCGCAGGAGCCGGTTCAGCTTCCGCTGAACGGGCCGCTGCCTCTGCCGCCAGGAAGCGGGAATCCGCTGCTCGAAGGCGTGCCGTTGCAACCGCCGCCCCCGCCACCGCCACCGCCGATGCCTCCCCGAGCGTGGGGGCCGCCACCGACGCAAGAGCCACCGCATCGGCCCAGAATGTGGCGGGGCTCGGTCGTGGACGAGCCAGGCCCGCGCCGCAAGTTTCCCGTCGCCCTGGCGGCATCCGTGGCCGCGCTGATGGTGCTGTCAGGCGTAGGTCTCTGGGGCGCGAGCCACTATGCGGACGCCCAGCGCATCAATGCGGTAGGCGTGGCAGCGGACGGCAAGACCACCGGCGACGCCGGCAAGCCGGCTGACGCGACGAAAAGCGCGGTCACGGATCCCGGCGACGGTACGGTTCCGCGGTTGGACGAACCGGACAGCGGAGTGCCCCAGGCGGAGGTGACCGTGCCCTGGGCCACCTCCAGCGACGACCCGTACGGGGTGGGCCCGCTCGTCCTGCCCACCGAAGAGCCGTCGGACAGCCCCACCGCGCCCGTGTACAGCACGGTGCCGACGCCCTCCCCGCCGCCGACCCGGCCCGTCCCCACGGTGCAGCCGACGGCCACCGTGTCGAAGAGCCCACAGCCGTCGGCTTCGCAGGCGACCAAGACCGTCACGGCGAAGCCGACGGACAAGGCCACCACGACGCCTGAACAGTCTCAGGAGCCGAAGGCGTCTCCCGCGAAGAGCACCGAGGCCCCGCCCGCGACGCCGTCTCCCTCCAAGAGCACGCAGGCTCCCGCGCCGGCGCCACCGTCCACCACGCAGGCACCCGCTCCCGCGCCGGAACCCACCAAGACCGCGGCACCGCCGCCCGCGCAGCCGGAGCCGGCCGGCAGCGCGGCACCGCCACCCGCGCAACCGGAGCCGAAGAACCCCTACACGGCGGCTCAGGTGTGCGGGGCGGGGTTCTACGTGCAGCGTTCACAGCCGTTCAACGGCGGTGAGACCTTCCAGCTCTACAACACCGGCACCAAGCAGAACTGCGTGGTGACGATGAAGTACGCGGGTGTGGGCGCGGCCGGCCCCGTCAGCGCGACACTCGATGTCCAGGGTGGCGAGAGCGCGACCGACAGCGGCAACTACAAGTACTATGCCGGGCCGGTGAAGCTGCCCGCTCCTGGCAAGTGTGTGAAGTTCTCCGGCAGCGTGGGTGCGGCAAGCACCAGCGCGGGCTGGGCGAACTGCGGCTGATCCGGCGCACGGCTACGGCTCCACCTGGAAGGCATCCCGGGTGGAGCCGTCGCCGTCGTAGCCCTCAGGCCCGCCAGGCAGCCCGGACGCGGCGGGTGCGGTTGACCGCGCGTTCCGCCGTGCAGAACCGGTTAGTGAGCTGGCTTTGAGGTCTGTGGTCACCACTTGTGTTGCTTCATGTAACTGGGTGGTGACTTCGGAGCCGGGCGGGAGTGTGCTGAGGATGTGGGAGACAGCAGACTGCCGCCGCTGGTACTGACCGCGGGCGAGCGGATGACCTCGCAGGGCTGGGCGTCTCGCCGGTCGACGGCACAGGGGCTGGCGTTACGTGCGCGAATCGTGCTGGAGTGCGCGCGAGGTGACTCCAACCTCGCCATCGCCGCGCGGCTGGGGATCGCGCGGGGCACGGTCACCAAGTGGCGGGCCAGGGTCATCGCCGCCCGCCTGGACGGGCTGGCCGACGAACCGCGGCCCGGTGTTCCGCGCACCATCACCGATGCCCAGGTCGAGCAGGTGGTGGTGGCCACGCTGGAGACCACACCGCCGGGCGAGATCCACTGGTCCAGACGGCAGCTGGCCGCCCGCGTGGGCATCTCGCCGACCAGCGTCGCCCGGATCTGGAAGGCCTTTGGGTTACAGCCCTGGCGGACCGAGACGTTCAAGATCTCGCCCGACCCGCTGCTGATCGACAAGATCCGCGATGTCGTCGGCCTCTACCTGGCCCCGCCGGCCAACGCGGTGGTGTTCAGCGTGGACGAGAAACCGCAGATCCAGGCGCTGCAGCGCAGCGCTCCCGTGCTGCCGATGATGCCCGGGGTGCCCGAGCGGCGCACTTTCGACTACGTCCGGCACGGCACCGTGGACCTGTTCGCCGCCTTCAACGTCGTCACCGGGGAAGTGGTGAGCAAGGTCACCGCCCGGCACACCGCGGCCGATTTCCGTGACTTCCTGGCCGACCTTGATGCGGTCGTTCCGGCCGGCCTGGACGTGCACGTCGTCTGCGACAACCTGTCGGCTCACAAGGCACCGGTGGTGCAGCGATGGATCATCGCCCATCCCCGCTTCACCCTGCACTTCATCCCCACCTACTCAGCCTGGCTCAACCAGGTCGTGCGACACGAAGTCGCATGCGAAGAGTGGAATATGCCGAAGGAGGTCGCTTGATGTCGACGGCATAATGCCCGGTCCAGTGCGCAATGGACCGTCCCCGCCCCGGCGTGCGTCATGGGTGACCGTGAGGTGCGAAGCCCGGGGAAATGCCCAAGAGCCCTCGTTCCATCCGAGGAGCACAGGCTGGGGAAGACCGGACGGGTGAACGCAAGTGAAGCCTCGATGACGCCTCGTCATTAGCACTCCCGCAGATGGGTCGCAGGAGCGGGAGATAGGGACCGGCCGCTGGAAGGCGGCGGGTGCCGACCGGAGGAATCTGGCCGGTCGGGAGCGCACCACCGTCCCCGGGGTTCAGAGGACGCCCTCCCCGGTCGCATCTCTCGCATGCGGAACGTGACAATCCCGATGGGGTCCAGGCCGTGCAATGCGGGCTGGTAGGCCGACCGTGAGGAAGACGCAACTCCCCAGCGGGCGCAGGAAGACCCGAGAAGCGAATGCCGGTAGCCGAAAGGCTGCAGGAAACCGGCACCCGAATGCCGGCTCCTCCGCCGGCGGGTGCCGCATAACTGGCCGGATAGGGGCTGATGCCCTGGCCTGAAAGGGTGCTGACGCGGGTCTGGTGAGCCTGCGAAGACGAGATGACCGAGACGCCCGAACCGAGGGACAAGTTGGACACCGGCATGGTGAACGGACCTGAGGACGACGGCTTGGACTGGGACCGGATCGACTGGGGCCAGGCCGAGCGGGAAGTACGGCGGCTGCGGCAGCGGATCTTCGCGGCATCGCAGGCCGGAGACCTCGCCAAAGTGAGGAATCTGCAGAAGCTGATGCTCCGCTCGCGCAGCAACGCTCTGGTGAGCGTGCGGCGCGTCACGGAGATCAACGCTGGCCGCAAGACGGCCGGGATCGACGGCAAGACGGCCCTGCTGGCCGTCCAGAAGGCCGAGCTGGCTGACTGGATCCAGCATGAGACTGCCGCGTGGTCGCCCCGTCCCGTCAGGCGGGTGTATGTGCCCAAAAGCAACGGACGCCGCCGCCCGCTCGGCATTCCGGTGATCGCTGACAGGGCGTTGCAGGCCCTGGCGGTGAACGCGCTGGAGCCGGAGTGGGAGGCCCGGTTCGAGCCGAAATCCTACGATTCCGGCCGGGCAGGGGCTGTCATGACGCGATCGTGGCCATCCACACCACGGCGAGCCGCAAGGACGCCAGACGGCTGTGGGTGCTCGACGCCGATTTGGAGGCGGCATTCGACCGGCTCAGCCATGATCACATCCTGCAGTCGCTGGGCTCCTTCCCCGCTCGGGGGTTGGTGCGCCGGTGGCTGAAGGCGGGGGTGATCGAGGATGGCCGGTTCACCTCCACCGGGGAGGGCGCTCCCCAGGGCGGGGTGATCAGTCCCGCGCTCATGAACGTGGCATTGCACGGCATGGAACAGGCGGCCGGAGTCAGGTACTGGGAGACCAGCGGCGGCCTGCGGGCCACCCCGGACTCGCCCGTCCTGGTGAGATACGCCGACGATGTGCTCGCCCTGTGTCACTCCCGTGAGCAGGCCGAGAATATCCAGCAACGCCTCGCGAACTGGCTGGAGCCCAGGGGTTTGGTCTTCAACCAGGCCAAGACCCGGATCACCCACCTGGACCAGGGGGTGGACTTTCTGGGCTTCGAGATCCGCCGGTTCCGCGGCAAGTTGCTGACCAAGCCGAGTAAGGACGCGTTACGGCGGATCCGCAAGCGGCTGTCCCAGGAGGTGACGGCCCTGAGAGGGGCCAACGCCGACGCGGTGATCGCCAAGCTCAACCCGATCATCAAAGGATGGGCCGCCTACTACCGGATCGGGGTGTCCAAACGCGCCTTCGGCGCATTGGACGCCCACCTGTGGAGACTGGTCTACAAGTGGGCCAAGATCTCCCACCCGAACAAGCCGAAGCGCTGGATCATCGCCCGGTACTTCGGCATGTTCAACACCGCCAGGCGCGACAAGTGGGTGTTCGGGAGCCAGGAAACCGGCTTCTACCTGCGCAAGTTCGCCTGGACGAAAATCGTCCGGCACCGGATGGTCGCAGGCCGGGCCTCCCCCGACGACCCGGCCCTGACCGACTACTGGACCGAGCGGCGCCGCCGCACCAGGATCCCGGTGGACGCCGCCACCTGGCGGCTTCTACGCCAGCAGAACGGCCGATGTCCGCTCTGCCGGGGCCTACTGCTGCACGCCGACCACGAGCCACAAAGCCCGACCGAGTGGCAGCAGTGGCTCACGGCCACGCGCACGGCGATCCGCAAACAGGCGATCACCAGCGCCGTGGATCTCGGAAACCCGGACGAACACGCCGCAACACGTCTCATACACGCCCACTGCCGCCGCCGACTCGGCGACGGCACCAACCCAGCATTTCCGCACGGCCTCGAACCTTCAGGGCTTGCTTGAGCCGGTTACCTGGAAAGCGGGCACGGCCGGTTCTGAGGGGGCCGGGGCGCGGTAACGCGCTCCGGCTACCCGACGAGCGCTGGTTCGCCGAGCTTCAGCGCCGCTGCCTGGACCGCGGGGTGTTCTGCTCGGTCGAGCACCTCACCACCGCGCTCCACGACTGGATCGACGCCTGGAACGACAACCCCCGCCCATTCATCTGGCGCAAGACCGCCGACCAGATCATCGACCGTATCTGCCACTACTGCTCACGAATTTCCGGACCAGCTCACTAGGCCTGGTTCGGCACGGGCAGGTCCCCGATGACGACCTGCTCGAAGGCGGGAGCGTCCTTGACGGTGACCGCATCCGTCGTGCCAGGGTCCACGAACTGGCCGAGCAGCATGCTGGCGAGCAAGGCCAGGGCGGCGGCCGAGCCGTACACCGTGAGCATTTTGAGTAGTACGCCCATCGCCTTCCGCTCCGCCTGAGTGGCCGCCGTGGTCGTCACGCTGTTGGCGAAAGGATCAACTGGAGCGGATCGAAAGGCGAAAGCGAGGACGAGCAGCAAACCGCCCAGCGAGGCGGATGTCAGCGCGGCGGTGGCGGACATCTTCGCCAACTGGTCGAGGGCTGCGGCCAACTCCCTGTAGACGTTCCCGGTTTTCGTCACCTCGCTGGTGAAGCGCTCGGACTCATCCGTCATCTGCGGCCGGCCCATCTGTTCCCAGTGTTCGGTCTCGGCGAGGAGTGTCGTCACTCTCAGTTTCGCCTGATCGACGTCGTGAGTCACGGCCCGCACATCGCGAGCCCTGTCACGGATGTCCTCCGGGTCGGACAACATCGTGCCGATGATCGCGGCACATAGATCGCAGATGATGGCGAACGCCGGATTGGTCGTGGTGCGGGCGGCCGCGGCGCAGCCGGACACTCCCAGCACATAAAGGGTCGACCCGTCCTTGTAGTGATCATTCACTTCGGTTTCTCCGGCGTGCTGTTGGTCTCGGCGTCTCGCATCACCTTGGCGCCTTCGGTCAGTTGCTGCTGCCAGCGGCTCAGCCGGTTCTTGGCATGCTTGAGATAGTCGGCGGCGGTGTTGCGCGCCGACGCGTAGGCAGGGTCGAAGGCCACCTTTCCGACAAGGCCGAAGCCTGGGAAGCCGGGTGTGGCGTGTCTGATCGCGTTCTCCGCCGCGGCGAACTGGTCTCCCGGTGAGGAGGAACCGCCCTCGGGGGAAGGCGCAAGGTCACTACCCAGCTTCTCCAGAGTCGAGGGAGATGCTTCGCGCCAATCGCCGTATACGCCCCCGTCGCGCAGAATAGCCGCTCGGTCCTTGGGAGGCTCCGCCTCGGCCGTGTCCTTGCCTGCGTCGGCGTCCGCGGCTCCGGTGGTCGGGGCTGCGGTCGTCGGGGCTCCGGTCGTCGGGGCTGCGGTCGTCGGGGCTCCGGTCGTCGGGGCTGCGGTCGTCGGGGTGCCCACAGCCGGGGCGCTTGGGATCCCGCCACCACCGCTGGAGGTCTGCGCGTTGTCTCCTGAGCCCTCACCGCCCTCGGGCGCGCTGCCGGTCGAGGTCTTCGGGGCGGACTGCGCGGGGGCGCTCACCGTCGGAGCGGGAGCGGGCGCGACCGGTTCCGCAGGGCTGGTGGCCTGAGGGGGAGTATCGGCCGGGTCCTGTGCCATCGGCGACGTGGACGAGGGTGCTGTCGTGGCTGGCGTCCCTGTGGTCGGGGCTTCTGTCGTGGGCGGTGTTTCCGCGGCCTGGGTCGCTGTCGGTGAGGTGGTTGCGGGGGAGTCGGGGTGGGAGGTACCGGAGCCCGGGGAAGACTCGGCCTCGGCGGGCCACTCCGGATTCGGCGGCTCCGCGACGCTGTCGTCCGGCCGCTCCTCGCGCGAGCCGGGATCCACGGTGTCGTCGCCCGCATCGGAATCGGCCGGTTCCCATGCCGGATCACCGGTCGCGGCGCCCGGCTCGGCGAGCACGGGTTCGCCGCCCGGCTGCCACGCCGGGTCTCCGACCGCCGCTTCCGGCTCCACGAACCCAGGCTCTCCATGAGAGCTGCTCATATGAGCGGGGCTGTATCCGCTGGTGGTGTCGGCAGGGCCGGGGTGATCCGGGGAGACGTCAGGGGTCGTCGAGCCCGGCGGGGCGGAGGCGGTGACCATGGTCACCGCACCGTCCGCGAGTGACTGCTGGTCCTCGGGCGTGGCCCAGTTGAGAAGGCTGTCTATGCTTCCGAACTCGGCCATCCGCGCCTCCGCCGGGTCGGCGGTCTTGGTGCCGCTGTCGCGGGCGGCTTGACCGCGCTGGTCGTTGTCTTCGTTGAGGGTCACACCCCTCTCTTCCCGCTAACCGATCTGCTCAGAGACGGCGTCGTCCGTGTCGGCGCCCCAGACGTCGTCATCCTCGAGAAGCCAGGTGGTCTTCTCTCTTTCCTCGGATTCCTGGGCTCCCGTCCCTGCGCCCGCCATCGGCATGAACGGCATGCCGCCGCTGGTCATGGAGGCAAGCCTGGCGTTGAGCGGTCCTGCTCCTGAGCCGGTCATGACGTTGCCACCTGTACCGGGGCCGGCGGGGGCGGCGTAAGGGTGGCTGCCGTTGGGCTTGGAGGCGGGGTCGCCCGGATCCCAGCCGGCCGGGCGTTGGAAGTCCTCGAGCGTGGTGCTGGCGCCTGACGGTTTCCCGGCGCTGGCGTCCGGTGTCCCCGCGTTGGTGGTGAGATCCTGATCAGGGGTGTTGACCGTGCCTGGAGTGCCGGGGTTGCCGTCGTTGAGGTTGCCGTCACCTGGCAGGCCGCCAGTGGAATAGGTGCTGCCGGGGACGTCGCCGTTCGTCCCGGTGCCGCTCGAGTCCGCGTCGCCATCGGGGTGGGTCAGGTCCGGAGAGGTGCCGTCCGGCAGGTTGGGCAGGTCTGATTCGACGGGTGGGGGCATGCCGGTGCCGTCCAGGCCAGGGCCCTGAAGGTCGCCGCCGGGCGGTTCGATCAGGTTCGGATCGATGTGGTAGTCGTCTCGCTCCGGATCGAACGTGAAGTCCGGGCCGGGAGGCGCGACGGGGTTGAGGGCGGGAATGGCCTTGCGCACAGTGGCGGGAAGTTGTTCGTAGATTCCGAGCAGGTCATCGTTGAGCAGCCGGAGATGTTGGCCAGCGAGCTCGTCCCGCGAGCCCCATTCCCATCCCCCGTTCATCGTCCGGTAGTAACCGGGGATGCTGTCGTCCCAGGTCGCGTAGTTGTGCGTGCTCCACGACCCGCTCTTGTCCTGGACGAAGTCCTGGTGCTGCCGTAACCGCTTGCTGAGCGCCTGCAACGGCGAGCCCACTGCCTTGAACTTTGCCGCCAGTTCGCGGGCGGTGGCGTGCAGGGCGCGCAATGACTGCTGCGATTCGACCGACGGCGTCCCTTCCCAGACCTGAGCCATCACCACCGCTTGCGACATCAGGGTGTCCTGCAGCGTGGTGAGTTTGCCCGCGGCGGCCAGGTAGGAGTCCGCCATGCTTTCGATGGCCGCCGGGTCGATCTTCATGAAGAAACGCGTGACGTCCGCGACGCTCCGGTCGTCGTCGTCGACGGAGAACGACACCGGTCCGTCGGGGCGAAGGTCGGTCTTCCCCGTCAGGTTCTCAGCCATCTCATCTCTCGTTCGCCTCGTTGGCCTGCTTGTAACTCGCCGCGCTCGCGCCGATCAGCTCGACCGCGGTATCGGCTACCCTGTCGAGCTCGCTGTAGATCGCGGTCAAGGCTTCGTGGCTCTTCTTCAGTGCGTCGGCGAAGCGCGCGCCGCCTTCCCACTCGTCTATACGCTCGATCGCATTGACGAGCGTGTTCACCGTGACGCTGTGAAATTCCACATCAGAAAGGGAGCCTTCGCCGCTGGATAACCCGGTCAGCGCACTCCGAAGGGCGGCGACCACGCCGTTGAAGGCATCATGGTCATATCGGACGGTGTCTCTGTCCGCAACAAGTCCAGGCCAGTTATGCTCCAGTTCCGGCCCGTCATCCGCTGCTGCCATAATATCCTCCCGCATGCGGTTGATCGCATCAGACTACTCGACTTTCGTTTCCTTGTGTAGAAGTGCGGCATTCACCCCTACCAATGTCCTGCACAATGTGCGTACCATTGGTCGGCGTGCAGACCCGTAAAGACCTCTACCAGGCCCACAAATTCTTGACCCAGCGCCTGGGACTGGCGTTGCTGCAGGGTGAACCCGACCTCCCGGAATCGCCCATGCGGCGATACAACGTGGCGACGTTCGCCGGCATTCTTCTGATGGTGCTGATAATCGCCGGGTTCGGAATTTGGGGCATGCTTCAGCCCGGCGGGGCCACCGAACTCAAAGAGGCAGGCCAATTACTTGTCGAGGAAGAGACCGGCGCCTCCTATATCTATAATCAGGGTGACGGCAGGCTGCAGCCCGTGGCGAACTACGTCTCCGCCAGGCTCGTGCTGGACAGTCAGGAGATCAAGGTCCGCACGGTGTCGGCCAAGTCGCTGGCCGGCCTGGCCAGGGGCCAGAAGATCGGCATCCCCGGCGCGCCCGACTCTCTGCCCGGTCCGGAAGAGATGATCAAGTCGCCCTGGACGGTCTGCGTCGTCGAGCAGACGGACGCGACCGGGATCCGCCGGTCGTACGTCACACTGCTGGGCGGGATCGACGTCGGCGGAGCACCCGTGGGCGGTGACGCGCTGGTCGTCAACGACGGGCAGCAGAGCTGGGTGCTGTGGAACAACCACCGCATGCTCGTCAAGAACCTGCGGCGGCTCACCGACCAGGCGCCGCGCAAGGTGCCGGCTTCCTGGGTGAACGCCATTCCCGCCGGGCCCGACTTCGCCGCGCCCGCGGTTCCGCAGCGCGGCAAGCGGGTGACGGGCCCCGGCGGTTTCCCCGCGCGGGTCGGACAGGTGTTCACGATCGCCTCCATTCCCGGCACTCCGGATCGCTGGTACGTCCTGCTCGCCGACGGTCTCGCGCCGATCAGCCGCACACAGGCGTCGCTCCTCCTGCAGGACCCGGACAGCAAGATCGCCTACGGGAAGGGGCAGGTGCGTCAGATCGCCGTCGACGCGGCCACGGTCAACGCCGCCGAGATCTCCGGAGTTCGGATGCTGGGAGGCGGGCTGCCGGTCACCATGCCGCGCTTCCGCACGCCGGAGGCGTCCACTCCCCTGTGCGCGGTGTACGCCGACACGGTCAAGGGCTCGGTCCAGGCGCGACTGACGACCGGCGCGACGATGACCCTCCCCAAGCCCGCGAACAGCGGCGGCCCCGACCACGTCGACCAGGTGCTGCTGCCCCCGGGCGGCGCGGCGCTGGCCGGTCGGCTCCCCGGGGAAGGCCAGGCGGGCGGGGTCAACGAGTACTCCCTCATCACCGACCAGGGCATGCGGTTCCGGCTCGCGACCGCCGAGGTCGTGGAGAAGCTCGGCTATGACGCCACTCATGTGGCACCGGTGCCCGCGCACCTGCTGCGGCTGATCCCGGAAGGGCCGCTGCTGGACCCGGCCTCGGCACGGATGCCCGTCACGGAGGTGAGCGCCGGTCGTCTCACCGGCCGGTGAGCCATCAGCTCTGCCCGGGCAGGGAGATGCCGCCGTCCGCCAGGCCGGATTGAGGCGGAGTGAGTTTGCCCGTCTCCTCGTTGTAGACCAGGCTGGCGGTGTCGCCGAATTCCGGCATGCCGCCGGACTTCAGCACGTCGAGCTCGGTGGGTATCGCCGTCAACGTCGGGAACATTTTCCCCGCGGTCTCCGATTGCGCGGTGACCGTGTAGAGCAGGCCCAAGAACAGGGTCAGCGCCATACCGTGCTTGATGAGCAGGTTCTTCCCCGCCTTTTCCGCGGTCTCACCGAGCCACTTCGACAACTTCTCGGCGGCGGAGATGGTAAGGAGGTTGCGGCGAAGGACCTGCACGGCCACACCGATCGCCATCAGGGTACTCGCGATGACCATGCAGGCGATCGCCCCGGCGTGATACAGCTTCGCGCTCTGGTCGACCGCTTCGCCCGTGGTGTCGCGGGTCGACTTGAGCGACTCTATCGACTCGGTGAAGGCGTCGTACGCCACCTGGAACTGCTCGAACGCGCCACCTTCCCAAGTGCCCTTCTCCTGCAGAGCGGCTTTCAGCTCTTCGAGCCTTTTCTGCAGGTCGGCCAGCTCGGAAGCGGTTCCGCCGTTCTCGGTGGTCCGCCAGATTCTCGCCGACTGCGACATCTGCCCCGGGTCGGAAATCATGACACCGATCATCGCGACGATGTAGAACGCCCACCGTCGCCTGATCAGGGCCGTGGCGGCGAAGGACGCCATACTGAACGCCACCCAATACAGTGTCTGACCATTCTCCTGACTCATCTATCTCTCCTGGCCGATGACCTCAGGCGCGATGTCCTCGTCGCCGTCCCACACACCTTCGTCCTGTGACAGCAGCGAGCTTCCCTCCCGGTCGCGCTCGTCGTTGCCGTTGGCGGCGCCGGACATGGGCATCATGGGCATCATCGGCATGCCGCTGCCCATGCTGCCCGCCGCGCTCATGCCTGACGGGCGCAGACCGGCGCCGGCGCCGCTACCTGTCGGCGAGCCGTACGTGGTCCCGGGACGCGTGCTCGTATCGACCAGGCTCGGGTTCGGCACGCCATTGGGCTGCTGCGTCCTCGGGTCGAACGATGAAAGATCGGTCTTGTCCTGTTGTGGGTTGAGAACGGAATCCAGGTCAGGGACTTTCGTGTTCAAGTCGTCAGGGGAGCCGGCACTCGGGACCTGCGCCGTGGGCAGATCCGTGCCGGGGGTGCCGGCATCGGGCAGGTCCGGACTCAAGGAATCGGTGCCCGGCAGGTCCGTGTTCGGCAGGTCCGTGTCAGGAAGGCCCGAATCAGGCAGACCCGAATCAGGCAGGCCCGCGTCCGGAAGGCCCGCGTCGGGCAGGTCGGGACTGGAAGGATCGGCCTCCGGCATCTCCGGCATTTCCGGGCCCGGGGTCCCGTCAAGGCCAGGCCCTGGCCCCAGCGTCGGGTCCGGGCCGGTCTGTGTGGGTGGCGGGGCGCCTCCCGCGTCATCGGCATCCCGATAGTTCGCGGCGGCCTTCTTCAGCGCGACCTTCCAGCTCTCCAGCGCCTTGTTGCCTTCTTCCAGAGCGGAGGAATGGCGTTCGATCGCCTTGTCGTGGATGATCGCGACCTTGTAGCCGATCACGCCGAAGCTGGGGAACGGAACACCCAGGTCACCGGACTTGGCTCGCAGCGAGTCGATGGACGCCTTGGGTGCGTCGATCCGCTGGCTCGCGACGTCCAGACCGTCCGCGCTGAAGGAGATGTGTGATGAAGGGGGCTTCGGGTCCTCGGCGGCGACCGGCATGCCGCCGTACGTGGTGCTGTACACCAGCTGACCGGTTCCGGGGATCTGCTGCGTGGTGGCGGCAGGCTGCTGTCCCTGCTGCTGAGCGGCCCCCGCACCGGCAGGCTGTTGTGCCTGCTGCTGGCCGGAGCCGGTCTGCTGCTGGTCGCTCATCCGATGACCGCGTCTGTCACGTCCTGGCTGCCGCCGTTCCAGGATGACTTGTCCTCCGGCACGTACGTGCCGCGTTCCAGATCGCCGCCGGTGTCGTTCCCCATCACGCCACCGGCCCCCATCATCGGCAGATACGGCATGCTCGACACACCTGTCCCGCTTCCGCCCCGTATCGAGGCGAGTGCCGCAGCGGGTGTGTACGAACCGGTCGAAGGGCCGATCACCGAGGGGGCGGCGGCAGGGGGCGCCGTGCTCACCGGGAGTTCGCCGATCGTGGCCGGTGCGACGGCCGCGGGTTGCTGATAGGCCGAAGCCTCGGTCCGGGTGGGATCGATGTCGGCGGGCACGTCGTCGGGGCCGGTCCTGTCCTCGGCACCGATCACCGGTGGGGTGGGCTCGTCCCCCGTGTCCGCTTCAAGGTCGCGATCCCGATCGGCGTCCTGCCCGCCGGGCCGCTCCTGGGCGGCGGGGTCGCCTCCGCCGTCCGGCTGCTCCTGAGCACCACTTCGGTCTCCGCCTTGGTCCGGCTGCGCCTCCGGCCGGGTCGCGGGCGGGGAGCCGGGGTCCGCGGCCGGGCGGACTTCGTCCTGCTCGCCGCCCGTGAAACCCTCGTCTCGGCCGTGCGCCTCACCGGTACCGCTGGTGCCTGCGGCGTTCCCGCCATCCCGGTCAGTGGTAGACGCGCCGGACGGGGTCACGTTGCTGTTCTGGTGGGCGACCGTCGCCGAGGAACCAGGCACGGACGGGTTCGTCACCGTCGGCAACTCGTAGGTGACGCTGGACGGCAGCGAGGTGATCTGAAGGTTCTGGATCTTCTCGTTGAGCCTCTTCAGTGCCTCCTGCGCCATGCCGTTCTCGACCAGGGTGACCTCATCTCCAGCAAGGCTGAGCCCTCTGCTGAATTTCTCGTTGAATTGGATGAGCGCCTGGACCCGCTCGTGGTTCCTGTCCACCTTGATGCCGTCGACCTCGGCGATCGCCGTGGCGGTGAACTCGGCGTAGCGTTGCAGGCACCACCCTGTGTCGGCGCACTTGAGCGCCAGTTCGCGCCCGGTCACGTAGATGAGCTCCAGTGCCACGCGCGCCTTGTCGGCATCCGGCCCCTTCCAGATGGTGAGGATCTTGCCCGCATGGGTCATGATCCCCACGGTGGCGGTGACGAGAGCGTTGGCCAGCATGTCGTACGCCGATGCGGCCTTCATGATCTGCTCGTGCTGAGCCGTCCCGAGAAGCTGCCGGATCGTGTCCTTCGGATGTAGCTCCGTCTGGCCGGTGGGGGGCGGGCCCGACCAGATGGTGAGGGTTTTCCGCTCCGCGCCGCTGCTGGCCATGGTCAGGCGCCCTCGCTTCGCATGTCCGCTTCGGCATGGTTGCTCGCGCTCGCCTCGACTGCCGCGACCACGCTCTTGTATGCCTTGATGAACTCCGCGTAGACCTGTCCGAGCTGCTGTCCCGCGCCGTCGCCCGCCGCCGCGCCGAAGGTCTTGGCGTCGGCCCACTGCCCGAACGGTGTGGCACCGACGTGGATGTCGGCGACGGCCGATCCGTCGCCGCCGGCCTTCTCGACAGCCTCGATGCTCTTGGCCAGTTCCCCGGCGACTGCTCGCATCGTGGAGGGCTCGTGAACCCTCCCGTCGCTTTTGATCAGCTCAGCCGTGTACGGATCGATGAAGAGCGGATCGACTGGCGGATCGGCATCCGGCGTACCCATTGCTTACCCCTGCGGACGAGAGCTCCCGGCCACCGCGGTGACCGAGAGCGAAGGCGCGGACGATGACGGTCAGTTCGTCCAGATGGCGATGTTGCGCTGCTCGGCGGCCTGGTAGTTGCCCTTGGCGATGTTGACGGCCTTGGCCGCCTCGAACAACTGCAGGCCCATCGCCTGCTCGTGCTTGTTCCACTCGTTCTTCACGGTGTTGAAGAACTGCTCGGCTTCGCCCTCCCAGCTGGCGCCCAGCTCCTTCTTGATGTCGGCGAACAGATCGTCGGTAGCCTTGTCCAGCTCGGTGACGATCTTCTTGAGCTGCTCGTACGCCTGCTCCATGTCGCCGAACTTGACGAACGTGTGATCATCGGGAACGGTCATTGCGATCTCCGTGGGCTGCTAGCTGTTGATCACTGAGTCGATCCGGCCATAGCCGTCCCTGGTCAACGACCCTGACAGGTCCATGTTCTGATCCGCGGCGTTGCGGTAGACGCCCGCGCCCATGTTCAGCCGGTCGTGGATGTCCTCCAGGATCCTGATCACCGCCTTGAACTCGACGTCCCAGCCGTCGAGCGCGCGACCGAACTCCACGGACGCGCGGCCCCGCCAGCCCTGCGTGGTCAGCTCACCCTTGATCTCCTGCACCCGCTGACGCATGCCCTCGATGTACTGCGCGGTGTTCTGGCAATACCCCGCCGCATTGGTCAGCTGCGTCGGACTCGCTCCATACAGCGCCATTGCACCTCCAACAGACCTGATGGCCGGCAGCCCGCATGAAACGGACCGCGCCGCAAAAGAACAACGATCCGCATGCTAGCCATCACCAGACTCATCGATCACAGCAATTCGCCGCGAGAAACAACTCTGCGCTCATTCACAAAAAGCCCTGCGCGCTACGCCAAAAGTGCGGGGGCGTGAGAATGGAAATGAGCCCGGATCCCGGCTCAGAGTTCCAGCCGCCGCCGAATACGGTCGAGTTCACCCATGACGTCATCGAATGTCCGGTTATATGCGGCCTCTGCTTCCTTCAACTGCTTGGTGGCCGCCTCGGGATCGTTGATGTAGCGCATCGGGTTGTCCGCCTCGCCGAACGCCGCGGTCATGCCCTCGGTGATCTGGCGCTGCAGGTCGGCGGCGGCCTCTTTCACCGCCGTCTTGATGAGCTCGGCGAGATCGCCGGAGGGCAGGCGCAGGGCCTTGGGGTGCAGGTAGAGCTCACGGAGCCCCTCCTGGCCGTACTCGACGACGATCAGGCCGTCCTCGTCCTGCGCCCGCCCGACGTAGGAGTCCATGTCCTTCTGGAACTCCTCCATCCGCGCGAAGTGCTCGTCCGCCTTCTTGATCAGCCTGTCGATGTCGATGTTGGCGAAGTCACCGAATCCCTGCACGGCTCTCACTCCTCTGCCTGAAAGGGGGCAGCAACGTATCAGCCGGACAATCCGCGAACCCAGCTGTAGATCTCCAGCACGTCGGCCGCGAGCGGGAAGAGCTCGACGACCAGCACCACTTCCAGGATGTCCACGGCCCTCCCCCAGAACGGCGAGGGTTTGCCGGTGGCCAGCCTCGTCCCGACGCCCACCGCCAGCAGGGCCGCCCACAGCAGGGCCAGCGCCACGACCAGCGCGCCGATGACTCCGCCCTTGGCGCTCAGCGCGCACGCCACCATCGCCAGGCCCGCCACCCCGGAACCGATCAGCCAGATCCGCTGACCGCGACCGGAGAAGACCCGAGCGCGCAGGATGAGCGTCACGGAGAGCGTGACGGACATGATGTACGAGGTCAGCGCGTCGTGCGGCACCAGCAGCGACTGGGCGAGCAGCACGGACAGGGCGACCGCGATGACCAGCCCCGTGGCGTTGCGCTGGGCGATCAACGTGCGCTCCTGGACCGCCGCCGCGTCGAGCCGCTGGTTGTCGGCGCGCAACTCTTCGGCCGTGGTGGGCAGGGCGGGCAACGGCACCCGGGCGAGCCGGAAGGCGATCGACGGCACCAGGGGGCTCAGTGCCAGCAACACGGCGATGGCCACGGCCGCCACCCCGGCCGGCGCGGCTCCCGTCACCATGACCACGGCGGCACCGCTCGCGCCGCACGACGCGGCGATGGCCGTTCCGAGGAAGCCGGAGGTGCCGGACGCGATCGCGGTCCCGGCCAAGGCCGAGGTGAGCGCCGTGCAAGCGAGCGCGGCGAGCAGATGAGGGGCTCCCGTCCCCGCCGGGTTCGCGCTGCCGGCGAGCGCGAACAGCCCGGCCAGGAAGCCGTACGGCAGCGCCGCGTACCCGATCAGCGCTCCGGACATGGACGCGCCCAGCGCGCGCGACAGCACGGTCCCCGTGGCGATCAGCAGCAGGGCGAACACCGCGAAGACGATCGTGCTGATCAGCGGGGGCAGGCCCGCCAGCGCCAGGCCGGCGGCGCCGAGGACGAGCAGGGCCGCGGCGCTGGCCGCACCGGCGGTCCTGGTGTGTGCCGCCGTCCAGTTCCCCGGCCCCTGACGCACCCCGGTGGCGACGACGTCGGCCACGTCATCGAAGATCGCCGGCGGCAGCGGCGACTCGCGCGGGCGCAGGTAGAGGATCTCGGCATCGAGCACGCCCAGGGCGCTCAGGCTCTGTTCCAGGTCGAGCGGCTCTCCGCCGAGCCGCTGCAACACCCATCCCGGCGAGGACGCGGCCTCACCGCCCACCTCTCCGAGCATGCGTAGAAGCCCGGGCAGTACATGCGGCAGCGGGATATCGGCGGGCAGCGTCAGGTCTGCTTTGCGGCCGGGCCCCACGATCGTGACCTGGCACACGATGGGCAGCGGCAAAGGCACCTGCGCGAGAGCGCCTTGCTGAATTGGCCCTGAGCGCGCCGGGGCGGACGTATCAGGCCCTTCTACAGCAGAAATAGACTCCGGCGGAGGATTTTTAATCATTGATCCCACGGTCCACTCCGTCTCACCTTCATCATGGACAGGAAGAACATAGCGGGTTATATCTGGTAAGAACTTCGCGTGAGCAAAGTGGTTGTCCGGCGCCCGGAGCGCCGCCCCGGCCCCAAGCCACCTCGCGGAGAAGTCATGCTGGAGTCTCCGCCGGAAATTCCAGAGGTCCAGGGCCAAGGCTTTATGCTGGTGCTCGCCTATCTGCCCATGCTGGCCGGAGCGGCGGCGATGGCGTTGATGTTCACCTCGGGCGGCAACGCCAACCCGATCATGTACGTGGCCAGCGGCCTGTTCGCCGTCTCCATGCTCGGCATGACCATCAGCCAGATGGGCCGCCAGGCGGGCGAACGCAGGTACCGGCTGAACGGCGCCCGCCGCGACTACTTCCGCTACCTCGGGCAGGTCCGCAAGAACGCCAGGCGCACCGCCAGGCAGCAGCGCGAGGCCCTGGAGTGGAGAGGCCCCGAGCCGGCATCGCTGTGGTGGATCGCCATGGGCCCGCGCCTGTGGGAGCGGCGGCCACGCGACGACGATTTCAGCACGGTACGCCTCGGCACCGGCGTGCAGAAACTCGCCGTCCAGCTCATCCCCCCTGACTCCAAGCCCGTGGAGGACCTGGACGCGCTGGCCTCCGGCGCGTTGCGCAGGTTCATGCGCGCCCATTCCACGGTGTCCCACCTGCCCGTGTCCGTCGCGCTCTCCTCCTTCGCGCGCATCCGGCTCAGCGGTGACCTCACGACCGTGCGCGACCTCGTACGGGCTCTGATCGGCCAGATCGTGGTCTTCCACTCCCCCGACGACATGCGCGTCATGGTCTGCGCCGCCCCCGGACGCATGCCGCACTGGGAGTGGGCCAAGTGGCTGCCGCACGCCCAGCATCCCGACGCGATGGATGTGGCGGGGCCCGTACGGCTGATGGCCGAGGACCTCGGCGACCTGGACCGGCTCGTCGGGGGCGAGCTCAGGGAACGGCCCAGGTTTCAGCCGGGTGCACCCGCCGGAGCGCTGCCGTACCACGTGGTGATCGTGGACGGCGGGCACATGCCGCACGACTCGCAGCTCGGCAGCGACGCCATCCAAGGCGTGACCGTCATCGACCTCACCGGCTCCACGGGGGCGGTGGAGGAGGAGATCACCCTGAGGCTCGACATCCAGCCGGGCGACCTGCACATGGTGAAGGTCGACCACGCGGGCAAGGAGCGCAAGACGCGGCTGGGCGCGCCGGACAGGCTCTCCATGGTGTCGATGGAAGGCCTGGCCAGGCAGCTTTCCCCGCTCCGCGCGTCCTCCATGAGCGGCGGCGACGGCGAGGACATGCTCTCGATCAACACCACGCTCGCCGATCTGCTGGGCATCAGCGACCCTCATCGGCTGGATCCGGCGATCACGTGGCGGCCACGGGCCGGTCGTAACAGACTGCGCGTGCCGATCGGGCTGAGTGCGGACGGCCGCATGGTCGAGCTGGACATCAAGGAGTCGGCGCAGGGCGGCATGGGCCCGCACGGCCTGCTGATCGGAGCCACCGGCTCCGGCAAGTCGGAGCTGCTGCGCACGCTGGTGCTCGGCCTGGCCGTCACGCACTCCTCGGAGATACTCAACTTCGTCCTGGTCGACTTCAAGGGCGGCGCGACCTTCCTCGGGCTGGACTCCCTGCCGCATGTCTCGGCGGTCATCACCAACCTGGAGGACGAGCTGCCCCTGGTCGACCGCATGCACGACGCCCTGCACGGCGAGATGGTGCGCAGGCAGGAGCTGCTGCGCGCGGCCGGCAACTACGCCTCCCTGCGCGACTACGAGCGGGCCCGCGAGCAGGGCGCCGAGCTGAAGCCGCTGCCCACGCTGTTCGTCGTGCTCGACGAGTTCAGCGAGCTGCTGTCCAGCAAGCCCGAGTTCATCGACCTGTTCGTGATGATCGGCAGGCTCGGCCGCTCGCTCGGCGTGCACCTGCTGCTGGCCTCTCAACGCCTGGACGAGAGCAGGCTGCGGGGGCTGGACACCCACCTGTCGTACCGGGTCGGTCTGCGCACGTTCTCCGCCATGGAGAGCCGCGCCGTCCTGGGCGTGGCGGACGCCTACGAGCTGCCGTCGGCGCCGGGCAACGGCTATCTCAAGTTCGACACCAGCGGCATGACCCGGTTCAAGGCCGCCTACGTCTCCGGTGTCTTCCAGGCCGACACCAGACGGGTGACGGAGGACGGGCAGCCCGCGACGCGCGAGATCGTCGAGTACGGGCCGCGCTACGTTCGTCCGCCCGCCGTCGAGAAGCCGCCGGCGAAGGACCCCGCGGACGCCGAGGAGAACGGACCTCAGCCCAGCCTGCTCGACATCGTGGTCGGCCGGCTGCGGGGACGCGGCCCCGCAGCGCATCGCATCTGGCTGCCGCCGCTGGGCGAGCCGCCGGCGCTCGCCGACCTGCTTCCCCGCCTGTCGGTGACCCCGGAGCTCGGGCTGTCCACCCCAGATTGGAACGGCAGGGGACGGCTGCACGCCGTCATCGGCGTCATCGACAGGCCCTTCGATCAGCGCCGCGACTCGTACTGGCTGAACCTGTCGGGCGCGGCGGGCCACGTCGGCGTCGCCGGCGGCACGCAGAGCGGCAAGAGCACCGTGCTGCGCACCCTCATCAGCAGCATGGCGCTCACGCACACCCCCCGTGAGGTGCAGTTCTACTGTCTGGACTTCGGTGGTGGCGCGCTTTCCGCGCTGGAGGACCTCCCGCACGTCGGTGGCGTCGCCAACCGGCAGAACGCGGAGAAGGTCCGCCGTACGGTCGCCGAGGTCTCGGCCATCCTCCAGCAGCGCGAACGGGACTTCGGGCAGCGCGACATCGACTCGATCGCCACCTACCGCAAACGGCTGGCCGACGGCGCGATCGAAGGCGACGGCTGGGGGGACGTGTTCCTGGTCGTGGACGGCTGGCTGACGATCCGGCAGGACCACGAGGCCCTGGAGCAGCAGATCACCGACCTCGCGGTGCGCGGGCTCGGCTACGGCATCCACGTCGTGGCGACCACGAACAAGTGGTCGGAGTTCCGGCCGGGCATCCGCGACCTGTTCGGCACCAGGATCGAGCTGAAACTCGGCGACGCCTACGAGTCGGGGATCGGCCGCAACGCCTCCGTGGCGGTGCCCGACGGCACTCCGGGGCGCGGGCTCACCAAGGACGGCATGCATTTCCTGTCGGCCCTTCCCCGGATCGACGGGCTGCGCAGCGCTCCTGACCTCGCCGACGGGATGCGTGCCCTGGTGGACAGCGTCAAGACCGCCTGGCACGGCCCCGTCGCTCCCCCGGTGCGGCTGCTGCCGTCGCTGCTGCCCGCAACCGGCATGCCAGGGCCGGAGCAGACCGGCCCGCACCGCATCGCGATCGGCATCGACGAGGCGACGCTCTCCCCCGTCGCGCTCGACTTCGAAGCCGACCCGCACTTCATCGTCTTCGGCGACACAGGGTGCGGCAAGTCGAACGTGCTCAAGCTGATCATGGAGGGCATCGTGGCGCGCAAGACGCCCAGGGAAGCCAGAATGGTGGTGGTCGACTACCGCCGCTCCCTCCTGGACACCGCGGCCACCGAACACCGCATCGGCTACGCCGTGGCCAGTGTGGCAGCCGCCGAGCTGATGCAAGAGGTGCGCACGGCCCTGCTCAAGCGCCTTCCGCCCGCCGACCTCACCCCCGACCAGCTCCGCCGGCGGAACTGGTGGCAGGGATCCGATCTCTATGTCGTGGTGGACGACTACGACCTGGTGGCCACCTCGAACAACCCCCTGCAACCGCTGGCGGAGTTGCTGCCGCAGGCGCGCGACATCGGCCTGCACCTGATCGTGGCCCGCCAGATGGGCGGCGCCGGCCGGGCGCTGTACGACCAGGCGGTGCAACGGCTCAAGGAGATGGCCAGCCCGGCACTGATCATGTCAGGCAACCGGGAGGAAGGCGTGCTGTTCGGTAAGACCCGGCCGCAACCTCTCCCGCCCGGACGGGGTTTCCACGTGGACCGGAAATCCGGGGACCGGCTGATTCAGACGGCGTTCCTGGAAACGCCGGAAAACGCCTCTGACTAAATCCGGCGGTATCCAGTATGCTCCATTTCCATGACCACAGGATTTGTAGACGCCTCCTACCAGGCATTCGACGAGTGCCGGACGCGGGTCCGCACCGCGTCCCAGGAGTTCAATGTCGCCGACATTCTCAAGGACAGTAAGTCGAAGACTCCCGCCGAACGGACGGACCCCACACTCTTCGGCATGCTCAACAATGTCACCGACCTGACCGCGCAAATGGACGCGACCTGGGCCGCCGTCCGGGCCGAGATCGAGAGCGGCCGGCTCAGGCTGGCGGAGGTGGAACGGGCGCTCAGCGACGTCGAGACCAATCTCCGCACGGCCGCGACGGCATCCGGCGCATGAGCCTCGACGCGCCCGAGATCACCCAGTTGCCCGGCGGCGATGTGCTGTCAGGCCTGCTCCAGAAGGTCATGGGCGTCCCTCAGGGCATCAGGGACATCGCCTCCGCCTGGCGAGCGTGCTCGTTCCAGGCGGCGAGCACCACCGCCGCACTCGTCAGGCATGTGAACGACGTCGACCTGAAATGGGAGGGGGATTCCGCGGACGCCTTCGACACACACATGCGCCGCTACCCGAAAGCCGGCGAGGAATTCAACGCCGCCATTCGCGGCGGCGCCGAAGCACTCGTCAACCTCGCCAATGCGATGGAAAACGCGCACAACAATGTCGAGGCGCTGTGCAAGCAGGCCCTTACGACCGCGGTCACGCATATGACCGGGTATCGCGCCGCCAATCCCGGCAAGGACGAGGCCGCCGTACTGGCGGCACTGAGCATCAATCCCAGCATGGTCAGCGTCATGAACAGCGCCATCGAATCGGCCAAGGGGCACGTGAAAACGGCCGAGGACGCGGTCGTCGCCGCCAGGGACACCTTGAAAGGCCACCTCGACGCCGGGTTCCGTTTCTTCACCGATATCCCCTCACCCGGCGGGCCGGACTTCGTTCCCGGCGAGGAGAAGGTCGTCTGGACCAGGACGCCCTTCCAGGAGCAGGCTCAATCATCGGGTTCCGGCGGCGGCGCCTCATCAGGAGGAGGTACCCCCGCGCCCAAGGCCGAGGTCGTCGAGTGGATCAAGCAGGCGCTGACGATCATCAGGTCGCCCGAGATGGCGGACATCATGCGCGAACGCGCCATCGACGTCGGCGATCTCGACCCGAACGACCCCGACGACGTCAACCGCATCTGGACGATCATCTACCACGAATCCGGCGGAAACCCCGGCGCCATCAACACCTGGGACATCAACGCCCAGAACGGCGTGCCGTCCCAGGGCCTGATGCAGACCATCCCGCCGACGTTCAACGCGCACGCCCTGCCCGGCCACGGCAGGATCCTGGACCCGGTGGACAACATCATCGCGGGCGTCCTGTACACCTACAGCCGCTACGGGAACCTCGGCGGCCACCCCGGCATCTCGTCCCTGGAGCAGGGCGGCGGCTACAAGCCCTATTGAGCTGCGCCGATCTCCACAACAGTCTGCGTTCCACGCTAACGACACGGGGCGACCGGCGCCGCATCATTACCCCTGCGGCACATCCCTCTGCGTTCACCTGGAGATGAAGCATGACGTTGATGAAGACGGCGGCCGGCGTGGCCGCGCTCGGCCTCGCCGTTGTCTGCACCACCGCCACCGCGTCGGCATCACGCCAGGCGGCCGAGACACCCGCCGTGGTCTGCGGCCCGGGTTACCAGGTCGAGCGTGAGGCGTCGTTCACGGGTGGCGTCGCGTACCTGCTGTACAACGCCGCCAAGCGGAACGCGTGCGCGGTGACCTTCAAGACCAAGGAGGTGGGTGCGCGCACGCTGGTCTGGTCGGCGGTGGACGTGAAGGGAGCCGGGGTGGTGAAGAACGAGGAGATCACGCCTCTCCACACCGTGCCCGTCTACCACGCCGTCCCGGCCGGCGCCTACGTGAAGTTCTCCGGCGGGACGAAAACCGCCGACTCGGGCGGCGGGTACGAGCAGGTCAAGTGATCGCCGGGCCGCGTTCGACGCAGAACGAAGGAGATCCTGTGCCGGAGAGCACGATCAAGGCAGGCTCGCTGACCTTCGATGCGCTGGTGGACGGCCCGCCGGACGGCGAGCTGGTCATCCTCCTCCACGGCTTCCCGGAGAGCTCCCGGCAGTGGACCGCGCACGTCGCCGAGCTCGCCGCGGCAGGCTGCCGCGCGGTGGCCTTCGACCAGCGCGGATACTCCCCTGGCGCACGGCCCGCGGAGGTGGCGGCGTACCGGATGCCGCACCTCGTTCAGGACGTGCTGGACGTCGCGGACGCGCTGGGCGCCGATCGTTTCCATCTGGCCGGGCACGACTGGGGCGGCTCCGTCGCCTGGTGCACCGCTTTCGCCCATCCCGCGCGGGTGGCGACGCTCACCTCGTTCTCCACGCCGCATCCGCGTGCCTTCGCCGACGCGGTGCGGGAAGGCGCGCAACCGGTGCCCGGCTACCATCGCACGTTCGCGCCGGAGGGCGCGGAGGCGATGCTGCGTGACAACCTCGCGTGGATCCGCGACTCGCTCGGATCGGCGATCCCCGCCGGCCACGCGCAGGAGTACCTGGCGCGGCTGAGCCGTCCCGAAGCTTTGAGAGCGGCGTTGAGCTGGTTCGCCGCCAAGGATCCCGCGGACGTGGCGATCGGTCCGGTGAGCGCGCCCAGCCTGTACGTGTGGAGCGACGGCGACCCGGTGGTGCGCCGCCGCACCGCGGAGCTGACGGCGAAGTGGGTGACCGGCCCCTACCAGTTCGTGGCGCTGGAGGGGGTCGGCCACTGGATCTCGGAGGAGGCGCCGGAGTCCACCGCGCTGCTGATGGCCGAGCACGTCCGGAGGTACGGATAGCGCGCTGTGATGCTCCTGGCCGCGAGCCGTGGCGATGCCTCCCAGATCGAGCAGCGACTCCTCGGGCCGGCCCAGCTCACCGAGGAGCCCGCCGACCGCGCGTTCGGCGCCGGCGTCGTCCCCGGAGAGGACGATCGTGCTCGGGGTTCTCCAGCGAGCCGGGCGCGGAACGCCTTCTCCCAGTGCGGCCGCCGGTTCCGCGCGGATGAATGCGACTTTTCCTACCTAATATGCATGTTATTCTCGCTCGCATGCGCACCATCCCTCCTGCGGTCGTCCTGGCCACCGCCGCCCTCACGCTGACCGCGTGCGGCGGGACCGGCCAGCCGGCCGGCTCCGCCCCCGCCGGCAAGTCGGTCATCCTCATCACCCCCAACCCGGTGGGGACCAACAGTTTCCTCCAGCTCAGCGTCAAGGGCGCGGAGGCGGCGGCCAAGGAGATCGGCGCCTCGTTCAAGCTGTACGAGAGCAAGGACCCGACCAGCATCGCCCAGAACCTCGACGCCGCCGTCAGGGCGAAGCCCACCGTGATCGTCGGGGTCAGCTTCTCGTTCGACGACCTGTTCGCCACCGTTCCCAAGCAGCAGCCCGGCCAGCAGTTCCTCCAGGTCGACTCCTGCGCCAAGGAGCAGGCGGCCAACCTGACCTGCGTGTCCTTCAAGGAGCACGAGGCCGCGTACCTGGCGGGCGTCGAGGCCGGGCTGCTGACCAAGAGCGGCAAGCTCGGCGTCGTGGCGGCGATCGACTCGCCGTTCGTGCACCGGTGGATCGACCCGTTCTTCGCCGGGGCCAAGTCCGTCAAGCCCGACACCGCCGGCACGCCGCTGTACGTCGGCGGCAGCAACCCGTTCAGCGACCCGGCGCGGGCCAAGTCGCAGGCCCAGACGCTCACCGGGCAGGGCGCCGACATCGTGGCCGCCGCCGCGTCGGCCGGGAACCAGGGTGTGTTCGAGGCCGTGGCCGCCGCCGAGGCGAAGTCGTTCGGCGTGGACGTCAACCAGTGCGCCCAGAGCCCCGGCAACGTCATCGACAACGTGCTCAAGCACGTGGACGTCGCCGAGAGCGCCGCCATCAAGGACATCGCGGCCGGGAAGACGGGCGGGGTCAAGGTGTACGGGCTGAAGGAGGGTGGCGTCGGGGTCAACGCGCTCGGTGACGATCTCGCCTCGTCCGGCTGCACGGTCGCTGGTGAGGCGGAGGTGGTGGCCAAGGTGAAGCAGGTTCGCGATGACATCGTGGCCGGTAGGGTCACCGTCACCGACCCGCTGGCCGGATGAGTGTGCCCGCCGTCGAGTTGGTCGGGATCACCAAGCGTTTCGGTGGTGTGCTCGCCAACGACGGCGTGGACCTGGCCGTGGAGCGAGGTGAGGTGCACGCCGTCGTGGGTGAGAACGGCGCCGGCAAGTCCACCCTCATGTCGATCCTGTACGGGCTGCACCGGCCCGACGCCGGGCACGTGCTGCGGTCCGGGGCACGGATGCGGCTGCGCTCCCCCGCCGACGCGATCGCCCACGGGCTCGGCATGGTTCATCAGCGCTTCCGGCTGTTTCCCGGGCTGAGCGTGGCCGAGAATGTGGTCATCGGCGCCGAACCGATGCGGCGCGGGATGCTCGACCGTGCCGCCGCCCGTCGTTCGGTCGCTGACCTGGCCGAGCGGTACGGGCTCGGTGTGGATCCCGGTGCCCGCGTCGGCGACCTGCCCGTGGGGACGCGTCAGCGGGTGGAGATTCTCAAGGCTCTGTACCGGCGGGCGGAAGTGCTGATCCTCGACGAGCCCACCGCTGTGCTCACTCCCGGTGAGGCGGCGGGGCTGTTCCGGATGGTGCGGGAGCTGGCTGGTGAAGGGGTTTCCGTGCTGCTGGTGACGCACAAGCTGAACGAGGTGCTGGCCGCTGGGGATCGGGTGACGGTGTTGAGGGGCGGACGGGTTACCGGGCGCTTCTCGACCGCGGGTACGTCGGCGGATGAGCTGGTACGGGCGATGATCGGGCGGTCGCTCGCCGCCGCTCCGCCCACAGTGACAGAGCCGTCCGCTGTGACAGAGCCGTCCACTGTGACAGAGCCGTCCACTGTGGCGAAGGCCGCCGGGGCGGAGGTGACCGGGGTCGAAGCGACCGCGACCCCGGTGCCGGTGCCCGGCGGTGTCGCTGTGGGGATGCCTGCTGACCCGTACCGGCTGGAAGTGCGTGACCTGCATGTACGCGACCGCGACGGCGTGACCACCGTCGCCGGGGTGTCGTTCGGGGTGCGTCCCGGTGAGATCGTCGGCATCGCGGGTGTCGCGGGGAGCGGGCAGCGCGACCTCGTGGACGCCGTGACTGGACTCCGCCGCCCGCACTCCGGCACGGTGCTCCTCGACGGACGGCCCGTGACTGGCTCCAGGGAGCGGCGCGTGGCTTACGTCCCCGGTGACCGGGCCGGGCGTGCCACCGCTCCTGAGCTGTCGCTGGCCGACAACCTGCTGATGGGAGATCAGCACGGCTTCCTCCTCGACCCGGGCGGGGTTCGCCGCCGGGCGACCTCGCTGGTTGAGCGGTTCTCGATCAGGGCGGCTTCCGTGCGGGTGCCGATCGCGCAGTTGTCCGGTGGGAACGCGCAGAAGGCGGTGCTGGCCAGGGAGCTGTCCAGGGACACGCCCGTGCTGGTGGTGGAGGAGCCCACGCAAGGGGTGGACGTGGGGGCCCAGGAGCAGATCCACGCCCTGCTCGCCGCCGCTCGCGATGGTGGGCGGGCGGTGTTGTTGCTGTCCAGTGAGCTGTCCGAGTTGCGGGTGCTCGCCGATCGGGTGCTGGTCATGTTCGAGGGCCGCGTGACCGCCGCCCTGCCGGTGGCGCAGGCCACGGACGAGCGGCTCGGCGCTGCGATGACCGGCGCCGCCATGACCGGTGCCGCCATGACCGGCGCGGCAACGACCAGCGCCGCAACCACCAGCGCCTCGACGACTGGCGCGGCAACGACCGGCGCGACGGTCGACGTTCGGGGACAGGCCGGGGAGAGCGCCGGATGACCTCCCTCAAGCCCGACGCGCGCGCCCGAGCCGTCGCCCGCCGTATCGTGACGGCCCCCGCCGTAGTCTCGCTGGCGGGCGCGCTGGTCCTGACCACCCTCGTCATGCTCGCCGTAGGCGTGGACCCGTCCCTCGCCTACCCCGCCCTCCTGCGCGGCGCCCTCCTGGACGGCAACCTCGAATACACCCTGGCCGCCTACGTCCCCACCCTCGGCATGGCCGTGGCGTTCGCGATCCCCCTCCGCGCGGGCGAGTTCAACCTGGGCGGTGACGGCCAACTGGCACTGGGCGGCATCACGGCCGCCGCATTGGCCCTGTTCACAGGGGGTGCGGGGTCGTTCGTCGTGCCGCTGGTGGGGGCGGTGGTGGCGGGCGGGTTGCTGGCCGGGCTGTCCGCGCCGCTGCACACGAGGCTGGGCATCCCCGCCATCGTCAGCACGCTGCTGTTGAGCGCGCCCGCGGTGTCGCTGGCCTCCTATCTGGCCCGGTTCCCGCTGGCCGAGCAGGGGACGGGGCTGGCGCAGACGCCGCTGCTGCCGGACGCGGCCCGGTTGCCGTCGCTCGGCGGGAGCACGTACCTGACGATCGGGCTGCCGCTGGTGGCCGTCCTGACGGTGCTGTGGTTGCTGGCCGACGCCCGTACGGTCCCCGGGTACGAGATCCGCGCCCTCGGCGCCAACCGGGAGTTCGCCCGGTACGGCGGCGTCCGGGTGAACCGGCTGGCCGCGCTGACCCTGGCGGCGGGCGGCGCGTTCGGCGGGCTGGTGGGCGGGCTGATCGTGCTGGGCGCCCCCTACCGGTTCGTGGACGGTGCGCTGACCGCGCCCGGTTACACGTTCACCGCGATCGCGGCGGTGCTGCTGGCGGCGGGACGTCCGCCGGCGGTGCCCGCGGCGATGGCGTTGCTGACGATTCTGCAGGCGGGGGGCCAGGGGATGGAGCGGGAGGCCGGGGTGCCGAGCCAGCTCACGCAGATCGTGCAGGGCCTGATCATCGTGATCGTCGCGGTGGCGGCGGTCGCGAAGGCCCGGTCATCTGGGAGGCGGGCGTGACCACGTTCCTCGCGGCGGTTCTGACCGCCACCGCGCCCGTGGTCCTGGCCGCACTGGGCGGCCTGCTCTGCTCGATCTCCGGCGTCTTCAACATGGCGCTGGAGGGCCAGCTCTTGTGGGCCGCGTTCACGGCGGTGCTGTTCAGCCACCTGACGGGCAGCGCCTGGCTCGGGGTGGCGGGCGCGGTCCTGTGCACCACCCTGTACGCCGCGCTGCTGTCGATCCCGGCGGTGACGTTCCGCGCGGACCCGGTCGTGGTGGCCGTCGGCACGAACCTGCTGGCGCTGGGGCTGACCGCGTTCCTGATGCGGCAGATCTTCGGCAGCGGCGGCACGTTCAGCTCCCCCGACCTCGCCGGGCTGCCGACGCTGGACCTACCTGTGGCGGGCTCGCAGTCGCCGCTGGTTCCGGTGGCGTTCCTGCTGGTGGCCGTCATGGCCTGGTGGCTCGGTCGTACCCGTTCGGGGCTGCGGTTGCGCGGCATCGGGCAGCACGCGGAGGCGGCCGAGTCGATCGGGCTGCGGGTGCCGCTCTACCGGCATGCGGCGGTGCTGGGCGCGGGCGCGCTGTGCGGGCTCGGCGGGGCGCAGCTCGCGCTGGGCAACGTGACGCTGTTCAGCGAGGGGATGAGCGCGGGGCGCGGGTGGGTGGCCGTGGTCGCGGTCATGCTCGCCGGTTCCCGGCCGTGGCTGGGCCTGGGGGCCTGCCTGCTGTTCGGGGCCGCGGAGGCGCTGGGGTTCCGGCTGCAGGGGCTGGGGCTGCCGCAGCAGGCCGCCGACGCAGCCCCGTACCTGATCACGCTGCTGGCCCTGGTCGTGGTGGCGGCGGCACGACGGAAGGAGGCACCGGTATGACCGGTCCTGTATTGGCAGATTCGGTGCGGTTCGCGGGGGACGTCGTGGAGATCCTCGATCGCCGCGTCTTTCCGTTCGAGGTGAGCTGGGTTCGCTGCGTGACCAGTGAGGACGTGGCGGTCGCGATCGAGCGGATGGTGACGCAGAGCTCCGGGCCGCTGTTCGCGGCGACGGCGGGGATGGTGCTGGGCGCGCGCGAGGCGAGGAACGAGCCGCCGGAGCGAGCGGCGGAGCGGCTGCGCGCCGTGGGGGCGCGGCTGGTCGCGACCCGGCCGACGAACAACCACATCAGGGACGCGGTGCACGCCGTCCTGTCGACGACGGTAGGCACCGGACAGTCCGGGAACAAGCCAGCGGTCGGCGGCGGGCTGGCCGGGAATGAGCTGGTGGCGGCGGTCGAGGCCGCGGCCCGCGCGCACGACGACGGTTATCGCGCCCGCAGCGCCGCGCTCGGCGAGCACGCCGCCTCGCTGCTCCCCGACGGCGCCCGCGTCCTCACGCACTGCTGGGCGGACGCCTACCTCATCGGCACCGTACGGGCGGCGCAGGCGGCGGGCAAACGGCTGGAGTTCGTCTGCACCGAGACCCGTCCGTACCTCCAGGGCGCCAGGCTGACGGCGGCCACCCTGGTCGAGATGGGCTACCGGCCGACGCTCATCACGGACGGCATGGTCGCCGCCGCGCTGTCGGACGGCCTGGCCGACGTGGCGCTGACCGCCGCGGACCGCGTGACGCTGGACGGCCATGTGATCAACAAGGTCGGCACGCTCGGCGTCGCGCTGGCGGCGAGCGCGTTCGGCGTGCCGTTCTACGCGCTGGTGGACGCGCCCGACCCGCAGGCGCCGACCGCCGCCGACGTGGTGATCGAGCGGCGCGACGGCGACGAGGTGCTGCACACGCTGGGCGTCCGCACCGCCGCCGACGGCGTGCGCGGCCACTACCCGGCCTTCGACGTGACCCCGCCCCATCTGGTGACCCGCATCGTGACAGAACGCGGCGTCCACCAGCCCGACCAAGTGAAGGAGAGCCTGTGAGACGCGTCGTGGTCGACACCGACACCGGCATCGACGACGCCCATACCCTGCTGTACCTGGCGGGCCGGCCCGACGCCGAGATCGTCGCGCTCACCTCGGTGTACGGCAACTGCACCGAGGAGGACGCCACCCGCAACCTCGGCTACGTCAACGGCCTGCTCGGCCTGGACGTGCCCGTGGCCAGGGGCGCGGCCGAGCCGTTGCGCGGCCCCGCGCACATCGCCGGGTACGTGCACGGCAAGGACGGCCTGGGCGACCTCGGCCGCGACCGGCCGCTGCCGTCGGTGACCGCAGAGTCCGGCCCGGAGCTGCTGGTACGGCTGGCGAACGAGCAGCCGGGCGAGCTGGACCTGCTGGCCCTGGGCCCGCTCACCAACCTGGCGCTGGCCCTGCGCCTGGATCCCGAGCTGTTCACCAAGTACCGCTCGGTCGTCCTGATGGGCGGTTCCGGCCCTTATGCCCCGCCGGGCACCCTGCTGATGATCGACGCCAACGTCAACAACGACCCGGAGGCGGCGCGGGCGGTGTTCGCGGCGCCGCGCCGCGAGCTGGTCATGGTGGGCGTGAACGTGACGGCGGGCACCATCCTGGACGAGCGGGCCATCGCCGCCCTGCGCGCCTCGCCGACGCCGGTGGCCCGGTTCGCGACCGAGATCCTGGACGCGTACCTGGACTTCTACCAGAACGAGTGGGGCCGCCGGATCATCCCGCTGCACGACCCGCTGGCCGCGGGCGTCCTGCTGGACCGCACGTTCGCGACCGCCTGGACGGACGGGCCGGTCAACGTGCGCGGCGACGGCTTCCTGTGGCGGGCCAGGCTGATGCGCACGCACGACGGGCTGCCGCCCGCCTTCCCGTACGATTCCGCGCCCGCCACCAGGGTGATCACCGCCGTGGACGCGCCCAGGTTCGTGGCCGACTTCGTGGAGGTGCTGACCCGATGACCACCATCGTGCTCGACATCGAGGGGACGACCAGCTCGACGGAGTCCGTGCACGTCGGCCTGTACGCCTACGCCCGGCCCCGGCTGGGCCCGTACCTCGAAGCCCACCGCGACGACCCCGAGGTGCGCGCGGTCCTGGCCGAGATCGGCGCGGACGGCGCCGCCGAGGCCGTCAAGGTGCTGCACGGGTGGATGGACGGCGACGTCAAGGCCACCCCGCTCAAGACGCTGCAGGGCCGGATCTGGGCGGAGGGCTTCGCGGCCGGCGAGCTGACCGCGCACTTCTTCGCCGACGTGCCGCCCGCGCTGCGCGCCTGGCACGCCGCGGGCCACCGGCTGGCGGTGTTCTCCTCCGGGTCGGTGTCCAGCCAGCGGCCGTGGTTCGGGCACGCCGCGGACGGGGACCTGTCGGTGCTGGTCTCCGGCTGGTTCGACACCGTCAACGCGGGGCCGAAGCGGGAGCCGGGCTCGTACGAGCGGATCGCCGCGACGCTCGGCGACCCGTCCGAGCTGCTGTTCCTGTCCGACGTCCCGGCCGAGCTGGACGCCGCCGCGGCGGCCGGCTGGCGCACCACCGGCGTGCGGCGGCCGGGCGAGCCGAACGCCGCCGTGCCCTTCGGCGGCCATCCCATCGTCACGACCTTCGAGGAGATCCACCCATGAGCAGCGTCGAGGTCGCACTGGCGGCCGAGCAGGTGCACGCCGCCGGCGGCCGGCTGGCGGTCGAGGCGGCCCGTTTCACCGGGTACGGCTGGATGCGCGGCACCTCGGGCAACATCTCGGAGGTGGTCTCCCGCCACCCGCTCCGGCTGGCCGTCACCGCCAGCGGCCTGGACAAGGGCGAGCTGCTGGCCACCGACGTGGCCGTGGTGGGCCCGCTCGGCGAGTCCGTCGCCGTGGAAGGGGTCGAGCCGCTCAGGCCGTCGGCCGAGGCCGGGCTGCACGCCCGGGTGGCGGCGCTGACCGGCGCGGACGCGGTCGTGCACGTGCACGCGCTGAACGCGGTCGTGGCCGGGCGCCGCTGGCCGGGCGGGGTGCTGCTGCGGGACGTGGAGACGCTCAAGGGCATCGGCCGCCTGGCCCACGACGACGAGGTCACCATCCCGGTGATCCGCAACAGCCAGGACATGGCGGAGCTGGGCGACTGGTTCGAGGGGGCCTACGACCCGCGCACGCCCGCCGTGATCGTCGCCGACCACGGCCTGTACGCCTGGGGCGCCGACCTCACGCACGCCCGGCACGTCACCGAGTGCGTGGAGTGGCTGCTGGCGTACGCGCTGGCCACGGCCTGACCCTTGCCCTTGGGGGGACGGGGCTACTCGTCCCCCTCCTCGTTCCGGCCGTCGCGCTCCTCGCGCAGCTCTTCCGCCAGGCCCTTCGCCCAGGCGAGCCGCTCCTCCTCCGGCAGGTCGAAGTAGCCTTCCGGCAGCGCGGCCTGGATCTTACGCCTCCTCAAGAAAGCCACCGGCGCCTCCCGTCCCGATGTAGTCGCGGGTCCTCACATCGTAGACGGCGATCTGGTCGGTCTCTCTGGCCAGCTTGATCGCCGTTTTCCTGCGGGGGATGTTCATGGACGGTTCGAGCCACACCTTTCCGTCCTCGATCCAGCAACCCAGGTAGATGTTCTTGCGGTTCTCGAAGACGTCCCTGTTGTCGCGGAGGTAGCGGTCGATGGCGCGGGCCGCGACGTCCGGGTCGTCCAGGATGCTCTCGGGGAACTGCGCGGTACGCCCGGTCGTGGCCACCATGTACCCCCTGGCCGGAGGGCGGCCGGTGGCCGGTGACCAGGAGAAGCCGCCGCTGCGCCGGGCGTCCCTGACCAGGCCGCCGAGCGGAACCGGCTTGGCGCCGCGGAAGAACCTGGCGGCCCGGCGGGCGATGAACCCGGCCGCGCCCGCGGGCGCCCTACGCAACCAGCACCCGCGACGCCTGGTTCATCGACAGGTTCAGCAGCGCGCCAGTGAGCTGCTTGAGCGCCGGGATCGCCAGCAGCGAGCCGCCCGACGTGGCCGGCGCCGCCGCGACCGCGAGCCGCATCCTGACCAGCAGCGTGACGAGCTGAACGAACAGCACGATCTTCAGCGCGAGCACCAGCGCGGCGCAGACCACCAGGCAGACGCCGACGACCTGCGCGCCGGTCACGCCTTCCGCGATGGCCGTGCGCGGCGCCTCGTCCCCCTTCCACGTGGTCAGTAACGCCTCCACGGCCTCCCCCGCGTTACCGCGGCGCACGGCGTCGGCGACGAGGTCGGCCTGCCCGGTGATGCCGGCGAGCCGGCCGCCGAACCCGGCCCAGGCGGTGGCCAGCCGGTGCAGCGACTCCTCGTCCACCTCCGGCCAGAGGTAGCCGAGCTCGTTGAGCAGGACGGACAGCGGCGACGGCAGGGTCAGGCCCATGCGGCGCCCGCCCTGATCGCGGCGGCGGTGTCCAGGTCGGTGCCGCGGTAGGTGGCCGCCATGGACGTGAGGCCCTCGCCGTAGCCGCCCAGCGCGGTGACCGCGTCGGCGATCGAGCCGGCCGCGATCTCCTGGATCGTCTGGTACGCAACGGCGATCATGGCGCTGATGTCGTCGTTCTGCGGGATCGTCCCGTCGGTGGAGACCGTGGCGAGCAGGTCGTCCAGGGCGGTGCGCACGTCCGAGGCGACGCCGCCGAGGTCCGTTCCCGCGTTGTGCAGCACGGTCGTGCGGACTTCGTATCCGATCATCGGTCGATGCGCCTTTCGAGTTGCCTGAGCAGGTCGGTGATGGTGTCGGCGAACAGGCCGAAACGGTCGGCGGAGAAGTGCTGGAGGTCGGCCAGCTCCGCCGACAGCGCGGCCAGGTCGGGGGCCGCCGCACCGGCTCGCGCGTCGCCGTCCGGGCCGGAGGCCGCCGATCCGGCTCGCGCTCGGGCAGCCGCGTCAGGGGCCGCCGATCCGGCCGCGCCTTCGATCGCCTCGTTCACGGTGCGTACGATCAGCGCGGCCAGTTCGGGCGACTCCAGCCGTCTGACGCGGGGGTTCAGGTCGAGCGAGCGCAGCCGTACGCCGTCGGGCGACAGGACGGCGGTCGCGCGGACCAGCCCGTCGCGTTCCTCGGCCGTGTGCTCGGCTGTGGCGGGGGCGGGCGGCGCGGTCCTGGCCGTGTCGACGGCGCGCCTGGCGGCCTCGATGAGACGGTCGAAGTCCCCCGCACCGAGAAGGCCGCTCATCGGCTTGCCTCCGCCAGCACCTGCCCCACCCGCTCGAACAGCGGTTTCGGCTCGCCTCGCGGCCCCGGCGCGGTCAGCAGCAGCCGGGCGGCGGCCAGCACGGCGCGGATGGCGCGCACGCGCAGGTCCTCGGGCAGGGACTCGATGTCGCTGACCGCGGAGAAGCCGATGACCCGCCGGGCCGCCTTGGCCGCCGCGAACGGCACCGCGTCGGCGTACACCTGCGCCAGGTAGGGGTCGAGGTCGATGATCCGGGTGTCGGCCCGGCCCGGCCACAACTGCGTGAACTCCCCGGCGAACCCCTGCCAGGTCTCCTCCGCCTGGGCCAGCACCCACGCGGCGTGCGCGTCGTCGCCCAGGACGACGGCGCGGGCGGCGGCCAGCACGTAGTTGCCCCACAGCGCCCCCACGTCGAAGCCGACCGGGCCGTAGAAGGCGAACTCGACGTCGAACGCGCGCGCGGAACCGTCGCGGACGAGCACCGACCCGGTGTGCAGGTCACCGTGGATCAGCGCCTCGGCGTGCGTCAGGAACGCGAGCTTGGCTGCGCCGATGGCGGCCCGCACGTCAGGGTCGTTCGCGTACGCGGCCACGTCCGCCACGTTGGCGGGCAGGATCCGGTTGTGCTCATGGGTGATGTACGGCTCGGTGAAGACCAGGTCCTCGGTGATCTCGCACAGCTCGGGGTTGGCGGCGGTGGCCAGCGCCGCCTTGTGCCCCTTCGCGCCGAGGCCGAACACCGAGGTGCCGAACGCGACCTTCGCCACGTACCGGCCGAGGTCGGCCGCCGCGCCCTCGTGGCGCAGACCCTCGTTGAGCGCGCCGCGCCACACCCGGTGGTCCGACAGGTCCTCGATGGCGATGACGTGCCGGTCGGGGTCGGCGTCGTAGATCTCCGGGACGAGGCCGGGCGCGACCCTGTTGTGCACGCGCAGCGCCCGGCCCTCGATGCCGTTGCGTTCGGGGGTGATGGGCCAGGTCGGATCCACGCGCACGTACGGGAGCGCCTGCTTGAGCACCAGCCCGCCGCGCTCGGCCTCGGCCACGAACACCAGGTTGAGGTTGCCGTCACCGACTTCGCGCACCTGCGACACCGCGCCGAAGCGGGCCAGCGCGGGACGCGCGGCGACGTAGCCGGCGACGGTGTCGACGGTGAGGAGCTCGTAGCTCACCTGATCCTCCTGAGCGTGTAACTGGTCACCAGCGCGCCGGCGAGCAGCGCGCCCTGGACGAAGGTCTGGGCGTAGTAGGGGGCGTTCAGCATGGTCAGCCCATTGATCACGACGCCGATGAACAGGGCGCCGACCACGGTTCCGAGCGCGTTGGGCCGGTTGGCGCCGAGCACCGCGAACCCGATCAGCGCCGCCGCCACGGACTGCAGCAGGTACGGGTCCCCCGCGCCCACGTCGCCACGGCCGAGCCTGGCCGACAGCAGGATCCCGGCCACGGCCGCGCACAGCCCCGACACGGCGTAGGCCAGCGCGCGGTAGCGGGCGACGCGGATGCCCGCCAGGCGGGCCGCCTCCGGGTTGCCGCCGATCGCGTACAGGGCCCGGCCCCAGCGGGTGTGGTTGAGCAGCACGTACACGAGGGCCGCGAGCAGCACGAACACCACGACGGGCACCGGGACCGAGGCGATGGTGCCGCCGCCCAGCCAGGCGAAGCCCTCGGTGTACCGTCCGGGGGCCGGCGCGCCGTCCACCGTCATGCCGGGGGCGACCGACTGGCCGCCCGTGACGATCAGCGCCAAGCCCTGGAACAGGAAGAGCGTCCCGAGCGTGGCGACCAGGTCGGGCACCTTGGCGACCACCGTCAGCAGCACGTTGACGGCGGCCACGAGCAGGCCGGTCAGCAGCCCGGCGACCACCGCCGTGGCGCCGGTGAGGTTGAACCTGACCATGGTCAGCGCGGTCACCATGACCACGGCGCCCACGCAGGCGCCCGCCGACAGGTCGAAGCCGCCGGTCGTCATGGAGACGGTGACGCCGAGCGCGACGACCCCGACCACGGCGACGGACTGCAGGACGATCAGGGCGTTCGGGAAGGTGGCGAAGGCGGGGCGGAGCAGGGCGAACACTACGAGCATGACGGCCAGCACGACCAGCAGCCCGTACCGGTAGGCGACGGCGGCGGCCCGCGAGGCGACCCGCCGGGAGGCGGGCTTCGCGGCGGGGGCCGCGTCAGTGACGGTCATGCGCTGCCTCCGTGGGAGCGGGCCCGCCCTCGTGCCGGGCGGAGGGGTTCGAGGGGGTGTCGGGCATGAGGGCGGGCCGGTCCGAGGAGGTGCCGGACATGAGGGCGGCCAGGCGTTCCGGGGTCGCCTCGCCGATCGGGAGCTCGCCGACGGCGGAGCCCTCGTACAGGACGAGAACGCGGTCGGCCAGGCCATGCAGCTCCTGCGGGTCGGAGGTGGCGACGACGACGGCCGACCGGGCGGCGCGCTCGCGTACGACGCGGCCGATGTCCGCGCGGGCGGCCACGTCCACACCACGGAACGGCTCGTCGAGCACCAGCAGCCGGGGATCGCCCGCCAGCCAGCGCCCGACCACGACCTTCTGCTGGTTCCCGCCGGACAGCGCCTCGATGGGCGCGTCAGGCCCGGGGGCGCGTACCCCGAACAGGTCGATGACGTGCCGCGCGGCGGCCGTCTCGGAGCGCCGCGCCATCAGGCCGGACGTGCTGTGCCTGCGCAGCCAGGGAAGGGTGACGTGCGCCCGCACGGACCAGCCGGGCACGATGGCCTGGGCCGCCCGCTCCTCGGGCGCGAACACCACCCCTCTGTCTATGGCGTCGCGCGGGTCCTTGGGCCGGTACGGCTTCCCGTCGAGCAGCAGCCGTCCCGAGACCAGGGGCCGGGCGCCGCCGAGTTGCTCAAGCAGCTCGCTCTTACCGGCTCCGACCAGCCCGGTCACGCCCAGCACCTCGCCCGCACGCACCCGCAGGGTGAACGACCGCCCCCGGGGAACGGCCCGCACCTCCTCAGCGACCAGCACCTCACGGCCCGGCGGCGAGCCTCCCACGGGTGAGGGGTTCGCGGCGGGCCGGGGGTGCGTTGCGCCGAGCATGGCCGTCACGATGGACTCGCGGGACAGCGGCGCCGTGAACGTCGCGACCAGCTCCCCGTCCCGCAGCACCACCACCCGATCGCACAGCTCCTCGATCTCCGACAGCCGATGCGACACGTAAAGCACCGAAACGCCCTGCGACGCCGCCTCCTTCACGCGGGCGGCGAGCGCCGCGCCCTCCACCTCCGACAGGGTCGAGGTCGGTTCGTCCAGGATCAGCAGCCGCGCCCGGCGGGCCAGCGCTCGGGCGATGACGATCTGCTGCCGGGCGCTGGCGGGCAGGCTCTCCACGGGAGCGTCCAGCGGCAGCCCGAGGCCGGGCGCGACCGCCGACGCGGCGGCGCGCACGCGGGCGCGGGTCAGGAACCAGCCGCGCCCGGCCAGCGAGTCCAGGGTCAGGTTGTCCGCCACGCTGGCGCCGGGGATCACGCCGTCGTCGATGTTCTGGTGCACGGTCTGCACCCCGGCGGCCTGCGCGTCGAGCGGTCCTGCGAAGGTCAGGGGTTGTCCTTCGTACGACAGCGTCCCCGACGTCGGGGCCGTGGCGCCGGAGAGGATCTTGATGAGGGTCGACTTGCCGGCCCCGTTCGTGCCGATGAGCCCCAGGATCTCCCCCGGCCGCAGCTCCAGCGTGATCGACGACAGCGCCCGGGTGGCCCCGTACACCTTGGAGACGGATGTGACCGCGAAGGTCACGACGCCGCCCAGGGCACGCGCGCCACGTCGGGCGTGGTGAGCGTCGGGAAGGCCCGCGTGAGCTGCTCGACGCTGGTGATCCCGGCGTCCCGCAGGCCCTTCTGGGTGATCAGCGACGGCGGGATGGTCAGCGCGCGGTCGACGTTCTCCCCTGCGACGAGGAGGGCGGCGGCGCGTACCGCGATGCGGCCGACGTTGGCGGGGTCGGTGGCCGAGGTGGCCACCCAGGGGCTGCCGGGCTCGGTCATGACGCCGATGTCGGCGGTGGAGATGTCCGCGCCGTAGATCTTGACCTTGTCCGCCAGCCCGAGCTCCTTGACGGCCAGCGCGGCGCCCTTGGCGAACTCGTCGTACGGCGCGAAGATCGCCTTGATCCCGGGGTTGGCCTGGAGCGCGGCCTTGGCCTGGTCGGCGACGGCCGAGGCGGTCGAGCTGTTGACCACGCCGATCTGCGCGACCTGCTTGATGCCGGGGTTGTCCTTCTTGAACTGCTCCCAGGTCTCGTTGCGGCGGTCCAGCGGGGCGAAGCCGGCGACGTAGACGTAGAGGACCTCGCCTGAGCCGCCGGTGTCCGTCTTCAGCGCGCCCAGCGCCTGTTCGGCGATCTGGTGGTCGTCCTGCGTCAGGGTCACGGCCTCCGGGGAGCCGGGGTCGACGTCGAACGCGACGAGCGGGATCTTGGCGGTCACCGCCTTCTTGACGGCGGGCTGCACGGTCTGGGCGAACCCGTGGTCCACGATGATCGCGTCGGACTTCGCCGTGACGGCCTGCTCCAGGTTGAGCGCCTGCTTGTCGTTGTTGCCGTCGCCACTGGAGACCTCGAGCCGCACGTTGAGCACCTTGGCCTCGGCCTGCGCGCCGGACAGCCACTGCTCGAAGTAGTCGCCCGACGAGAGCTGCCGTACCAGGGCGATCCGGACGTTCCCACCGGCGAACGTCGCGGGCGGGGAGACGGATGGGGCGGCGGACGCGGACGTGGAAGCGGAGGCCGCCGCCGGGGCGGAGGGCGTGGCGGGCGCGCCCTGCGAGCAGCCGGCCAGGGCGAGCAGGGCGACGACGCCCAGGAGTCGTGCGGGTTTCACACGGCGGACTATATCCCACAATTCATGCATGTATTGTAGGATTAATGGTCATGACGTACCTGACCGTGTACAGCGACCACGAACAGCCCGAAACCCTCCTGGAGACCGAGGACCCGGCGGAGATCGAGGCGGCACTCAAGGACATCGACGTCGTCCTGCGCCACTGGCAGGTCGTCGATGACCTTCCCCAGGACGCGGGCCAGGAGGAGATCCTGGCCGCCTACCGGGCGGAGATCGACCGCGTCATCGCCGAGGAGGGCTACACCTTCGTCGACGTCGCCAAGCTCCACCCCGACGGCGGCGCCGACTGGCCGGAGCGGGCCGCCGCCGCCCGGCAGAAGTTCCTCGCCGAGCACACCCACGACGACGACGAGGTCCGCTACTTCGTCTCCGGGTCCGGGATCTTCTACCTGCACGTGAACGGCAAGGTGCACGCGGTGCTGTGCGAGGCCGGGGACCTGCTGAGCGTGCCGAAGAACACCACGCACTGGTTCGACATGGGCACCGAGCCGGCCTTCACCGCCATCCGGTTCTTCCACGACGACGACGGCTGGATCGGCGACTTCACCGGCAGCCCGATCGCCGAGCGCATCCCGGACTTCGACACCATCGCGGCCACCCGCGCCACCAGAACGGGCTGAGGCCCAGCCGGCGGCTCCCCGCTCGGGATCACGGGCGTTCCGGTCGCCCCGGATGGCACGCCGCCCGGCCCCATGCCGACCGGCCGGGCCGGGGCGGGAGGCGGTCAGGTCGTCGCCTGTGACAGCTCCCACCGCAGTTGCGTCTCGCTCGGCGACTGCACGGGAAGGAACGCCGCCTCCCGCAGCCGCCGGTTGACCGCCGTCCCGGTGGCGTAACCGCGCCCGCCGCTCGCGGTGGCCTCCAGCCGGGTCGCCGCCAGGGTGAGCCGCGCGGCGTCGTACCGCAGCCGGGTGATCTCAAGGGGATCGGCGTCGGCGGGCGCGCGCTGCGCCCGCCGCGCCCGCTCGGCGAAGTCGTCCAGCCGCGCCGCCGACTCCTCCAGGTCGGGCAGCAGGACGGTGGCCTCGCCGCGGATGAGCTGACGGGCCTCGTCCAGGGACCGCCGGGCCAGCCCCAGGCAGAACGCGGTCTGCAGCAGCAGGAGCACCGGCCGGGCCCGCCGGACGAACCCGGCCAGGTCATCGGTGACGACGTGCCCGGCCTCCACGTGGACGCCGGTGAGCGTGATCGACGATGAGGCGGTCGCGTTGAGGGCGAGCAGCCGTTGCGGCGGGGCGACCGCGACGCCGGGATCGCCGACCCGGACGACCGCGACGATCCGCCCCGCACCGTCGCCGACGCGGGCGGGCAGCACGACCGTGGCCCCCGGCACCAGGTTGGAGGCCCATCTGATGGGCCCGTCCAGCCGGTAGCCGCCGCCGTCCGGTGTGGCGACGACCGGCACCTCACGCAGGCCGGCCAGCTCCTGCAAGGCGGCGGCCATCGCGGTGGAGCCGACCTCGGTGCCTGCGGCGAGCCCGGCCCGGACTGGTCCGAGAGGGTCGCCGCTCTCGCGCAGGTACTCGATCACCATCCGGTGCGCCCAGAGGGAGAAGGCCGAGCTCAGGCACTCGGCGGCGATCAGCTCGATCAGGGCGGCGGCCTCGGTGACGCCGGTGTCGCCGGGTGCGGCGTCCAGGCTGAGCAGGTTCCGCTGCCCGAGGTGCCGCAGCAGCTCCCGCGGGCCGCCACCGCCCGGATGCAGCGGGTCGCGTGGCCTGCCACCCCCCGGATGCAGCGGGTCGCGCGGCCTGCCACCGCCCGGATTCAGCGAGTCGCGCGGCCCGGCCTCGCCCGGTTGCGGTGGGTCGCCGGCGTCCGGTTGGGGTGCCTGGTCCACGGCCGCCGCCCGGCCGGAGACGTGGGCGAGGACCTCGGGCAGGTGCTGCCGCCAGTGGGGCGCCATGACCTCGGTCATCCCCGCTCCCCCTCCTGGTCGAGGGCGTAGAGCCGGCTGATCGGGGTGGACACGGCAGCGCGTGCCCGGCGCACCGCCGACTCGTCGGGCCCGGCGTACAGGCACAGGCATTTGCTGGTGTCCTCACGCACGTAGGTGCGCAGGAAGCTCACCTCGGGCACCTCCGCGTACAGCGGCGCCTTGGCCTTCTTGCGGGCGAGGTAGTCCTCCATCCCGATCTCGTCGGGGATGTCCCACTCCACCAGGTAGCCGACCGTCCGCTTGGCCGCCTTGACGTCGTCGAGGCCGGCCCCGACGAGCCGCACCTCGTCGGGGCCCGCGATCGCGGAGACGCCGGGCAGGGCCGCCGGGTCGAGCCGCAGACCGGCGCAGGAGGCGGCCTCGATGACGACGTAGACCGGGGACAGGCCCCTCGCCACCTGGGACTCGATCAGCTCGCCGCCGAGTGCGGCGGCCTGACGGGCGACCTCCGCGATGGCGGCCTCCACGGCGGGCCGGTCGCCGGTGGTCGTGGTCAGTTCGATCAGGTAGAGCGGCACAGGGCCTCCAGTCGTCGGTGCGCCTGCCCCGTGCGCCGACGGGGCGGATCTGACGTAAGACTGTAAAACAGATCTGTCTTATAGGGAACAGCGAGGGTGAGCCCGGCCGGCCCGGCGTACACTCCTGGGATGGCCTCACTCCGCCCCGCCGACCGCCTTCTCGACGCCGCCACCCGGCTGTTCACGCTGCACGGCATTCGCGCGGTGGGCATCGATCAGGTCATCGCCGCGGCCGGGGTCGCCAAGTCGAGCCTGTATCAGGCGTTCGGCTCCAAGGAGGCGCTCGTCGTGGCCTATCTCGAACGCCAGGACGCCGCCGACCGGGCCGCCTACCGGGCCGCGGTGACCGGCGTGCGAGGCGGGGTGGAGCGGGTGCTCACCTCGTTCGACCTGGCCATTTCCGGGGCGGCGCGGCGGTCGTACCGTGGCTGCCTGTATCTCAACGCGGCCACCGAGTTCCCCGAGGCGGACCATCCGGTGGCGGAGGCGGTCGAGGCGCACCGCGCGTGGGTGCGCGCCCGCTGGTCGGAGGCGCTCGGCGCTCCCGACCCCGAGCTGGTCGCGCGGATCCAGGTCCTGTACGACGGCGGGATCGCCGGGGTGAAGTGCGCGCGCTCGACGGCGCCGATCGTCCTGGCGCGCGCGATGGCGGCCGAGCTGCTGGCCGCTCACACTCCAGAGAACGCCTCTCGATAAAAACCTTCTTGTCTGGTAGGTTTTGCGGCCGAAGGTGGTTCCGGAGTATCCGCCTGTCCGTTCACCGTGCGCGCCAGACGACCGGCGCCGCTCACCGCTCCCCCGGGGGACAGCCGCATGCAGCAGAAGATCGCCGAACTGGCCGGCGTCAGCGTCCGCTACGGACGGCACGACGTGCTGTCCGGCATCGACCTGCGGATCGAGCGGGGAGAGTTCCTCGCCCTCGTGGGGCCGTCCGGAGCCGGGAAGTCGACCCTGTTGCGGGTGCTGTCCGGGCTCCAGGCGCCGACCTCGGGCACCGTCCACCGCCCGGAGGACGACGGCGGCGCGACCCGGTCGGTCTTCCAGTACCCGCACCTGCTGCCGTGGCGGACCGTCGCCCGCAACGTGCGGCTCGGCCTGGAGTACCGCGCCAACGGCGGGCGTCTGTTCGGCGGCAAGGAGGCCGCCGACCGGCGGGTGCGCGAGGTCCTGACCGAGCTGGGCATCGGCGAGCTGGCCGGCCGCTACCCCGCCCAGCTCTCCGGCGGCCAGGCCCAGCGGGTCGCGGTGGCCCGCGCGGTCGTCGCCGGGCCCTCGCTGCTGCTCCTCGACGAGCCCTTCGGCGCGCTCGACCCGCTCACCAGGGCCGACCTCCAGGACTGGCTGCGCTCGGTGCACACGGCACTCGGCCTGTCCACGGTGCTGGTGACCCATGACCTGGACGAGGCGCTGCTCCTCGGCGACAGGATCGGCCTGCTGCGCCCCGGAGGGCGTCCCCTGGAGTCGGTGACCTCGCCGGTGACGCGCCGCGAGCAGCTCACGGACGGGTCGGCGCGCAGGGAACTGCTCGCGCGCTTCGGCTCCCCCGCCGAACGCGACGACCTGAGCGGCCGCGACGGCCCCGCATCGCCTCCTCCCTCCGCAGCCGGACGCGACGAGCTGGAGGATCACACCCGGACGAAGAGCGACGAGCCGGGCAGGCACCACGGCGCGGCACCGGACGCTCCCGCCGCAGCGGGGAGCGCAGGGGCCGCGAGCACGCGGCGCGAGGCACTGACCATCACCGGCTCTCTCGCCCTGCTCGCCGCCCCCGTCGTCGGCTCCCTCCTGAGCACCGGCGACCGGACCGCCACCGCCGCCACCCCGGCGAGACCAGAGGCGGCCCTGCGCATCGGCTACCTCCCGATCACCGACGCCGCCCCGCTGCTGCTCGCCCACGACTCCGGCCAGTTCGGCAGGCGCGGCATCACCACCCCTGCCCCCGTCCTGTACCGGGGATGGGCGCCTCTCGTCGAGGCGCTCCAGGGCGGGAACGTGGACCTCGTCCACCTGCTGATGCCGCTGGCGATCCAGCTCCGCTACGACGCCAAGGTGCCGGTCAAGGTGCTGGCCTGGAACCACGCGAACGGCTCCGCCCTCACCGTCGCCAAGGACGTCGGGCGGGTGGAGGACCTGGCGGGCACGAAGGTCGCGGTCCCCGCGTGGTTCTCCGTCCACAACGTCGTGCTGCAGAAGCTGCTGCGCAAGGCGGGCATCAAGCCGGTGCTCGACTCCGCACCGAGCGCCCGGGACCGGACGGCCCAGCTCGTCGTGATCCCCCCGGCCGACATGCCGACCGCGCTGCAGTCGGGCTCGATCTCCGGGTACATCGTCGCGGAGCCGTTCTGCGCCGCCGCCGAGGTTCTCGGGATCGGCAAGATCCTGCGCTTCACGGGTGACGTGTGGAAGGACCACGCGTGCTGCGTCACGGTCGTGCGCGAGCAGCTCGTACGCGACCAGCCGGACGTGGCGCTCCGCGCGACCGAGGCGATCATCGCCGCGCAGCTCGCCATCCGGGGCGACCGCGAGGGCTCCGCCCGGAGGCTGTCGGAGGGCCGCTACCTCCCGCAGCCGCTGCCCGCGCTGCAACGGACGTTCGCCGCCCGCCCCGACCCGGCCTACCTGTCGTCCGGCGCCATCCGGCACCCCGAATGGGACTCGCGCCGCATCGACTTCCAGCCTCACCCCTATCCGGGCTACACCGGCGAGCTCGTACGCGCGATGAAGGAGACGGTCGTGGACGCGAACGTGACCTGGCTCGAAGACCTCGACCCCGCGGAGGTGCACGGCGACCTGGTGGCCACCGACATCTCGGCGGCGGCACTCGACGCCGCCGGCGGGCTGACCGCCTTCGGCGCGACCCGCGTGCGCACGGAGGTCATCGAGCCGTGACAACCTCGGCCGACACCCTCAGCCCCGCGACCGCCGTGCCCGCGCCGCCGGACCCGCACCGCCGCCGCCCCGCGATCTGGGCCGCCTGGCGGGCGGCCGTGGTGCTCCTGGTGGTCCTGCTGTGGGCTCTCCTCGCGGACGTGATCTTCGCAGGCAACGCCGTGCTGTCCCGCATGGGGCCGATCTCGGCGGCCGGCGCGCTGGCGGGCATGCTCGTCGAGGACGTCACCCTCGCGGCGGTGACCGCCTCACTGGGGCGCCTGCTGTCCGGCCTGCTGATCGCCACGGTGATCGGCGTGCCCCTGGGGCTGCTGTTCGGTTCCAGAGCCCTGGTCGAGTACGCCACCGCGCCGGTCGTCCAGTTCCTGCGCATGACGTCCCCGCTCGCCTGGGCCCCGCTCGTCATCGTCCTGCTCGGCTCGGACGACGCGCCCGTGATCACCCTCATCGCGCTCGCCGCCCTCTGGCCGATCGTCCTCGGCGTCTCCTCGGGCACCCGCGCGCTCGACCCGGGCGCGGCACTCGTCGCCCGCTCCCTCGGCGCGACCCGGTGGGAGGTGATCCGCAGCACCGTCATCCCGGGGCTGGCGGGGCCGCTGCGGACCGCCCTGCGGGTGGCCCTCGGCATCGCCTGGGTGGTGCTGGTGCCCGCCGAGATGTTCGGGGTGTCGAACGGGCTGGGGTACGCGGTGCTCAATGCCCGTGACAACCTCGACTACGAGCGGTTGGCGGCGACGATGCTGCTCATCGGGGCGATCGGGTTCCTGCTGGATCGGATACTCGGCGGCGGGGCGCAGCGCGGACACTCTGCCATCGGTTTCTGAGCACGGCGTCACGTCGGATGGCGTTCGGTGAACCGGCGGACGACCGGCGGCACGCCGCCGCCTTCGGCATCCGGTATTCGCGGGAGATTAAACCGGCTTGGTGATGACATGTGCCGCCATTGACTTTCTGCGGTTCAATGGACTGGCGACTCCACCCCGCACATCACGTTGAATGTCCGGATTGCGTCATATGAAACAAATATGGCATCCCGTCTCGCGAAAAGGGTGACCCATGCCAGATGACGCCGAAGCTCCCGTCAATCCCGCACAGCATTCGGAAGGATCATCGCCTTTCCACCGCATGTCAAGTCACGGCCTGCTCGTTCTGGGCATGCCTGTGCTGATTCTCGGAGGAGGCGATCTCTTCTTCGCCGACGGCTTCGGATCGAAGTCCGTAGGGGCGGCTTTCATGGCCATGGGGGCAGTCGCGGTAGCGGGAACTTTACGGGTCATCCTGCGAGGCAGGCGCGGCACGCGTAGTCAGCTGGCCGCCGCCATCGCGGTCCTCTTCGCCTACACGTCGCTCGCACTGCAGACCTCGGTCGGGTTCACCGCGCACCCACGCCTGGTCGCCGTCCTCATTCTGTCGGTCCTGGCCGTCCTGACCGCTGCGCTGATCATGATTGTGGACGCCCGGTGGCTGTGGCGGAACCGGCGCAGCTCCTGGATCAAATGGCCTACTCACGACCTGGGCGCCGCGGCGATCGGGGCGATCGTCACGCTCGTGGTGAGCGTCATCGCCCTGTCGCAGTTCTGGTACTCGGTGCGATACCTCCCGGCGCAGACCCATCCCGCGCTCAGCATCAGAAGCCAACTGAGGGTCACCGGGGCGCAGAAAGATCGACTGACAGCCACCGCGAACATAAAGGTGGTCAATACGGGGAGCCCCGCAGTGCGGATACTCGCCTCCATGTACACAATCATCGGGTCGAGGATCATCGAGCACGTCTACACGCAGGCGCGACCGGTGGACGGCATGGAACGACTGGATCGAGCCACACTGCGAAACTACGGACCGTCCGCTCGCTACAATCCCACCTTCGAGGAGACCTCTCCAGAATTGATCCAGACCGGCCAGGTGAGCGCCGACTTCGTGAATCTGGAGAAAGGCGAGAGTGTCGAGACCACGTTGGTGGTCCATGTGCCGAAGGACAGGTACGACGTCATCAGGGTCGCCACGGATGTGCATTATTTCCGAGCCGACAGTATCGACGCCGAAGAGGAACTAGGAGATTCTCGCGGCCCTTTGGAGGAGTGCGTGATCGAGGCGGGCGAGGGAGGAGCCGCGGCGCCGCTCGCGTGGCGTTATCGGGTGTCGCGCTGGCCGATCACCTATGACAACCTGCTGAACCAGCTCACCGAGGACGACCGCGAGGCGGTCGCGGTCTGGGTGGTGGACGGCGCGTCTCCCCTGCCGCGGAACCCCTGGGAGCCGGAGTTCCCCGTGATGAAGACGTCGATCCAGCGGGCGGGCAAATCCTGCGGGCATCCGTTCCGGGACGGCTCGGACGGATTGGAGGACGCGTCGATGCTCGGGCGTTCGGAGTCCATGGCGGAAACGGTCGCCGCCGTTCAGGAGTGAGCTCCCGTCAGAAGGCGGCGAGCACGCCGGACCCGCCCCTGTACGAGACGCCCTTCCCGATGTCCACTGGTCGCAGCAGGAACTCACCGAGGAGGGACCATGGGGCACCAGACCGGCTGGCCGCTTCCGAGCAACCTGACTCGCGCCCTTCAGCGGGTCCTCATGCTCTGCGTGCTCATCATCTCCGCCGCGGCCGTCAACGCCGGCCGCGCCGACGCCGCCGTCACCGTGCACGAAGCCTGGCACGGCTCGGCCGTCAGGCTGCACATGTGGCTCAACTACGACCCGGCCAACGGCGAACGGCTGCGCGCCTGGGCGACCGTCACGGACACCGCCGGCGGGGCGGACTACTCGGTGTCCATCGTCTCGGTGGACGGACAGCTCGACGCCGACGGGTGGGGCGGGTTCTGGCCGGAGACGGACACGGGCAACGGGCCGTTCAGGTACTGCCCGGAGGTGGGCGGGATCTGGATCACCTACCGCGTGGAGTACGCGTGGATCAACTCGGCGGGCCAGATCACCAGGAACTCCTTCACCGAGCCGGCGGGCGGCGGTCTGCGGGTGTGCGACTGACGCGCGAGCCTCTGAAGCGGCATACCCGCGACATACCACCGCCGCCTAGCGTCTTCCGGCATGGAAACCGCCATGGAGACCGGCAGCGAAACCGGCAGGGAACCCGGCAGGGTCAGCCGCCCCCGGCAGCGCGTGACCCGAACGTTCAACCCCCTTGTGTCCGGTGCCGCCGCCCTCGTGCTGGCGACCGCCGTGTTGTCCGCCCCGCACCCCGCGTCGGCCGCCACCACCGCGCCGGTGGCGTGCGACCCCTCCGGGGAGACGGCGGCCGACGCGGAGGTGGCCGCGCAGCTCAACGCCACGCTCAGCGGCACCATGCGCGGTTCCATGGACGCCTACCGCGTCTCCTGCGCCCGCATGGTGATCAAGGCCACCGCGCAGCTCGGACGGCCGGAGCGGGCCGCGGTGATCGCGCTCGCCACGGCCATCGTGGAGACCGGCGTCCAGAACCTCGGCGAGGATCCCGGCGACGACGCCCTCGGCCTCTACCGGATGCGGGCGGCGTGGGGGGAGACCACGCGGCGGCTGGATCCCGTCTGGGCCACGCAGGCGTTGCACAGCAGCGTGCTCGGGCTCTACCCCGACCGGGCCTGGCTGACCGCGCCGATCGGCGAGGTGTGCCAGGCCGTCCAGGGCGCGGCCTCCCCCGACGCCTACCAGGGGCAGGCCGCCGACGCGCAGACCATCGTCAACACCGTCTGGCCGCTGGTCAGCGGGCCGACGGGGACGGCCTCGGTGTTCGGGGTGCTGCCGAGCGGGCGGCTGACGTACACGGCGATCGACGCGGCGACGGGGACGCGCACGTCGGACCCGGTCCACTCGGCCAGGACGCTGGGCTTCACGCCGAAGGCGATGGCGACGTTGAACGCCAACACGCTGCTGGTGACCGAGGCCGGCACGGCGGGCAATCTCTACCGGGTCGACGTGCACGACGTGACGGACTCCTTCCAGTTCGGGAGGCCGAGGCTGCTCGGGAGCGGCTTCACCCACGACCTGCTGACCTACGACGGCACCTTTCTGTACGGGATCACCGGTGGCGTCCTGCGCCGGTACACCATCGCGGCGGCCAAGCCATCCCTGACCGACATCACGGGCAACACGCTCATCGGGACCGGCTTCGCCCTGAAGACGCTCGCCGCCACCGGTCTATCGGGGTACCTCGTGGGCACGACCACCGCCGGCGCGCTGCTCTCGTACAAGATCCTCGGGGCGGACAGCTGGACGCGTTACCAGTTGCGGGCCTCCACCTGGCAGGGGTTCGACCAGTTGCTGTCCCCGGGTGCGGGCGTCTACTACGGTCACAAGCCTGACGGGTCGCTGTATCGCTACTTCGACACCCATCCCTACGACGGCCAGGGGGCGGACGTGTCCGGGCAGGGCGCGGTCGACACCTCGGGCTGGAATCAGGTCCTGCTGTCCGCTCAGCCCGCCACCGTGACCCGGGTGCCGGTCACCGGCTGACGCCGTGGCACCATGCCGGGGCCGCCTTCCCGCGCACCTGCGCGGAGGCGGAACCCGGCCCGCCGATCCACCGCGACCGCCCCGTTGACGAGCACGTAGTCGATCCCGGCGGTCGGGTGGGCGCTGTCCGAGCTGGCGGTGGGCGCGGCTCAGACGGTGGACGTGTCCGCGTTCGCGCCGGATCGCTTCGCCGAGGGCAAGCCCATCACGCCGCCGTACGGGTACAGCGACGACTGATCGGGCCGCGCGGAAAACGCATGGCCGGGAGGCCGACGATGGGCGACCATTCGTTCCATGGAACTGATCGCGGAAGCGGTCGAGCTGATCAGGAACGCCACCTGCCCGGGCGACCACGACCAGGCGTGGGAGCTGGTGGCCAAGGCCACGGACGACCCGGTGCCGGCGTCCAGGCTGGGGTTCTCCCTGCTGAGCTCGGACGACCGCGTCGAGCGGAAGGTCGGCTGCGACCTGCTGGGCAGCCTGGCGCAGGTCGACGCGTCGCTGCGGGAGCCGGTGCTGTTCGCGGTGCTGGGCCTGCTCGCGTCGGAGACCGACCACGCGGTCCACGCCTCGATCGCGCGGGCGCTCGGCTGCACGGGCGATGAGCGGGCCGTTCCCGGGCTGCTGCGCCTCGCCGGGCATCCCGATGGGGACGTCCGCGCGTACGTGGCGTGGTCGCTGCCGATCAGCCCCGACGCGGACGACGCGGTGATCGAGGTGCTCATCCGGTTGAGCGCCGACCCCGAGGACGAGGTGCGCAACTGGGCGACGTTCGCCCTGGGCACCCAGTGCGAGGCCGACGGCGCGGCGATCCGGGACGCCCTGTGGGCGCGGGTCGGCGACGCGTACGGCGAGGTGCGGGAGGAGGCGGTCGCGGGCCTGGTGCGGCGCGGGGATCGCCGGATCGTGCCGTCCGGCGCGTGGCGCCCATATCCCCGGAGAGCGCTTTCTCCTATTCTTGGCCAATGGAATTAGCGGAGATCCGCACCTATCCCATCAAGTCCGTCCAAGGCACCCCCCGCCTCTCCGCCCAAGTCCTCCCCTGGGGTCTGGAAGGCGACCGCCGCTGGGCCGTGGTGGACCCGCGCGGCGAGCTGATCTGGGTCGGCGAGAACCCCCGGCTCCTCCTGGTCTCGGCCGCCGAGACCCCCGAAGGCCACCTCATCCTGTCGGCTGAAGGCATGGGCGAGCTCAAGGTCGCCCCGGCCGCCGGCGACACGCTTCCCGTGAGCTTCGCCAACTTCGAACGGGGCGTCCTCGCCGCCGACGACGCCCACGAATGGTTCACCGCCCTGCTCGGCAAGCCCGCCCGCCTCGTGTGGCAGGACGGCCTGCGACGCCACCCCACCTCCGGGGAACACGACGGCCTCTCCTGGGACGCCGCCCTCCACCTGGTGTCCCGCAGCTCGCTGCGGCGGCTGGACGACTGGATCGCCGAGGCCGCCATGGAACGGCAGGAGCAGCCGCCGGAACCGCTCGACATCACCCGGTTCCGGCCCAACGCCATCATCGACGGCGCGGAGGCGTTCGAGGAGGACGCCTGGGGGGCGGTGCGCATCGGCGAGGTCGACTTCCGGGTGTCGGAGTTGTGCGACCGTTGCGTGGCGATCACCTGGGATCCCGCGACGCTGGACGGGGGTCAGGAGCCGTTGCGGACGTTGGCCAAGCGTCATCGGTGGGACGGGCAGTCCTGGTTCGGGGTCCGGCTGGTGCCCAGGAACCTTGGGACGCTGCGGGTAGGGGACGAGGTGCTGCCGGTACGGGCGCGGGCGTGACGTGACGGGGGTGCGTCGGTGCTGGGCGCGTCACCGCGGGCGTGTCACCGCGGGCGTGTCACCGCGGGCGTGTCACCGCGGGGCGCGTCATGCGGGGCGCGTCATCGCGTGCCGACACCGGCGCATGCCCAACACCGGCGCATGCCCCAAACCGGCGTTCAGGGGCAGCCGGACGGGAGCACGTCACCGCGTGCCCAGCACCGTGGCGCCTCTCAGGTGGGCCGATCCTCGGGTGGTGGTGATGCGGACGAGTCGGCCGAGTGCGGTGAACTCGACCCGGTCGCCGGTGACGGCGCGGGCCGCGGTGGTCCAGCGGCGGCCGTCGCGGGAGGTGTCCACCCGGTAGGTGACGTCGCGGGTGAACGCCGTCCGGACGCCGGTCAGCTCGCGCTGCCTGCCCAGGTCCACGCGCCAGGTGTGCGGGCCGGTGCGGGACCAGCGGCGGCCCTGGGCGTGGTCGGCGGGGATCTCCTCAGCGGTGTAACGGCTGTAGTTGTACAACCGCTTGGCTTGCGGGAGGGGCCGGCCGGTGACCTTGGCGGCCAGGTCGCACGGCCCGCCGGCATACAGGTAGGCGTGGTCGCCCATCACGTAGTCGACCACCTCGGTGCGGTCGTCGCCGCAGATGTCGCCGCGCATCATCCGCCCGTCCACGGGGAACGTGGCGACCCGCCGGCCGTGCCCGTCCCAGATGCCGGCCACCTCGCCGCAGCCACGGTTCCAGGACAGCAGCAGGTCGGAGTAGGTGCCGTCCCAGTTGTGCAGCGGCTCCATGACGGTGCCCCAGCAGCCGAGCGTGGTGCGGTTCTCCTTCCACAGGGTTTCGCCGGTGGCCGAGACCAGGTAGAGGGCGTCCTTGCCGGTGGTGGCGGTGCGGTCGACCCGGTCCAGGCCGGCCACCTCCAGGCCGGGCAGGTCGGGACGGAAGTCGCCGAGGCCGATCTGCTGGGCTTCGACGGCGTCCAGGTTCTGCCAGAGCAGGGTGCCGTCGGCGCGGTAGGCGTTGGTGCTGTCGCCGCCGAGCCCGGCGCCGCCGAAGACGATGTCCTCGCCGCCGTCGCCGTCGATGTCGCCGACCGCGATCGAGTCGGGGTGGTCGGCCATGGCGGCCGTCCAGACCAGGTCGCCGTCGGGGGTGACGAAGTCGTACCCGGCGAGGAGTTCCTGGCGGCCGTCGTCGTCGAAGTCGTGCGGGTAGGGGCGGTGGCCGGTGACGCCGGTGTGGGTCCACAGCAACTCGCCGTGCTGGTCGGTGGCCCACACCTGGTTGTAGCGGTCCTTGAAGACCAGGTCCTGGGGGTGGGGGCGGCCGCGGAAGTTGGCGATGATGATGGTGTCCCAGGCGTTCGGGCCTGGTACGGGGAACTCGCGGACGAGGGTGCCGGTGCGGCCGTCGAAGACGCGGAACATGCTGTCCATGACGGCGAGCACCTCGTTGTCACCGTCGCCGTCCAGGTCGTAAATCTCGGCCGGGATGTCGGTGCCGTTGTTGGTGACGCGGGGGTCGGGGGTACCGACCTGCCACAGCGGGGCGCCGCCACCGAAGTCGTAGGCGGTCAGGGCCTGCACCTGGCGGCCGATGTAGCGGTCGTCGGCCGAGTAGGTGGGCTGCATGGTGACCAGGTCGAGGCGGCCGTCGCCGGTGACGTCGCCGAGCAGCAGCCGGGCGCCGGTGCCGCCTGCGCTCGTGTCCACGCTGGTGATGAGCTGCGGTTCGATCGAGGCTGCCCGGGCCGCGCCGGTCGGCAGAAGCGCGGCCAGGACGACGGCCACGGTGGCAGCCACGGTGGCAGTTCGGACGACGGGCACGGCAGCCCGCAGGGTGGCGCGCAGAGTGGCGGCCCGGGCGACAGGCAAGGCGGTAGGTAAGGCCGCGCGCGAGGCGGCGGGTGGGGCGGCGGGTGGGGCGGCGGGTGGGGCGGCGGGTGGGGCGGTGGTCCGGTTGGGGGTCATGGGGGTGCCCTTCTCGGCGTTCATAGCAGCGATCCGGCCAGCGGGATGTTCTGTGTCCGGAGCGCGCCGGTGACCAGCCGGGCGATCCGCCGGGCGCCGTACGCCTCGAAGTGGGTGTGGTCGTTGCAGAAGAACTGCCCGACCGGCCCGGACGTGTAGTCGCCGTTGTTCGGGCACAGGCCCAGCGAGTTGTAGTAGGCGACGCTGAGGCTCTGCAGGTCGATGACCGGGGAGCCGGTGGCGGATCCGGCGGCGAAGGTCTGGGTGACGAAGCCCCGGTTCTTGACCGCGGTGCTGCCCGAGCAGGTGATGGCCGCGACGGCGGTGAGGAGGACCGGGTGGGCGCCGCGGGCCAGTGCCGTCTGCGCCATCATCGTCATGAGCTGCTGGTAGCGGGCGGTGCCGACGTGCCGGGGGCAGGTCGTCGAGCCGTCGTTGATGCCGAACTGGATGAACAGGTAGTCGCCGGCCTTCATGCCGGTGAGCACCTGCTGCCAGCGGGAGGAGTAGGCGGTGGAGCTGAGCGCGCATTCGCCGTCCGGGCCGATGGTGGACGTCACGTTGCCCTCGTACAGCCAGGTCTGGATGCTGCGCCCGCCGACGGCGAGGTTGTTGACCACGATGTTGCTGTGGAACAGCGAGTCGAACTCGGTGCCCCAGCCGACGGGGCAGGTGGCGCTGGGGTTGGCCATGGTGGAGTCGCCGGCCAGCCAGACGGTGGTGGTCGCAAAGGCGGCTGAGGTAGGACCGGTGCCGATGCGGGTGTCGCAGGTGGCCGAGGCGGCGGCGCTCGGGGCAACAAGGACCAGGGATGACGCCAGGGATGACAGCAGGGCGGTGACGATGAGGAGGCAGACCTTGCGCATGCTTGCTCCTGTCAGCGAAAGAAGAACCGCGCCGGCGACTTGCGGGTGGCCGCCGACGCGGCCGGTTCAGCACCAGGTGAGCGTCGAGTTGACCCGGGTGACGTTGCTGATGGTGTTGTTGCTGCCGGTGCAGGGGCTCCACCGGATGTTGGTGTTGGAGACCGTCAGGTTCTGGAACCTGATGCCGGACGAGGGGGCGAACTCGGTGCGGGCCGCGATGCGCACCTCGCCGCCGCCGCTGATCGTGCCGGACGATCCGGCGATGGTGACGTTGTAGCAGTTCTCCACCAGGACGGAGTTGTTGCCGGTGTTGGCGAGGTCAACGCGGTCGATGGTGGCGCCGCCGCTCTCGGAGACGCAGAAGATGCCGCGCCCGCCGCCGCGCGCCTTGACGGTGCCGACGCGGATGTTGTTCGGGTAGGAGCTGCCGACCCGGCCGTTGCGGTTGGCCATGCGGAAGGCGGCGTAGCCGGTGCCCGCGCCGGCGTTGTCGGCGTCCACGGTGCCGACGGTCGCGTTGATGGTCTGGTTGAGCAGCAGGCCGGACTCGCCGACGCTGCGGGCGGTCACGGTGCCGACGGTGAGGCCGTCCACGCCGTACGTCTCCATGGCGTGCGAGCTGGCACCCTGGACGTAGACGTTGTCGACCCGCACGTTGCGGGTCCACTGGCTGGTGTCGCCGCGGTTGTCGATGCGCACGCCCAGGCCGGCGCCGAGCCGCATGTCGATCTGGCCGAGCCAGACGTTGGTGACGTTGCGCAGGAAGATGCCGTAGATCGGCGTGCCGGTGACGTTGAGGTACGGGACCTCGATGTTGCTGGTACCGCGCGAGTAGATGGGCGCGTAGTCGCCGGAGCCGGAGCCGGTGACGTTGATCGTGCCGCACACCGACAGGGACGTGTAGCTCGGCAGCGAGATCCGGGTGCCGGCGCTCATGGTGCCGTTGCCGCGTACCACGACCCGCTGGATGGAGGTGCGCCCGGCGGTGAGGCTGCCGATGCCGGCCTGGACCGCCGCCCGGAAGTCGGTGCCGCTGTAGACGCTGCTGCCCGCGCTGTTGCGGGCGGTCCAGGTGCTGCCACTGACCGTGACCTGTGACTGGAAGGTGCCGTCGCCGCAGGCGGCGGACGCCGGGGCGGTGCCGATCACGACACCGGTCGCGGCGCCGGCTGTCAGGGCGGCCAGCGCCGCGACGATCCTGGCGGACCGGCGGCGGGGGGTGGCTGTGGTCATGGGGGTTCTCCGTGACTGACGACGGGGGCGGGGTGCTGAATCGTTTCAACGAACAGGCCTGCGGTAAGCGCTTTCCCGAGTTCCGTTCGCGACACTAAATTTGCCCGGCGATCGTGTCAAGGACATGTCAAGGCGGCGGCCGGGCCGCCCAGCGTCCGGCGCCCCGGCCGCATGAACGTTTCATTCGCGCAGCAGGGCGACGTCGAAGTGCACGGTGCGGAACGGGTTCGGCAACCCCGCCTCGGCCGCCCGCCGCGCGTCGTCCACGACGGGGAAGCTCCGCACCAGGCTCTCCTTGACGCCGAAGACCGCGTCGGAGTCCAGGTAGGGGCTGTCGTCCACGAACAGGTGCGTGGTGACAGGGCGGTGGCCGGGCGCGGTCACGATGAAGTGCACGTGCGCCGGCCGGTTCGGGTGGCGTCCCGTCGCGGCCAGCAGCTCGCCGACTGGCCCGTCGTCGGGGATCGGGTAGTAGCGCGGCACGATCGTGCGGAACCAGAACCTGCCGTCCTCGTCGGCGGTGAACAGGCCGCGCAGGTTCAGCTCGGGCTGCACGCCGGGCTGCTGCACGTCGTAGAAGCCGTCGGCGTTGGCCTGCCACACGTCCACCTGGGCGCCGGACAGCGGCTCGCCGCCGGGCCCTGTGACCCGGCCGGTGACCAGGCACGGCTCGCCCTTGCCGTCCAGCGCGATGGTGTCGCCCAGCTCGCGCGGCGGCGACTCGACCATGTGGAACGGGCCCAGCACGGTCGACTCGGTCGAGGCGCCGCCGGTGCGGTGGTTGATCGTCTCGACCAGCATGGAGACGCCCAGCACGTCGGAGAGCAGCACGAACTCCTGCCGCACGTCGTCGCACTGCTGCCCGGTCCTGGTGAGGAAGCCGATGGCCGCGCTCCACTCCTCCTCGGTCAGCTCCACCTCCTTGACGAAGGCGTGCAGATGCCGCACCAGGGCGGTCAGCACGTCCCGCAGGCGCGGGTCCGGCGTAGCGGCGAAGCTCCCGGCGACCACGTCCGCCGAACGCTCTTCGCTGAACAGTTCCATGCGTCTCCTCCTCGGTCACCCGGCTCTGCGTACGATCCTTCCGGCCCGGGGTGCGGGTCCGGAAGAGCGATGGAGGAAGCCGTGCAGTTCACACCGTCATGGGAGTCTCTGGAGAGCCGCGGGACGCCGGAGTGGTTCCCGCGGGCCAAGTTCGGCCTGTGGGCGCACTGGGGGCCGCAGTGCCAGCCGGGTTTCGGCGACTGGTACGCCCGCAAGATGTACCTGCCCGGCACCGACGCGGCCGAGTTCCACCTGAAGCGTTACGGGCATCCCTCGCGGTTCGGGTTCAAGGACGTGATCAACGAGTGGACGGCGTCCCGCTGGGACCCCGAGGAGCTGGTCGCCCTGTACGCGCGTACGGGTGCCAGGTACTTCGTGGCAATGGCCAACCACCACGACAACCTCGACCTGTGGGACAGCCCGCACCACGCGTGGAACTCGGTCCGGGTCGGCCCGCGCCGCGACGTCGTCGGCGAGTGGGCGGCGGCGGCGCGGGCGCACGGGCTGCGGTTCGGGGTGAGCGTGCACGCCGCGCACGCCTGGTCCTGGTACGAGCCGAGCCGGCGCTACGACGGACGGCTCACCGCGGCCGACGGCGTCGGCACCTGGTGGGACGGGCTCGACCCACGCGAGCTGTACGCCCAGAACCACCACCCGGTCCCGGGCTTCGACCAGCAGAAGACCGTCAACGGCAACTGGGACTGGCCCGACCCCGAGCACTGGCCGGACGCCGCCTACCAGGCGAGCTTCAAGGCCAGGACGCTGCAACTGGCGCAGGCCTACCGGCCCGACCTGGTGTACTTCGACGACACGGTGCTGCCGCTGCACCAGTGCGGCCCGGTCGGCCTGGAGATCGCGGCCGAGCTGTACAACCTGCACGACGACCTGATCGTCTGCGGCAAGGTGCTCGACGAGCGGCAGCGGCGCGCCCTGACCTGGGACGTGGAGCGCGGCGCCGCCGGCCGGATCGAGCCGGAGCCGTGGCAGACGTGCACCTGCCTGGGGCAGTGGCACTACGACGACCGGGTCTTCGCCGAGCACCGCTACAAGAGCGCGGCCGAGGTGGTCGGCATGCTGGCCGACGTGGTCAGCAAGAACGGCAACCTGCTGCTCAGCGTCCCGATCACCGGCGACGGCGAGATCGACTCCGACGAGCGGGCGATCCTGGCGGGCGTCGGCGAGTGGCTCGCGGTCAACGGTGAGGCGATCTTCGACACCGTTCCCTGGAAGGTCTTCGGCGAGGGCCCGTCCGCCGAGGACCCGCCCGCGCTGAAGGAGCAGGGCTTCAACGAGGGTGGCGCGATGACCGCCGCCGACATCCGCTACACCGCCACCGGCGCGGCTCTGTACGCGACCGCGCTCGCCGTCCCTGACGGGCCGGTGGTCCTGCGGCGGCTCGGCCGCGCGGCGGGGCTGCTCGACCGCGAGATCATCGCCGTGCGCGCGCTCGGCGACGACCGGCCCGTGCGCTGGCGGCGGGAGGAGCAGGCGCTGGTCATCGAGTCGGCGGCGCAGGTCCACCGCATCGAGCTGGGAGGCTGACCGCGGTCCCCGTCATCGAGCCAGCAGGCTGACCGCAGCCCCCGTCACCAGGCGAAAGGCGCCCCTGCGATGAAACGTTCATCGCAGGGCCGCCCGCGGGATCCCGAAATTTTCGGAATACGACCTGCCGGACACCTCACCGCCACCGCGCGGGCACCCGGCCACCCTGCCCTTTTCACCATCATGACCAGCCAAAGTGCCCGGAAAGAACCGGGGAGACAAGGCGATCAGACCCGCCTCGCCGCCCGTGTCAGGTGGATTGACTGTGTCAGAAACGCGGCCGTAACCTCACCCCACTGACGCGCGGGACGGCGTGGCCCGCGTTCTGAACCCCCCTCTTTTGCCTCGTGAAGGGCATGCCCATGACTGTCTCCAGACGGGACCTGTTGCGAACGGCCGGGCTTTCCACCATGGCGCTCGGGCTGGCGGCCTGCGGCCGCGGCTTCGGCGGCGGCGGCTCCTCGGGTGGCGGCGTGCAGCTCAACATGGTCTGGTGGGGTGACGCCACCCGGGCGAAGAAGACGCAGGCCGCGCTGGACCTCTGGCTGCGCGAGAACCCCGGCGTGACGGTGCGGACGGAGTACCAGGACAGCGGCCCGTACAAGGACAAGCTGGCCACCCGTTTCGCGGCGGGCGACCCGCCGGACCTGATGATGATGCGGATGGACAGCGTCCGCGAGTACGCCGACCGCGGCGTGCTGATGGACATCAAGGCGCAGAACGGCGCCGTGGACGTCTCGGCGCTGAGCGAGCCCGCGATCGGGCTGGCGAGCGTCGGCGGCAAGTACTTCGGCATCCCCTCCGGGCTCAACACGATCGGGTTCGTGGTGAACAAGTCGACGGCGGCCCGGTACGGCGCGCAGGTCCCCGACGGGAACACCTGGAGCTGGAAGGACCTGGCGGCCTTCGCCCAGGGCATCACCGAGGCCAGCGGCAAGAAGGTGTACGGGGCGCACTTCGACGCGGGCACGCTGGCGAACCTGATCGTGTTCGTCCGGCAGAAGGGCGAGGACTTCTACACCGCCGACGGCCACCTGGGCGTCAGCGAGGCGACCATGACGGCGTGGTTCGAGATGTTCGACGAGCTGCGGGCGGCGGGCGCGATCCCGCCGGCCGGGTTCGTCGAGAGCCTGGGCGCGTCGGCCGAGCAGTCGCCGCTGGCCAAGGGCCTGATCGCGGCGCAGATCATCCCGACCAACAACTTCGCGGCCAACCAGGCGGTCACGGGCGGCAACCTGGCGCTGCTGCGCATCCCGGGCGAGACCACGGAGAAGCGGCGCGGCCAGTCGATCGACACGCCGGCGTTGTGGTCGGTCGCGGCGGCGTCCAGGCATCCGAAGGAGACGCTGAGCCTGCTGAGCTTCCTGATCAACGATCCCGAGGCGTCCAAGGCGACCGGCACCACCCGCGGCGTGCCCGCCAACACCTCGGTCGCCTCGGCGATCAAGCCGGTGCTCTCCGCCGACGACCAGGTGGCCACCGACTACCTGCTGGCGCTGCAGAAGGAGGAGCTGCCGCGCGCCTACACCTACCCGCCGGGCTCCAGCAGCATCGCCGCGAGTCTGACGACGATCGCCGCGGAGGTGGAGTTCGGGCGGCAGACGCCCGCGCGGGCGGCCAAGGCGTTCATGGAGGCCGGCAGGAAGGCACTCGGCAAGTGAGCACCACGCTGGACGCGCCGCCGGCGGTCGCCGGGGCGCGCCCCTCGCCCGCGCGGCGGCGCCAGAAGCCGCGGCGCGACCGGGCGGGCTACCTGTTCCTGCTGCCGTGGTTCGCCGGCATGCTGTTCACCGTCATCCCGTTCTTCGCCTCGCTGTACCTGGCCTTCACCGACTACAACCTGCTGAACGCGCCGCGGTGGATCGGCCTGGGCAACTTCACCGAAATGTTCGGCGACGCGGTGTGGGTGCAGTCGCTGAAGGTCACGTTCGTCTACACCTTCGTGTCGGTGCCGCTGTCGCTGGCGGCGGCGCTGGGCGTGGCCATGGTGCTCAACCGGGGCGTCAGGGGGCTGGCGCTCTACCGGGCGGTCTTCTACCTGCCGTCGCTGCTGGGCGGCAGCGTCGCGATCGTGCTGCTGTGGAAGTACGTCTTCGGTCTCGACGGCATCGTGAACGGCTTCCTCGGCTGGTTCGGCATCGACGGGCCGGGCTGGACCTCCGACCCCGACTACGCGCTGACCACGCTGATCGTGCTGCACGTCTGGACGTTCGGCTCCCCCATGGTGATCTTCCTGGCGGGGCTGCGGCAGATCCCGGTCATGTACTACGAGGCCGCCGCGATGGACGGCGCCTCCAGGTGGCGCCAGTTCCGCTCGATCACGCTGCCGCTGCTGAGCCCGATCGTCTTCTTCAACCTGATCCAGTCGCTGATCTCGTCGTTCCAGACCTTCACCCAGGGCTACGTGATGAGCGGCGGCGCGGGCGGCCCGGCGAACTCCACCATGTTCTACAACCTCTACCTCTACCAGCAGGGGTTCTCCCAGTTCCGGATGGGCTACGCCGCGGCGATGGCCTGGATGCTGCTGGTGATCATCGCGGCGTTCACCGCGCTCAACTTCCTGACCGCCAGGTACTGGGTCCACTACGACAACTGAGGTCTTCGCCATGTCGGCTCCGTCCTTCGAACAGGACAGCTATGTCGAGCGCATTGGAAGCACCCGGCGCAGCCGTTTCGTCAGGCACGTGCTGCTGTGCCTGGCCGGCGCGGTCATGCTCTATCCGCTGGCCTGGCTGGTGTCCAGCTCGCTGAAGCCCAACTCGCTGATCTTCAAGGATCTGTCGTTGTGGCCCGCCGAGTGGGACCTGAGCAACTACAGCCTCGGGTGGGACGCGCTGGAGCAGCCCTTCAGCGTCTACCTGGTCAACTCGCTGGTGATCGTGGTGCTGAGCATCGTCGGCAACCTCGTGTCGTGCTCGCTGGCCGCGTACGGGTTCGCCCGGCTGAACTTCACCGGCCGCAAGCTGTTCTTCACGCTGATGCTCGGCACCATGATGCTGCCCGGCCACGTGCTGCTGGTGCCGCAGTACATCGTGTTCGCCAAGCTCGGCTGGCTCAACACGTACTACCCGCTGCTGGTGCCGAACTTCCTGGCCACCAACGCCTTCTACATCTTCCTGATGGTGCAGTTCATGCGCTCTCTGCCGAGGGAGCTGGACGACGCGGCCCGCATCGACGGCTGCGGCCCGTTCCGCATCTTCTGGAAGGTGATCATGCCGCTGTGCATGCCGGCGTTCGCCACCACGGCGATCTTCACGTTCATCTCGGTGTGGAACGAGTTCTTCGGCCCGCTGCTGTACCTGACGGACACCGAGCTGTACACGGTGCCGCTGGCGCTGCGGCAGTTCATCGACTCCGAGGGCCAGTCGCAGTGGGGGCAGATGTTCGCCATGTCCTTCCTGTCGCTCGCCCCGGTGATCGGCTTCTTCATCGCCGGTCAGAAGTACCTGGTCAAGGGGATTGCCACGACCGGTCTCAAGTAAGGAAGGCTCATGAACCCCCTGTTAAGAATGCTCAGCGTCTGCGCCACTGCGGCTCTGGTCGCCGCGGTGACGGCGGTTCCCGCGCGGGCCGCCGTCCCGGTGGCCAACGGCGTGTACGTGCTGGCGTCGGGCGCCAGCGGCAAATGCGTCGAGGTCGCCGGCTCCTCACCGGACAACGGCGCGCCACTCACCCAGATCGCCTGCTCCACCACCGCCACCAACCAGCAGTTCAAAGCCGTCCCCCAGGGCAGCGTCTACAACCTCGCCAACGTCGGCAGCGGACGCTGCATCGACGTCCCCAACTCCACCACCACCTCCGGCACCCAGCTCCAGCAATGGGGCTGCGGCGACGGCAGCAAAACCAACCAGCAGTGGACCTTCACCCCCTCCACCGCCGCCACCGGCAAGTACCTGGTCAAGAACGTCGCCACCGGCCTGTGCCTCAGCAACAAGGACGGCTCCACCGCCGGCGGCAACCCCATCGTCCAGGAAACCTGCTCCGACCTCGCCCGCATGCAGTGGACCTTCAACCCCACCAGTTCGGGCGGCGGACGCACCTGGTCGAACAACGCCGACGGGTTCGCCGCGACCAGCGGCAGCGGCCTGTCCACCACGACCGGCGGCGCGGCCGGCGCCACGGTGACCGTCACGACCTACGCCGACCTGGTCAGGTACGCCACCGCCGCCGCCCCGTACGTGATCAAGGTCGGCGGCCCGATCACCGTCACCCCGTACGGCACCGAGATCAGGGTCGCCTCGAACAAGACCATCGTCGGCGCAGGCACCAAGGGCCACATCGTCAACGGCGGCTTCTTCCTCGGCTCCGGCGTCAGCAACGTGATCATCCGTAACCTGACGATCCGCGACACCCGGATGGCCGACGACGACCCGGGTGACGACGCCTACGACTACGACGGCATCCAGATGGACACCGCCCACCACATCTGGATCGACCACAACCACATCACGCGGATGAACGACGGCCTGATCGACAGCCGCAAGGACACCAGCTACCTGACCATCTCGTGGAACGTCCTGGCGGACAACAACAAGGCGTTCGGCATCGGCTGGACCGAGAACGTCACGTCCCGGATGACCATCCACCACAACTGGCTGCACGACAACAACCAGCGCAACCCGAGCACCGACAACGTGGCCTACGCGCACCTGTACAACAACTACCTGCAGAACATCTCCGGGTACGGCAACTACTCGCGCGGCGCCACCAAGATGGTGATCGAGAACAGCTACTACGACAACGTCAAGGACCCGTACTACCGCGACGACGCCGCCCAGCTCCGCCAGAGCGGCAGCATCGTGGTCAACTCCACCGGCCAGCAGGAGACGGGCGGCTCGGCGTTCACCCCGTCGTCGTTCTACTCCTACACGCTCGACCCGGCCGCCAGTGTGCCGTCCCTGCTCAGGACGTACGCGGGGCCCCAGGCCAACATCGGCACGTGATCAGCCTCCGGGCCGGTCACGCGGCCGGCCCGGGCACCTCCCGAGAAAGGGTCGCATCATGCGTCAAGGCATTGTCGCGGGCGGGCTGGCCGTCCTGATCGCGTCAGCCGTCCTGGGGACGGCGGTTCCCGCGCGGGCCGCCGTCCCGGTGGCCAACGGCGTGTACGTGCTGGCGTCGGGCTCCAGCGGCAAGTGCGTCGAGGTCGCCGGCTCCTCACCCGACAACGGCGCGCCACTCACCCAGATCGCCTGCTCCACCACCGCCACCAACCAGCAGTTCAAAGCCATCGCCCAAGGCAGCGTCTACAACCTCGCCAACGTCGCCAGCGGACGCTGCATCGACGTCCCCAACTCCACCACCACCTCCGGCACCCAGCTCCAGCAATGGGGCTGCGGCGACGGCACCAAGCCCAACCAGCAGTGGACCTTCACCACCTCCACCGCCGCCACCGGCAAATACCTGATCAAGAACGTCGCCACCGGCCTGTGCCTCAGCAACAAGGACGGCTCCACCGCAGGCGGCAACCCCATCGTCCAGGAAACCTGCTCCGACCTCGCCCGCATGCAATGGACCTTCAACCCGACATCCTCGGGCGGCGGCACCCCGACGGTCGCCTCCGACGGGACCGGCCGCTACCGGACCGTGCAGGCCGCCATCGACGCGGTGCCCTCCGGCAACACCGGCCGCGTGGTGATCACCATCAAGCCGGGCAGCTACCGCGAGATCGTCACGCTCAACAAGCCGTACGTGACGTTGCAGGGCCTCGGCTCCTCCCCGGCCGACACGCTGATCGTCAACAACCGCTCGGCCTACACCAGCGGCACCTCGGGCAGCTTCACGGCGCAGGTCTCCGGCCGCGACGCGACGCTCACCAACCTGACGGTCTCCAACGACCTGGACGAGAGCACCATCCCGAGTGGCCACCAGGCGGTCGCGCTGCGGCTGGACGGTGACCGCACCACGATGACGAACGTCCGCGTCCTCGGCGACCAGGACACGCTGCTGGTCAACGACTCGGCCCGGGCGTACGTGAAGAACTCCTACGTGGAGGGCACCGTCGACTTCATCTTCGGCGGCGGCACGATCGTCTTCCACAGTTGCGACATCCACGAGAAGCGCAGCACGGGCGGCCCGATCACGGCGGCCAGCACCGCGGCGGCCAAGACGTACGGCTTCCTGTTCTACAAGTCGCGCGTCACAGGGGCGGGCACCGGCAACACGACGCTGGGCCGTCCGTGGCGGCCGGACGCGCAGGTGCTGTACCGGGAGTCGACGCTGAGCGCCACGATCGCCACCGCGCAGCCGTGGACCGACATGTCCACCAACTCGTGGAAGAACGCCCGCTTCTCGGAGTACCGCAACAACGGCTCGGGCGCGACCGTGAACGCCAACCGCAAGCAGCTCACCGACAGTGAGGCGGCCAATTACACGCCGCAGAAGTACCTGGCGGGCGGCGACGGCTGGAACCCGGCCGGCTGAGGCAAGCGCGGACGAGACACCCTGCCGGGTGTCTCGTCCGCCACTCAGCGCTCGCGGTGCACGGCCTGCCCGTCCACCAGTGTCAGGACCGGCTTGGCCGCGCTGACCTCCTGGAGGTCGTCGAGGATGGGCCGGTCGAGCAGCACCAGGTCGGCCCGGCGCCCCACCGCGATGGTGCCCGTCTCGTGCTCGGCGTGGTTGGCGTAGGCGGAGCCCGCGGTGTAGGCGTCCAGCGCCACCCGCAGGTCGAGGGCCTGGGCCGGTTCGAGCGGCTCGGTCAGTGCCCCGTCGCCGACGGCGTGCGGATCCTGCGGCGGGCCGAGGCGGGTGGCCGCGGTGTAGATCGCCCACAGCGGGTTCGGGTCGGTGACCGGCCAGTCGCTGCCCATCGCCAGCCGCGCGCCCGCCCGGTGCAGCGCGCCGAACGGGAAGTGGTGCGGCTCGCGGTCGCGGCCGAGCAGCGGCAGCTTGCGTTCCACGATCTCCTTGTCGCGGCGGGCCCACAGGGCCTGGAGGTTGGCGATCACGCCGAGGGACGCGAAGCGGGGCACGTCGGCGGGGTGCACCACGTCGAGGTGCGCGATCTGGTGGCGGTTGTCCTGGTCGGGGCCCGCCTGCCGGGCGGACTCCAGCGCGTCCAGGCACTCCCGGACGGCGCGGTCGCCGACGGCGTGCAGGTGGATCTGGAAGCGCCGCCGGTCCAGCTCGCGGCAGATCTCGCGCAGCTCCTCCGGGTCGATGAACGACAGGCCCGACGGAGTGCCGTGGTGCGGGCCGCCGGAGTACGGCTCCAGCATGGCTCCGGTGCAGTTCTCGCAGACCCCGTCCTGCATCACCTTGACCGACGTCGCGCGGAAACGGCCGATCGTGCTGGTGGCCCGCCGCTGTTCGAGCGACTCCAGTTGCGCGAGGCCTTCCCCGGCCTCCCACCACAGCGCGCCGACGACGCGGGCGGTGAGCCTGCCGTCGGCGGCCAGCCTCTGGTACGTGGGCAGCGGGTCGGGCAGGCCCCACAGCGGGCCGACGCAGGCGTCCTGCCAGCCGGTGATCCCCATCGCGTGCAGGTGCCGCTGGGCCGCGAGCACGGCCCGCTCGGCGAAGTCGCCGGTGACCGGCGGCAGCAGGTCGGTGACCAGGTCGCCGGCCCGCTCCACGAGGATCCCGGTGGCGGCGCCGGACGCGTCCCTGTTGATGCGGCCGTTGACCGGGTCGGGCGTGCGGTCGTCGATCCCGGCGCGTTCGAGTGCCCGGCTGTTGGCCCAGACGCCGTGGCCGTCGTGGCTGATGAACGCGGCGGGCCGGTCGGGCACCAGCTCGTCGAGGAAGGCCCGGCCGGGCAGGCCGCCGGGGAAGGTGTCGCCGTACCAGCCGTTGCCGCTGATCCACTCCAGCTCCGGATGGGCCTCGGCGTAGCCGCCGATGGTGGCGCGGTACTCGTCGGGCGAGTGCGGCAGGCGGGACAGGTCGCAGGTCAGCAGTTGCACGCCGGCGGCGAGCGGGTGCACGTGCGCGTCGGTGAAGCCCGGCAGCAGGGTCGCGCCGCCGGCGTCGACGACCTCGGTGCGCGGCCCGGCGAGCCGGTGCAGCGGCTCCGGGGAGAGCGCCGCGATGCGGCCACCGGCGACGGCCACCGAGGTGATGCCGGGACCGGCGGAGTGCACCTGGGCGTTGACGATGATCGTGTCGGGGCTCATCAGGCGGCCACCACGGCGGGCTCGGCCGCGCGCGTCGCGGCGCGGCGGGCGACCAGCAGGTACGCGCCGCCGGACACGGCCAGGCCCACCAGCCAGGCGTCCGGAGGGGCGGTGTCAGTACTCACGGTGAGGCCTTTCGCTGGGGGGAGGGAGGGGCGGCGGTGTCGCTTGTGTCGCTTTGAGCGCTCGTCATGCCTGTGGGTGGCCGTGTCGCTTTGGGCGCGCGTCATGCCTGCGGGTGGCAGCACGCGGACTCGGGTGCCGCGCCGGGCTGCCGGTGGGCTCGCGGCGCGGGGGTGTCGAGCGCCGGGTTGGCGTCGAAGAAGCCGGTCGGCTTGAGGACGAACCCGGTCCGGTCGACCGGCATGATCGGCCAGTCCTCCGGTCGCGGGAAGTGGGTGAGGCCGAAGGTGTGCCAGAGCACGACGTCGGCGCCGTCGAGGTCGCGGTCGGCCTGGATCCAGGTGTCGATGCCGGTGCGGCCGTCGTTCTGGTTGACGTACTCGCCGGAGGGGAAGCGCTCGTTCTCGTCGTAGGCGGTGACCCACAGGTGCCTGCGGGTGAACGCGGCCCGCCGGGCGATGGAGGAGCCGTCGTCGGCGAGCAGCGTGGGCAGGCCCTCGGGGTGCAGCGTGTAGGCGACGGGGTGGCCGAGCGCGTTGCGCGACTCCGCGTTGCTGATCTGCCAGACGCGGCCCCGCAGGCCGTCGGCGAGCCTGGCGGCCTGTGACTCGCGCCGCAGCCGGGTGACGCGGCGGGTGAAGCCGTTGCCGTACGGGTTGCCCGGCCCCATCGGGACGCGCTGGGCGTCGATCTCGTCCACCGCGTTGCGCACGCCGTCCACGGTCATGTCGAGGCGGGCCGAGAAGAGGTGCTGGTGGAAGGGGGCGGCCACGCCCGGCGCGATCTCGCTCGCCCACGGGTACTCGCCCCCGGGGTGGGCGGAGGCGAAGACGACGCCGGTCGCCTTGCACTCCAATTCGATCGTGCCGTCGAGGTAGAAGTACCAGTAGAAGCCGTAGTCGTAGTTGCCCACCGTGATGAAGAACGACACCACCATGCGCCGCTGGCGGCGGGTGGACACGCTGCCGTTGTAGGCGTCGGTGTGCTTCCACAGCACGCCCGCGTCCTCCTCGTGCATGCAGATCGCGTTGCGGATGACGCGCGGGTGGCCGTCGTCGTCGTGCAGGGCCGCGTCGAGGTAGTGGATCTCGCCGAGGCAGTCGCAGCCCAGGGTGAGCGAGTTGGCCTCCTTGCCGAGGGAGTACTCTCCGGCGTCGAAGTAGTTCTGCCAGAAGCGGATCGGGCCCGGGTCGCCGTACGGCACCACCATCTCGGCGACCGACGCCCGGTACACGATCGGCCGGACGCGGTCGCCGTCCTGGAACCCGATCTGGTGCAGGGTGAGCCCCTCGACGGGGTTGAAGCCGACCCTGAACTGCCACTTCTCCCAGGTCACGACGTCGCCTTCGACGGTGAAGCTGGGCCCGTCCGGCTGGGTGATGACGATGGGCCGCTGCGTGGTGCGGGCCGGGCGGGCGGGGTCGTCGAGGTGGTAGTCGTAGGAGGCGGCGGGGACGGGCATCGGGCCCTCGTCGATCAGCTCGCGGACGCGGCAGGCGATCAGGTCCACGTAGGCGACGACGCCGTCCACCGGGTGGGCCCACACGTTGTCGTCCGGGCCGAGCTGCTGGAAGGCCAGGCAGCGGACCAGGCGCAGGCCCTCCTCGCCCGGCAGGTCGAAGCAGCCGGCGCTGAGCGCGGAGACGCGCACGGCGCGCGGGTCGTGGATGCCGCGCCGCGCCATCGCCGCCGCCCACCCGGAGTCCTTCCACAGGATCTCCTCGACCAGGTCGAACTCCTCGTGCAGGATCGGCGGCTGGCCCTCCGCGACGACGTCCACCTCCCGCTGCCGCACCACGGACCCGGTGGTCAGCGACACCACGACCTCGTGCACCGCGCCGCTGCGCCGGTCGAGGAGCAGCGATCGCACGCGGCGCTCGACGCGGTCGCCGGGCGTCCAGGCCAGCACGTCGGCCTTGGCGGGCTCGTGCAGGCCGACGAGCGCGAACCGCGTGTGCGCGGTCACCAGCCCGGCGTCGGTGAGGAGGGCGCGGTTCGCGGCGATCTCCTCGGCGGTCAGGCGGTCGAGTGGGTGCGTCATCAAGTTCTCCTGCTTATTCTTTGCGGCGTATCGCAAAGAATGCGCGGTGTTGCCAGCCCGTGCAAGGCCTGGAAACCTGTTGTTTACACAGAGAAGCGTGAGGTTTTTCGATGGCTGTCATCAAAAATTCCGAACATGGCGCGACCTAAGGAGCAGACCCGCCGCCGCAGCGAGCTGGTCGCCGCCGCGGGGCGGGCGATCGTCAGGCGCGGGCTGGCGGGGCTGCGGGTGCGCGACGTGGCCGAGGAGGCGGGGCTGTCGGCGGGGCTGGTCAGCTACTACTACCCGGACGTGGACGAGCTGCTGCTGGAGGTGCACCAGGACGCGGTGGACCGCTTCTACTGGGCGCGGGCCCGCGCGGCGCAGGCGGAGCAGGACCCGAGGCGGCGGCTGATCCGGCTGGTCGGGGCGGGGCTGCCGGCCGGTGAGGACGACCCGGTGTGCCGGGTGCTGTACGAGACGCACGTGCACGCGGCGCGCAGCCGTACGCACGCGGTGCTGATGACGGCCCTGTGGGACAGGGAGGTGTCGCTCTACATGGCGGCGCTGCGGCACGGCAGCGACAGCGGCGTGTTCCGGCTGTCCCTGCCGGTGGAGGACGTGGCCGCGAACGCGGTGGCGCTGGAGGACGCCTACGGGCTGCACATCGTCGGCCGCAACACCAGCGTCCCGGCGGCGCGCGCCCGGGAGCTGGTGCTGCGCTTCCTGGAGACGCAGACGGGCTGCCCGCTCGTGGAGCCCTGTCAGCCCTTGGGGTGATCCGCCGCGATCAGGTCTGCCGCCCGCTCCGCGACGACCATCACCGTCACCACGGGGTTGACGGAGGTGAGCGTGGGGAAGACGGACGCGTCGGCGATCCGCAGCCCCTTGACGCCGTGGACGCGCAGGTCGGGGCCGACGACCGCGGCGGCGTCGCCGGGCGCTCCGATGCGGCAGGTGCCCGACGGGTGGTAGACGGTCTGGTGGGTCGCGCGGGCCACGGCCGACAGCTCCTCGTCGCTCGTGAGGTCGGGGCCGGGGAACACCTCGCGCTTGACCCACGACCGCATCGGCTCGGCCGAGGCGATCCGGCGGGCCAGGCGCACGCCCGCGACCAGCATCGCCTCGTCGTGCCCATCCGGGTCGGTGAAGGAGCGGAACTCGATGGCCGGAGGCGCGTCCGGGTCGGCTGAGCGGACCCGGACCCGGCCCCGGCTGTGCGGGCGGGCCACGTTGGGGGCGATCGCGATCGTCCGCTCCGGCAGCGGCGGGGCCCCGGTCTCCGCCAGGTGGCGCTCGGCGTGCACGGCCCACGGTTCGACGGGGAAGTGCATGAGGACGTCGGGCCGCCCGTCGCCGCCGAGGCTCACCACGGCGCCGGCGTCCCAGCCGCTGGCGCAGGTGGCGGGCGGCACGCGGGTGGCCTCCCAGACGACCAGTCCTTCGACGTGATCTTGCAAGTTCTCGCCGACGCCCGGCAGGTCGAGTGCGACGGGGATGCCCGCGTCCTGGAGCACCTGGCGCGGGCCGACGCCGGAGAGCTGCAGCAGGCGCGGGGTGTCGATGGCGCCGGCGCACAGCACGACCTCGGCGGCGGCGCGCAGGTCGCGCTCCGCGCCGTCGGCGTCGCGCACGCGGACGCCGCACGCGCGCAGGCCACCGCCCTCGTCCCCGCCCTCGTCCCCGTCCCCGTCCTCGTCCTCGTCCTTGTCCTCGAACAGGACGCGCACGGCCCGGAGCCCGGTCAGGACCGCCGGGCCGCGGCCCTCGGCGCGGGCCGGGTGCACGTAGTGGATCGAGGTCGAGGCGCGCACGTTGGTTCCCGGGGTGTAGCCGACCTCGAAGAAGCCGACGCCGTTGGGCGACTCGTCGAGGCGGCCGTCGTTCCAGCGTTCCTGCACGGGCAGCCCGAGCGCGGCGGACGCGCTGGTCACCACGTCGGCCACGTACGGGTTGCGGTCCTCGGGTGCGACGGGCTGGATCGGCGTGCGCAGCCGGTCGTACAGCGGGAGGATCGTGTCAGGGTCCCAGCCCTTGGCGCCCAGGGCCACCCACTCCTCCAGGTCGCCGCGCAGCGGCCGCCAGGAGATCATCGTGTTGGCGGTGGAGCAGCCGCCGAGTATGCGCAGCCGGGCGAGCCTGATGTGGGAGTTGCCGCGCGGGTTCGGCTCGCTGCGGTAGTCGAGGTCGTACTCGCCTTCCAGCATCTCGGCCCATCTGCGCAGCTCGCGGGCGCGGGGCTCGTGCTCGTCGTCGGGGCCCCACTCGACGAGCGCCACGTCGTGCCCCTGCTCGGCCAGCCGGGTCGCGAGCAGCGACCCGGCCGTGCCGCCGCCGACGATGAGGAAGTCGCAGGTGTCAGCCATGGTGGATCCAGGTGGTCTTGAGTCCGGTGAACTTGTCCAGCGCGTGCAGCGAGAGGTCCCGCCCGTAACCCGACTGGCCGAACCCGCCGAACGGGGTGGCGACGTCGAGGGCGTCCACGCAGTTCACCGAGACGGTTCCGGCGCGCAGGCGGCGGGCCACGCCGTGGGCGCGGCTGAGGCTGTCGGTCCACAGCCCCGCCGCCAGCGCGTACGGAGTCCCGTTGGCGACGGCGACGGCCTCGTCCACGGTGTCCACCACGTGCACCGACAGGACGGGCCCGAACACCTCGGTCTGCGCGATGGGCGCGTCCGGATCGACGCCGAGCAGCACCTGGGGCCGGACGTAGGTCGGCGCGGGCATGCCGGGGACGAGCCCGCCGCCGTGCGCCTCGCGCGCCTGCGCCGCCCCCGTCTCCATGAGCGCCAGCACCCTGGCGGCCTGACGTTCGCTGACCACGGGGCCCATGCCGGTGGCGGGGTCGAGCGGGTCGCCGACATTGATCGCGGACGCGCGGGCGACCACGCGCTGCACCAGCTCGTCGGCCACCCCGCGTTGCACGACGAGCCGTGACGTGGCCGAGCAGACCTGCCCGGTGTTGGTGAAGATGCCCGCGGCCACGCCGTCGGCGACCGCGTCCAGGTCGGCGACGTCGTCGAGCACGACCACGGCGCTCTTGCCGCCGGCCTCCAGCCAGACCTGCTTGAGGTTGGACTGGCCGGCGTACTGCTGGAAGAGCTGCCCGGTGCTGGTCGAGCCGGTGAACGTCACCACGTCCACGCCGCGGTGCCTGCCGAGGGCCCGGCCGACCACGGGGCCCGCGCCCGGCACGACGCTCAGCACCCCGTCGGGCAGCCCGGCCTCGGCGGCGAGCCCGGCCAGGCGCAGCGCGGAGAGCGGGGAGTCCTCGGCGGGCTTGAGAATCACGCTGTTTCCGGCGGCGAGCGCCGGGGCGATCTTCCAGATGGCCATTTCGAGGGGGTAGTTCCACGGCACGACGGCGGCCACCACGCCGAGCGGCTCCCTGGTCACGACCGCCAGGTCGGCTGCGCCGGTGGGGGCGACCTCGCCGTACACCTTGTCCAGGGACTCGGCGTACCAGCGCAGGATCGCGGCCGAGCCGGGCGCGTCGATCGCGAGGGTGTCGGCGATGCGCTTGCCTGCGTCGAGGCTGTCGAGCAGGGCCAGCTCCTCGACGTGCTCCTCGATCTTCCGCGCGATGCGGTGCAGGACGGCCGCCCTGTCCCTGGGCGAGGCCGCCGACCAGGCCCCGCCCTCGAAGGCGCGCCGGGCGGCGGCGACGGCGGCGTCCACGTCGTGCTCGTCGCACTCGGCCACCTCGGCGAGCACCGCGCCCGTGGCGGGGTTGACGGTCGTCCGCGTCGCCCCCGACAGGGACGGCACGGGGCCGCCGATCCACGCGGTGGTCGCCGGCTCGATCTTCGCGGCCAGCGCGAGCCAGTCGTCGTGCGTTCGCTCGGTCATACGCCTTCGGCCTCCGCGAGGTCGGGGGCCGTGGCGTGCGCGCCGGTGGAGCGGCGCAGGCCACGAACCCAGAAGTAGTAGAGAGGGCTGATGATGGCCAGCCCGGCGATCCACGAGACGTCCACGCCGTTCAGGGCCTCGGCCAGCGGCCCGACGTACAGCGCGTTGGACAGGAACGGGATCTGCACGGCGATGCCGATCACGTAGCAGCCGATCGCTGGGACGTTGTAGCGGCCGTAGACGCCGCCGTCCGCGCGGAACAGCGCGGAGATGTCGTACTCGCCGTGCCGGACGAGGTAGTAGTCGACCAGGTTGACCGCCGTCCACGGCACGAGTGCGCACAGCAGCAGCAACATGAAGTTCACGAAGTTGGTGAGGAAGTCGCCCTTGCCGAGCTGCGCCAGGCCGAGGGCGACGACGAACAGGGCGACCACCACGACCGACCGCGCCTTGGCCTGCGGCTGCCATCTCGACCGCAGCGTCTGGCCGATGGTCAGGACGGACAGCGCCCCGCAGTAGAGGTTCATCGTGTTGGTCGTGACGATGCCGATCACGAAGACGAGCAGGACGACCGCGCCCGCGGGCCCGGCGCCCGCCCGCACGGCGCCGACCGTGTCGAGCGCGGGGAAGGCGGCGCCCAGGACCGCGCCGAAGATCATCGGGATGATCGAGCCGAGCGTGCTGCCCGCGTACGTGGCCCAGAACGCGGCGCGCACGCCGGTGTCGCGCGGCAGATAGCGGGTGTAGTCGGACACGTAGGGCGCGTAGGCGATCTGCCAGAGCGCGGCCAGCGACACCGTGCCCATGAAGCCCGCCCAGCCGAACCCGCCCGACGACCAGGTGGCCGCCGGGAGGTCCACGAAGGCCAGCAGCATGACGAACGCCAGCACGAGCAGGCTCCCGGCCACCACCGACATCACGCCGGCCATCGCGTGGATGATCTTGTAGCCGAAGATGGCGCCGGCGGCGGAGATGGCCCCGATGACCGTGATGGCCAGGGTCTCGTTCAGCCCCGTCAGGTTCGACAGGCCCTGGCCGCCCAGCACCATGTTCGAGGCGAAGAACGCCGTGTACATGGCGACCACGATGACCACGACCAGCAACGACCCCTGGGAGCCGAACTGGGCCCTGGTCTGCAGCATCTGCGGCACGCCCATCTGGGGGCCCTGCGCCGCGTGCAACGCCATCACGACGCCGCCCGCGAGGTTGCCGAGCACCAGCGCGGCGATCGCCCACGGGATCGACAGCCCGTAGACGAGCGTGCCGAGCAGGCCGGTCGCGATGGTCAGCAGCATGATGTTCGACCCGAACCAGATGGTGAACAACTGCGACGCCCGGCCATGCCGTTCCGCGATCGGGATATGTTCGATCGTCCGGATTTCAAGAGCCTCGTGGGAGGGCGCTGGAGTGCTCATCAACTCTCCTTGTGCAGCACAGTGACCAAGTACACCCTGTGCCAACGGCGAGCCATCTGTCTAACGCGAGAAACCGATCACTTGCATCAAGGAATTCGATGCAGTAACACGCCCGACACAATTCATCCGGTAAGCGCGGCTCCCACTTCCCGGCAGACCTCTACAAAGGCCTCCGCCTTTCGGGTGAGCCGGGCCTGTCTCATCCGCACCGCGACGACGTCGAGCGCGGGGAAGTCGTCGGCCAGGGCGACCGTCACCAGCGCCCCGCCGCCGTAGGTGAAGCTGTGGGCGGGCCGCTGGTTGAGGATCGCGTAGCCGTGACCTGCGGCGACCATCGAACGCACCGTCTCGTACCCTGCGGTGCGGTGCCGTACGCGCGGCTCGACGCCGACCTCCTGGAAGAGCGAGTGGAAGTAGGCGGAGGTGTGCGGCAACTCCAGCATCACCACCGGATCCTCGGCCAGCTCGGCCAGGTGGATGCGCTTTCTGTGCGCCAGGCGATGGCCCGGCGGCAGCAGCAGGTACGGGGGCGCGGAAGCGACCCGGGTGGTTTCGAAGTCCTCGCCGAGTTCGTAGGCGTACATCAACGCGACTTCGCAGGCGCCCGATCGGAGATTCTGTTTCAGGGCGGCGTGCGGGGCTTCGAGAACCTCCATGCTGACGGCCGGATGTCGCGTGCCGTACTTCGCGACGAGATGCGGCAGCCAGAAAGGCGCGAGCGTGTCGAAACAGCCGACGATAAGCGCGCCTACCAGTTCTCTGCCCGCATTCGCGGCGCTGTCGGCCAGCTCCTGGCTGTGCGCGAGAAAGCCGCGCAGCTCGGTGTAGAAGGCCCGGCCGGCGGGCGTCAGCGCCAGGCCGCGCGCGTGATGGCGCAGCAGGAGCTGGACGCCGAGTTCCTTCTCCAGTTGCGCGACCGCGGTGGAGACGGCCGACTGGGAGACGACCAGCTCGCGGGCGGCGGCCGTCATGCTGCCCAGCTCGGCCGCCGCCGCGAAGTAGCGGAGCTGCACCAGGGTGAACGAGGGGGCCTTCACGCTGCCCTCCTCCTGCACTCGGCCCGGCGACCTGCCTGAACAGGCACGATGCTACCGGCAGCGTGACGGCCAGGGCCAACGGCTTCCCACGGCGGACGGCAGGGGCCGACGGCTTCCCACGGCGGACGCCGCCGCCAGCGGCTCTCAGCCGGCGGCGACGTCCAGTGCCGTCCAGGCGAGCGCCGTCGCCGCGTCGAGCAGCGCCCTCTCGGCGTCACCGCCGACGCAGTGGGCGGCGAACTCCGGCTGGTGGTTCAGCGCCGGGAGCGACCCGATGCCGACGTACGGGTGGATCGCGGGCACCAGTTGCGACACGTTCCCCATGTCGGTGGAGGCCCGGTTCATCCGCCGGGCCGGCGAGCCGTCGTCGAAGCGGCGGCCCAGCCGCTCCGCGTTGCGCCGGTAGGCGGCCAGCGCCCGCTCGTCGTTGCGGAACTCCGCGTACGGCTTGCTCTCCGGGGTGATGTCCAGCTCGCAGCCGGTGGCCAGGGCGCCGGCCTGGAAGCACCGCCACACCTTCTCCTCCGTCTCGGCCAGCCCCGCCAGGCTGCCGGCGCGGACGTACCATCTGCCCTCGGTGCGGGCCGGGATCGCGTTCGGGGCCTCGCCGCCGTTGGTCATCACCCCGTGCACGCGGACGGTGTGCGGCAGTTGCTGGCGCAGCAGCCCGATCGCGACCTGGGCGATGGTGAACGCGTCGGCGGCGTTGACGCCCTGCTCGGGGTAGGCCGCGGCGTGGGCGGCCCTGCCACGGAAGAAGACGTGGGAGTGCGAGACCGCGAACGCCTCCGCCTCCGCGACGTCCACGGGGGCCGGGTGCGCCATCATCGCCAGGTCCAGCCCGGCGAACGCGCCGCGTTCCAGCAGCTCGATCTTCCCTCCCCCGCCCTCCTCGGCGGGGGTGCCGTAGACCTCGATCGTCAGCCCGGCCGTGTCGGCGAGCGGCGCGAGGGCGCGGGCCGCGCCAGCGGTGATGGCCGCGATCAGGTTGTGCCCGCAGGCGTGCCCGAGGCCGGGCAGGGCGTCGTACTCGGCGCACAGGCCGAGGCGGAAGGGCCCGCTGCCGTACGTCGCGTGGAAGGCGGTGTCGAGCCCGAGGTAGGCCGGGGCGACGGTGAAACCGGCCTCGTCGAGCGTCTCGGCCACCCAGCGCGCCGACCGGTGCTCCTGCCAGGCCGTCTCCGGGTGGGCGTGCAGCCGCTCGGACAGCGCGATCAGCCGCCCGGCGTCGGCGGAGACAGCCTGCGCCACGCGTTCCTTCTCTGCGGCCGTCATGTCACTGGCCGTCATGTCACTCGTCCCCCGGCACGCCGTACGAGGGCGCGGCGGTCGGGTCGAGGCCCCGGGTGACGTAGTCGTCGCGCTGCGGCAGCCACAGCTTCAGCAGCTCGCCCAGCTCGCCGACGGGGTCCTCGCTCCAGTCGACCCGCAGGTCCGTCTCACGCCACGGAACCGTCCGTACGACCGCCAGCCCCGCCGAGTGCACGGGGCCCGCCTCTCCCCCGGCCGCCAGCCCGGCGGCGAGCCCGGCGAGCAGCCGCTCCTCCAGCTCCCCCGCCGAGCGTTCGAAGCCTTCGACGACGGCGTCCACCACGCCGGTGTCCGCGAGCATGTTGCCCGCGGCGACGACGCCTGACCCGGCCCGCGCGTGGTGCACGCCGAGGGTCCTGTCGCCGGAGAACGTGGCGGCCTCGCCGTTCAGGGTGAGGACGGTGAGCTGCCGGTACTCGATCAGCTCACGCCCGCGCACGACGCCGTCCAGCGCGTCGCGGGCGCCCGCGCCGGCCTCCAGGGCGTCCAGCAGCTCCGTGCCGAGCCGCGGGTCGGTGACGTTCTGCGAGGCTGCACCGCCGACGCCGGCCCGCAGGTGGACACAGCGGGCCGCCACGGCCGGGCTGGAGGAGGTGACGGCCATCCCGACGGCGCCGTCGCCGTCCACGGCCAGGATCGAGAACGTCACCGCTCACCCTCCGGGATCACCGCGACGGCGTCCACCTCGACCAGCCACTCGGGGCGGGCCAGCGCCGAGACGACCAGGCCGGTGGAGATCGGGTGCACGCCCCTGGTCCATCGGCCGATCGTGCGGTAGACGGGCTCGCGGTAGCGCGGGTCGACGAGGTAGATCGTCAGCTTGACCAGGTGCTCCATCCGCGCGCCCGCCTCCCTCAGGAGCAGGTCGATGTTGGCCATCGCCCGCTCCGTCTGGGCCTCGACGTCGCCGACGCCGACCGACTCGCTGGTGTCGAGGTCCTGGCCGATCTGGCCGCGCACGTAGACGGTGTTCCCGGCGATCACGGCCTGGCACAGGTCGTTGTCGAGGTTCTGCTCGGGGTAGGTGTCGCGGGTGTTGAACGGGCGGATCCGGGTGTGTCCCCCGGCGACGATGGGTGCGTTCACGTGGCGGCCTTCACAGCGATGTCCGTCAGGTCGGCGGCCGTCTCGTAGGAGAGGTAGCCGCGCTGGGTGGTGATGTGGTCGGCCACGTACCGGGCGTCGTGCCACACCCCCCAGATGAAGCTCGATCCGCGCCGCGACAGCCACGGCAGGCCGAGGAAGTAGACGCCCGGCTCCGACGACACGCCGCGCCGCTGCCGCGGCCTGCCGTTCTCGTCGAACGCGTCCACCTGGAGCCAGCCGTAGTCGGTGGCGAAGCCGGTGGCCCAGACGATCGAGGTGACGCCGGCGGCGGCGAGGTCGAGTTCGAGCAGCGGGTCGGTCACGCACTCCGGGTCGGGCCCGAATCGGCGGGCCTGCGGCTCCTCGGGCAGGTCGAGGCCGTTGCGCGTCACGTAGGCGTCGGCCTCGTCGAGCAGCGCCAGGTAGTTGGCGTCGCCCGCGGCGATGTTCCTGCCGAGGTCGGGCGAGAACCGCACCACCCCGTCGTCGTACGAAGCGGTCAGGCCGGTCAGGTGGATGCCCCGGGCGGCCAGGTCGCGAAAGTCGACGGTGTGGCCGCCGCGCGCGCCGCTGACCGCGATCGTGACGTGCTCCGCGCCCTGGGGCGGGGTCTCGGCGTCCCACTTGCCGAGGACGCCGAGCCACCAGCAGAAGTCGCGCCCCCGGTAGCTGCGCGGCGGCCGCTCGTGGGGGCCGACGGACAGGTAGACGGGCCTGCCGGACCGCCGCAGCTCGTCGGCGATCTGCACCCCGGACGAGCCCGCCCCGACCACCAGGACGGCGCCGTCGGGCAACTGCGCGGGGTTGCGGTAGTCGCTGGAGTGCACCTGCACGGGCACCGCGCCGTCGGGGACGATCGGCGGGATGACGGGCTTCTGGAACGGTCCTGTCGCGGCGACGACGAACCTGGCGTCGATGACGCCGTCCGAGGTCTCCACGCGGAAGCCGGGCCGCCCGTCGTGCTTGCGCACCGACGTCACCTCGACGCCGCACCGGATCGGCGCGCCGATCTTCTCCGCGTACGCGACGAAGTAGTCCGCGATCTGCTCCTTGGACGCGAAGGCGTCGGGGTCGAGGTCGAGGAACTCCAGGCCGGGGAAACGGTCGTGCCAGGCGGGCCCGTTCGCCACCAGGGAGTCCCACCGCTGCGAGCGCCAGCGCTCCGCGACGCGGTGCCGTTCCAGGACGAGGTGCGGCACTCCGCGGTCGGTCAGATGCTCGCTCATCGCCAGGCCGGCCTGGCCCGCGCCGACGACGAGGACTTCGACTTCTTCACTCAAAACCCACAACCTCCACTTCGACTGGAATCCTCGCCCGCCGGGAAGACCCCTGTCCAACAGAAGTTGTTGCGCTTCTACATCTGATTTGTTGATAACCATGGACATCCCGTTAGCGTTGAGCATCGCCGGCGCCCTGGCCGCAGTGGCGGCGGTCGTCATCTCGATCCGACAGGCGCGGGCGAGCGCGCGTCAGGCTCTCATGCCCGTCGTCCTAGGCACCTTCCAGGAGGCGCGCAGCCCGGAGTGGTTCGAGGCGCGTGACTACATCTTCGAGCGCCTGGCCGCCGAGCACTCGCCGGAGCGCGGCATCTCGGGCCTGCCCGAGCCCGCCAGGACGGCCGTGCGCAAGGTCGGTTTCCTCTTCGACAACGCCGGGCTGCTGATCGTGCACAAGGCGGTGCCCGAGGAGCTGATCCTCAGTTTCTTCGGGGAGAGCCTGCCGAAGTTCTGGCAGATCATGGAGCCCTTCGTCCGCAGGGAGTCGGAGATCAGGCAGGTCAAGACGATGGTCTTCTTCGAGCACCTGGTGGCGCGGTCCCGGATGCGCCCGGCCGGCGACCTCCGGCGGCGGCTCGGGCTCCTCTCGGCAGACCCTTAGAATGAAAACCGTTGTCATTATGAGGGGGTCTCATGCAGGTCAGCGACGCTGTCGTGCTCAGGGACGTCACGGCCGGTTACGGCCGCAGGACTGTCCTGCGCGGGCTGTCGGCTCGCCTGCCGCGCGCGGGCGTCACCGCCGTCGTCGGCCCGAACGGCTCCGGCAAGTCCACCCTGCTCGGCGTGCTCGCCGGGACCATCCGGCCGGTCCACGGCACGGTGGAGCTGAGCGGCGCTGGGCGGCCCGGGTACGTGGTGCAGCGCGACGCGGTGTCCGACGCGTTGCCGATCACCGTGCGGGAGACGGTGGCGATGGGCCGGTGGGCGTCGCGCGGCCCCTGGCGGCGGCTGACGGCGCACGACCGGGCGGTCGTGGACGCCTGCATGGCCGCGCTGGACGTGTCGTCGCTGGCGGGGCGGCGGCTGAGCACGCTGTCCGGGGGGCAGCGGCAGCGGGTGCTGCTGGCGCAGGGGCTCGCGCAGGAGCCTGACCTGCTGTTGCTGGACGAGCCCACGACCGGCCTGGACGCGGCGGCCAGGGAGCACATCGCGGGGGTGATCGAGCGGGAGAGCGCCCGTGGGGTGACGATCGTGCACGTCACCCACGACCCGGCCGAGGCCTCCCGCGCCGACCACTGCCTGCTCCTCAACGAGGGGCGGCTCGTCGCCCAGGGCCCTCCCACCGAGGTGCTCGCCGCCGCCACGGGCACTCCGGCGCAAGCGCGGCTCCAGTGACAGGCGCGGCTCCGATAACAGGACGCGGCTCCTGCGACAGGACGTGTGCTCGCCGCCGCCAGGAGCTTCCGACGCGAGTGCGGCCCCGGTGACAGGGCGCGTGCTCGCCTCCGCCAGGAGCGTTCCGGCGCGAGCGCGGCCCTGGTGACAGGGCGCGTGCTCGCCTCCGCCAGGAGCGTTCCGGCGCGAGCGCGGCTCCGATGACAGGACGCGTGCTCGCCGCCGCAGGCGTTCCGGCGCGGGCGCGGCTGCGATGACGGTGGCCGGTCGCGGTCAGCGGCGCCTGGTCCTGGCCAGCAGCCACAGCAGCAGCGGCGCTCCGAGCGCCCCGGTGACCACGCCGACCGGCAGCTCCACGTCCGGGATCAGCAGCCGCGCGACCAGGTCGGCGCCCAGCACGATGAACGCCCCGGTCAAGCCGGACGCCAGCGGCGGCGGGGCGGCGGCGCGGGCGAGGCGCTGGGCGATCTGCGGCGCGGCGAGGGCGACGAAGGCCACGGGCCCGGCCGCCGCCGTACCGAAGGCCACCAGCGCCACGCCCGTCATGAGCAGCGCCAGCCGCGCCGCCTGCACGGGCGCGCCGAGCACGACCGCCACCTCGTCCCCGAGTTGCAGCACCCGGGTCCAGTTGCCGAGCAGCAGCGCGACGGGCACCAGCACCGCCAGGGCCAGGGCGAGCGGGGCCACGTGGTCCCAGGTGCGGCCGTTGAGGTTGCCGAACAGCCAGCCCAGCGCCTGCTGGGCCTGGAAGTCGCCGCTGGTGACCATCAGGTACTCGGTGGCGCTGGTGCACATCCACGACAGCCCGATGCCGACGAGCACGATGCGCCCGCCGGTGGTGCCGCGCCGCCAGGCCAGCAGGTACGTGACCAGCGCCGCCGTCACGGCCCCAGCGAAGCCCAGCAGCTCCAGCCCGCTGCCGGCCCCCAGCACGATCCCGGCCACCACGGCCACCCCGGCGCCCTGGGTGACGCCGATCATGTCGGGGCTGGCGAGCGGGTTGCGGGTCATGGTCTGGAACAGCGCGCCGGAGACGCCGAACGCGATCCCGGCGAGCAGCCCGGTCAGCGCCCTGGGCAGGCGCAGCTCGTGCACCACGAACGCGGTGCCCTGCTCGCCGCCGCCGAGCAGCGCGGCGACGACCTGGCCCAGCCCGAGCCTGACCTCGCCGAGGCCGATGCCCAGGCAGAAGGCGAGGAGGGCGGCGACGGCGGCGGCCACGCCGACGAGGATGGTCCGGGGCCGCAGCACGCCGGAGACGGGCGGGACGGCCAGCCGGAAGGCCAGCCGGAGGGGCAGTCGGAAGGGCAGCCGGAAGGGCAGCGCCCGGCCGGGAGACGGGGTCGCGCGCATGCTCACAGCTCCGCGAGGCGTCGGCGGCGGGCCAGGACGACGAAGAAGGGGCCGCCGACGAACGCCACCAGCAGGCCCGCCTGCACCTCGATGGGCGGGGCCACCATCCGGCCCAGGACGTCGGCGGCCAGCAGCAGGCACGGACCGAGCAGCGCCGCCAGCGGCAGCAGCAGCCGGTGGTCGGCCTCGGACCGGCCGCCGCCCCTTGCCAGGGCGCGGGCCGCGTAGGGCACGACGAGCCCGACGAAGACGACGGGGCCGATGGCGGCGACGGCCGAGCCGGTCAGCAGCATCACGGCCGCCGCGCCCTGGAGGCGTACCAGGCCGACGCGGCGGCCCAGCCCTCTGGCCACGTCGTCGCCGAGCGCCAGGCTGTTGAGCGCGGAGCCGCAGAGGAGGGCGAGCGCCGCGCCCGCGGCCACGAACGGCAGGAGCTGCGGCAGCAGCTCGCCGCCCGCCCCCGACAGCGACCCGGCCGACCAGAACCGGTACCTGCTCAGCGACTCCGGGTCCACCAGCACGAACGCGCTGGTGACGGAGCTGAGCAGGAACGTGGTGGCGACGCCCGCCAGCGCCAGCTTGACCGGGGTCATGCCGTCGCGGCCGAGCCCGGCCAGCGCGTACACGACCACGCTGGCCACCAGCGCCCCCGCGAACGCGAACCAGACGAACCCGGCGGGCGCCGCCACCCCGAACACGCCGATGGCCAGGACGACGGCGAACGCGGACCCGGCGCTGACGCCCAGCACGCCGGGGTCGGCGAGGGGGTTGCGGGTGAGCGCCTGCATGAGGGCGCCGGACAGGCCGAGCGCCGCCCCGGCCAGGAGGCCGACCAGGGTGCGCGGGACGCGTACGGACCAGATGACGTCCAGGACGTCCTGGTCGCCCGCCGTTCCGGCGAGCGCGGCGGCCACCTGGTCGAGGGGGATGGCGCGGGCGCCGAGCGAGAGCGACAGCAGGCACACCGCGAGCAGCGCGACGACGGCCGCGGCGAGCGCTTTCACGAGGTCTTGGTGGCCGGATCGCCGTCCACGGCGGCGGCCAGCCGCGGGACGAGCGTGTCGAGCACGTACGGGACGCTGAGCACGGTGAGGAAGGCGACCGCGTCGCTGGGCGGCGTGCCCTCGGGCAGGTAGACCTCGCGGCCCTGCTTCACCACGTCGAGCGCCTTGTAGACGGTGTCGCCGTGCAGGGTCTCCTGGCCCTTGGCGACGTCCGTGACGCTCCAGACGATCGCGCCGGTGTCGAGCAGGTCGAGCCGCTCCCGGCTGATGTTGGCGCCGAACTTGTCGCCGATGGCCTGGTCGAGGTTGGCGGGGAGCTGGAAGCCGAGCGAGCCGAGCAGGCGGTTGCGCGGGTCCTGGCTGCCGAAGACGAAGTAGCCCTCGTACAGGGTGGCCATCAGGCCGGTCTGGCCGGCGAACTCGGGGTGCTTGCCGCGCTCCTCGGCGAAGCGGTCCTCGACCTGCTTGACCAGGGTTTCGGCCTCGGCGGGCTTGCCGACGGCGGCGCCGACCCGCTTGGTGACCTCCTGCCACGGGATGCCGTAGTCGATGTACTCCTTGGGCTGGGCCACGGTCGGCGCGATCTTGGAGAGCGTCTCGTACTGTTCCTTGGTCAGCCCGGAGTACAGGGCCAGGATCAGGTCGGGGTTCAGTGCGGCGATCTTCTCGAACTGGGGGCCGCTGCCGGTGTCCTTGAGCACCTGGGGACGGGCGGCGCCGCCGAGCTTGGCCTCGGCCCAGGGGCCGATCGCGCCGGGGTACCCGCCGAACCACTCGGTGGTGCCGACCGGGACGATGCCGAGAGCGAGCAGCGAGTCCTGCTCCAGCAGGCCGACGGTGACGACGCGCTTGGGCGCGGCCGGGATGGTGGTTTCGCCGTACTTGTGCGGCAGCGTCACGGGGAAGGCCCCGGGCGAGGACGCCTGGGGTGCCGGTGCGGTGCCGGAGGGGGTGGCGGGTGTGGTGGAGCCGCAGCCCACGATGGTGATCAGGACGAGCGCCACGAGGGCGAGCACGCGGGTCAAGGACGGCTCCTCAGAAGGTAAGGCCACACTAAATAAGGGGAGCCTAACCTTATATGGGGAGTCGATCAATGTGGTGACACGGCCGACCTGCCGGCAGCCGTGTCACCCGGTGGAGATGCACCCCGGCCCGGAGGCCGGGGTTGGGCCCTGTTACGGGCGCGTGGTGCGGTGCGGGATGTTCTCTGCGGTGCCGACGTGGTTGCGCTGCTTACGCATGCCGGCCATGCCCAGCAGACCGAGCAGGCCGAGCAGGCCCCACAGGCCGGCGTTGCCGCCGCCTTCGTCCCTGTTGTTGTCCTGCGGTGCCGGTGTCACCTGGCTCTGCGCGACCGGCTCGACAGGCGTGTCCGCCGTTGCCGCGGCGGCCGGTACTAGCGTCAAGAAGAACGCCAGGCCCAGCCCGGTGAGCGTCTTGCGCATTGGGTTCCCCCGATCCGGCGGTCTCGATTCAACCGCGGAGACCGCCTATCACGCCTTCCCTGACGAAGGCTTCCGATAGCGGGGCGATCTCCAGATCCCCTGCTAAAGGGCCATCTACCATCGAGATGGCCGCATCAAACGCCTTCTCCCTCCAGGTGGCGGCCCGGGACGCCCGCACGTACGTGTGCCTCGGAGATTCCGGCCAGTTCCGCTCTCGCACGCGGATTGCGCAAACCGGGCTCGGGCCGTACCGGAGGCAGCAGCGTCACCTCCACGACCAGGTCGCGGGTGGCGGTCACCCGCAGCAGCGAGGCGAGCAGCGAGTCGTCGCCGACGAAGCAGGCGCGGGTGGAGGGCAGCGGCCCCTCGCGGTAGCGCAGCGTGGCGGGCCTGACGGCGGCCTCCGCGTCGATCGCCGCCTGGAACACGGCGGGCCGGAAATAGCCCATCTCCCGCCCGCACCACGTGGTCCCCTCGGGGAAGGCGACCACCGTGTCGCCCGCCCTGAGCGCGCCGGCCACGGCGGCCACCGCGGACGGCAGCGCCGTGAGCCGCTCCCTGTCGATGAACAGCGCCCCGGCCCCCGCCACCAGGGTCCTGATCACCGGCCACCCGGCGACCTCCTGCTTGGCGAGCGGCCTGGACGGCACCGCGGCCGCGATGACCAGCGGGTCGAGCCAGGAGACATGGTTGGCCACGACCAGCTCACCCGCACCACCCGTCCCGTGAACCTCCAGGCGGATGCCCAGCGCGCGCAGCATCAGCAGCGCCCACAGCCTCGTGAGCCGCGCCTGGGTGAAGGCGCGGGCGACGAGCGCCACGGGCACGCCGCCCAGCACCACCATGCCCGCGGCCAGCAGCCGGGCCGCGCGCCGGACACGGCCCACCGCGCAGGCCGGGTCCCCGATGCAGGCCGCGGGCGTGCACGGCCCCGTGGGGCGCCACGGGTTGAGCCGCGCGGCGGGCGGCAGGACGGTGCTCACAGCGGCTCGCCGAGGAAGTAACGCAGGTAGCGGGCGTTGACGTTGGCCATGGACAGCAGCATGAAGAAGTCGGCCGTGCCGAAGTCCCCGTCGTGCGCGGGCTCCCCGCACACCCACGACCCCAGCCGCAGGTAGCCGCGCAGCAGCGGCGGCGGCACGAACCGGTCGGGCGGCGCCACCCGGCCCGGCCGCCACGGCGTGCGCGGGCGCACCCGGTGCTCCTCGGGGCCGAGCGGCACCCGCTCCATCACGGCGGCGGCCAGCGCGCCGCCGTCGTCGAGCGGCACCGAGCAGCAGCCCGCCAGCCACTGGTGGCCGCCCGCGACCATGTAGCGGGCGATGCCCGCCCACATCAGAGCCATCACCGCGCCGTCCCGGTGGGCGGGGTGGACGCAGGTGCGTCCGGCCTCCACCAGGCCCTTCCTGATGGGCCGCAGGTTCGCGAGGTCGAACTCGGCGTCGGAGTAGAGCCGCTCGGCCCGCCCGGGCGGCAGCAGCCGGTACGTCCCCACGACCTCGTCCCCGGCCCGGACGAGGAGATGATCGCAGTAGGCGTCGAACCGGTCGGCGTCGAGGCCGGAGACGGGGCTGTCGAGCCGCGCCCCCATCTCCCCGGCGAAGACCGCGTAACGCAGCCGCTGGGCCGCCTGGAGGTCGGCGGCGCTGGTGGCCATGCCGACCGTGTACCTACCGGTGTCAAGAGAGATCGTCATGGGCGCGCGCGTCCTTCCCTGAAGGGTCCTCGCGCCAATGTCGACATGCGGACATGACGTCCACGTCTCACGTTGGGGGCAGCCAGGCGACCTGGAGAAAAAATCGTCCGACCGTCAGCCGGGCGCGTCCAGCTCGGCGGCCCGCCGCAGGTCCTTGGGACGGCCGATGGCGCGGCGCATCCGGATCAGGTCGTCCCGCGAGGCGTAGTGGACCTCCAGCCCTCCGGGTCCTGACGCAGTGAGCGCGCGGGCGAGGAACTCGCGGGCGTCGAGGCTCCCCCAGGGGAGCGCCGGGGTGCAGCAGTCGCCGCCGGCTCCGGTCGCGGTGAACTCCACCTTGGGGCGCAGGAACGACTCGGGGCGGACCGGCAGCGCGTCGCCCGTCTCGCCGGTGAGCCGGGCGTCCACGGAGGCGAAGGCGTCCGCCAGGGCGGGGGCGTGCGCGGGGTCGCCGTCCCAGAGCAGGTCGAGGTCGCCGGTCAGCTCGTTGGAGCCGTGCATGATGCCGGCGACCTGCCCGATCACCACGGCTCGCACGCCGTGCCGGTGGAGGGCTTCGAGCAGGGGGAACGGGTCGAAGCCGCGGGCGCCGTCCGTGCCGATGGTGCCGGCGTCGTCGTCGGCGTCCTGGTGGCCCAGGCCGGTCTCGGCCCTGTTCATGGCCAGTTCGCGGGTGCGGTGGGCGGCGGCGCGGAGCCAGCGCAGTGGATCATCGAACATCTGCGACATTCAACACCGTTCACCAGGCCGCGCGCGGCGGTTCGCCCTCCTGCTCGGCGATCGGGACCGAGGCGGCGGTGCCGTCGGCGAGGCTGACCTGGTGGGCGCGCCCGCCGTTCACGTACAGGAGGTGCTCGCCCGTCCCGTCCACGCTGAAGCGCAGGGTCAGCGACGCGCCGGGCGGCAGCTCGGGCCTGGCCAGGACGCGCGCGGGCCCGCCCGACACGGCGACGCGCTCGACGGTGTGCCCTGCCGCGTAGATCAGCGCGGCGCCGTCGGGGGTGTGGGCGACGGACTCGATCAGCCGGACGCCCTCGGCGTTCGTGACGGTCCTGGAGGTGGCGCGGTCCAGATCGGTGCCCGCGCGAGCAAGGTCGAGCACGGCGATGGCACGGCCACCCGGCACGTACGCGAGCGACCGGCCGTCCGGCGCCCAGGACAGGCCGTTCACCATCGAGTACGTCATCGTCGTCCAGTCCCTGCGCCTGCCGGTGGCGACGTCGAGCACCGAGATCTTGGCGCCGCCGCCGAGCAGCGGCGTGGCGTAGGCCAGCCGGGTGCCGTCGGCGCTCAGCGCCAGGTCGTGAACGGTGGTCAGGACGTCGGGGTCGGTCTGCGTGACGGCCACCGGCTCGCCCGGCCGCCCGTCCTCGCCGAGGCGCACCAGGAAGAAGACGATGGCCGGGTCCTGGCGGCCGGTCCAGCCGGCGATGGCGAACGTGCGGTTGTCGCGGGCGGCGGCCACGACGTGCCAGGAGCTCTCGACCCCGGGCGGCAGCGGGATCTCCGCGACGAGCTCGCCGGTCTCCGCGTCTTGGACGGCGGGCTTGACCGGCGTCTGCACGGCGGTCTTCGAGTCGCCGGGGAAGCGGGCGACGGGGGCTCCCGCCGAGACGAAGAACCGGGGCTCGCCGGTCGGCGCGAGTGGCGTTCCGGTCGCCGTGGGGTCGGCCAGGGAGGTGGCCATCGGGTACGGGTGGCGGACGGCGGGGCCCGTGGTCGTCCGGACCTCGGGCGGGAGCATCGTGGACGACGGCGGGAGCATCGTGGACGACGGCTGCGAGCCGACGAGCGAGACGCGGTCGGTGGCCGGATCCGCGCAGCCGGAGGCCAGGACGGCCAGGGCTAAACCGGCCAGCGCGACAGACGGTGAAGGGCGCATGTAACGATCATCGCCTGAACGCGGCGGCACCGCCACCGCCGGAGGTGGCGATGCCGCGCCCGTCCTAGCCCGCGGTGAAGGAGATCCACACGTCAGGCGGCACGTCGGGCCGGTTCGGCACGGCCAGCCGCTCCTCCGTCCAGGCGGCCCCGGCGGCCTCCGTGGCCACCCGCCGCCAGAACGCGACCGCGCCCGCGTTCGAGTCCTGGAAGGCGACCCGCCACGGGCCGGGGTGGCGGGCGATCACCTCGCGCACGACGGTCGTCCCGATGCCGGACCTGCGCGCGCCGCGTACCACGAAGAAGCTGTTCAGCACCCGGGCGGGCCCGGACAGCGCGCGCACGAACGCGAACCCGACCGGCGAGTCGCCGCTGGTGAACAGGTAGGCCGCCCAGTCGTGGTCGGTGAGCGCCGAGCGCAGCCGGTCGCTGTGGTAGGTGCCGTCGGTGCTGGGCAGGCCGCCCTGGTAGTCGGCCATGTCGTGGCGGAACATCAGCCAGAGGCGTTCGATCGCGGGGCGGTCGTCGGCCGTCGCCGGCCGTACGGTCACATCAATTTCGGTCATGAAAGTGACTTTCCGGCCGGGAGCGAACCCGGCCGGAAAGGTAGAACATAGCAGGTTCGATCATGGAGTGCCGACGGCGGCCCCCGTCACCGAGGACGACCAGTACAACGCCCTGGCCACCTGCGCGAACAGGCCCTTGGGGTGGTTGCGGAACATCGGCTCGGTGCCGAACAGCACCACGGCCGCGCCCCGCTCGTCCCTGCCGCTGACCACCGCCGCCTGGCCTCTGGCGTCCTTCTGGCCGCCGCCCGAGCCGTCGTCCCTGGGCCGCCAGTGACCGGCGATGAGCGGCCCTTCCGCCGCGTACGACTGCTCGACCGTGACCTCGGGGCCGAGGCCCGTGAACCAGAGCGGCGAGTACACGAACGAGTACCCGGGCAGGTCGGCGTTCGGGGACACGGTGCGGACCACGCCGTTGCCGTCGCTGTTGCCCGCGACCGTGGTGGCGGTGAGCAGGCCGGCCGCGGCGTTGAAGGCCGCGCCCGTCCGGCCCCTGGTGATGACGCCGCCGGTGACGAGGAACGCGTCGAGCGCCGTCCTGGCCGCCGGGTTGAGCGCCGCGTGGCTGAGGCCGCTGGAGACGTACAGGACGTCCGTGCCGCTCCAGTCGAAGCCCGCGTTCAGGACGGCGGTGGAGACGGGCGTGACGGCGAAGCCCAGCTCGCGCAGCGTGAACAGCTCGTCGGCGGACGCGGCGGCGGCGACCCGCACCGGCGCGAGCGGGACGCCGGCGGCCGGGCCCGCCGCGGTGAAGGCGACGCCGTAGCGGTCGGCGACGGCCCTGGCGGCCTGCCTGGCGGAGGCCGGGACGATCGCGCCGGCGCTCCCCCACGTCACCGCGACGCCCTGGGCGAGCAGGTCGTTGAGCGCCCTGACCTCCTTGGCGTCGTTGACGCGCAGCGCGAGCGGGCCGGGGGTGCGCGGCACGGAGCCGGTCGGGGCGGCGGCCTTGACCGGCTCGGTACGCGCCCGCAACGACTCGACCGGCTCGACCGTGGCGCCCCACAGCAGGGCGTGGCTCCAGCCGGAGATGTCGTACATGGCGCCGACCCGGGGTGAGATGTCCGCGCCCGGCTCCAGCATGACGTTGGCCAGGCCGCGTTTCGGCTGCCGCATGTCCACGACGTACGAGCCCGCCGGGTAGGTCCTGCCGCCCGAGCGGAACGCGGCTTCGGCCCGCTCGACCCGCACGTCGTTCGCGATCAGGTGGTCGACCAGGCGGGCGGCGGCCGTGGCCGAGCGCTGCCCAGCCCCGGACGGGATGACGTACGCGCGCGGGAACGTGGTGGTGTAGACGTCCTCGGGCCCGAAGCCCGGCACGATGCCGAGCGGCACGGCCTTCGACGGCTCGCCCGCCGCGCCGCGCCTGAACACCTCGATCTGGTCGGCGATCAGCCGGTCGTGCCTGGCCCGCACGAAACCGTAGGTGGCGCGGACGGCGGCGGCGGCCACGTCGGTGTTGATGGCCGAGCGGCGGCGCAGCTCCTCCACCGGCTCGGTGCTGTAGGCGGGCTCGTTGACGTCGAGGGGGATCTCCACGGTGTGCGCGGCGACCGTGCCGTGGAAGGGGGCGTACTGCGGGGTGAAGATGGGCGGCCAGTCGTCCCAGCCGTCCGTGGAGTCGCGGAACGGGATCTGCACCGGCTCCACGCCGTCCCGCTCCGGGGTGTAGCCGAGCGCGTTGACGGCGGCCTCCATGCCCAGGCCGTTGGCGTAGGTGTTGGTGATGAACAGGTCGTACTCGTAGTTGGCGCCGTGCGGCGGGGTGGTCGGCTCGATGAGCGTGCCGTTGACGTAGCCGTGCAGGTCGAGCAGGGCCACCGGCTGGGTGTCCATGATCGCCTGGCGCATGGCGCGCGCCTCGGGCTGGGAGGCGGTGACGAAGTCGCGGTTCAGGTCGAAGCCCGCGCCGTTCTGGCGCACGCCGTTGACGCGGCCGTCGGGGTTGGCGGTGACATTGAAGTACAGGCGGGTGCGGGCGAGCAGGGCCGTGACCGCCGGGTCGGTGCTGGTGGCGAGCTGCTCGATGGTACGCAGGGAGGCGTCCGTGCCCTCCCACTCGTTGCCGTGGATGTTGGCGTTGACGAAGATCGGCGCCTTATAGCGCGCGGCCAGGCCGCGGTCCCTGGCGGCGGCGGCCGGGTCGTTCTCGATGCGCTCGCGGATGCGGGCCTGCTCGCGGGCCCGCGCGGCGCTCTCCGGCTCGGTGACGGTGACGAGGTAGAGGTCGCGGCCCTGGTACGAGCGGCCGATGATCTCCACGCTGACCCGATCGCTGCGCCGCTGCAGCTCGTTGAGCCTGGGCGCGATGCCGTGGTACGGCACCAGGCCCAGCTTGATCGAGGAGTCGGCCGGGTTCTCCGGCGGCAGCGGCAGGCGGGTCCGGCGCGGGTAGCCGCGGTCGTGGGAGTGCCCGTACGGCTGCGCCTCAGGAAGGGCGGCGGCGTCGAGGGCGCCCGCCTGCTCGGGGACGCCTGCGGCGGCGTCGTTCCGCTCGGGGCCGTTGCCGAAGTCCCGCGCGGGCGGGGCCGTCGGGTCGGGGGCGGCGGAGGCGGGCGAGGGGACGGCGAGGAACGCGACCGCGAGGGCCGCGGCCAGGAGACGGCGCATCAGCGCTCCCTGTAGTCGGCGGCGATCCCGATGAGCGAGATCAGGCCGGAGGCGAACTCCATCGCCTCCGCGTGGCCCTCCTCGAACGGCGGCTGGAAGCCGACGCCCTCCCACGTGCCGGTCGCCGGGTTCCACAGGTCTGCGCCGACCTCGAAGTCCCAGCCGTAGACGCCGTAGTCGTACCAGAGCTCGTCGGCGGAGTTCCCGGCCGCCGAGTACAGCACGTCGGTGACGGGCCCGGTCTGCTGCGGCCAGATGACGGTGCCGCGCTCGGCGGCGATGGCCTGCTCGATGGTGCGGGCCGAGCGCAGGAAGTAGGCCAGCTCCTGCTCGGTGGGCCTGGGCAGGGTCACGCGGCCGTCCAGCTTGTACGCGCCGGGAGGCCACATGAAGAAGCCGCCGTAGCTGTGCACGTTCATGGCGAAGCGGATGTTGGGGTACTTCTGCGCCAGCCAGATGACGTTGCGGCTCTCGGGCTCGGAGTGCTCGCCCGGGCCCGCGTACGTGCCGCTCTGGCAGTTGGCCGAGGCGCCGAAGTAGCCGTCGGTCAGCGAGCCGACGGCGTAGTTGCGGTTGACGTCCACGCCCCACGTGTTGCGCAGCGCCGGGTCGGACTGCTGCGCCGGGCAGTGGTTCGTCATGTTCTTCCGCTGGGAGTTGAAGTCGTAGAAGCTGTAGTTCGCGCCGTCGGGGTTGACGGTCGGCACGATGAAGATGTCGGTGCGCTCCAGCAGCCGGCGGGTGGCCCTGTCGCGGGCGTGGTTGCGCAGCAGCCGCTCGGCGGCCTCGATCGTGACCAGCGGCGTCACCCACTCCCTGGCGTGTTCCTGGGAGTAGGCGAGCACGCCGGTGCGTGAGCCGTCGCGGCGCTCGCCGATGCGCAGCGCGAGCACCTGGGCGGGCGCGCGGGAGACGTCGGCGGGGGCGTTGAGGAAGTCGTCGAGCTGGACGGCCGGTGCGGGCGCCATGACGCCCGCCCCCGGGTCGGTGCGGTAGAGAGAGGCCCTGACCGGGATGCCGGGCACGGCGTTGACGGCCGCGACGACCTGGGCGGCGGTGCTGACCGCCGCGCCCGAGCCGTCGGTGGCCAGGCTGACGGTGATCAGCTTGCCGTTGACGGTGACCCGCAGCGGCTGATTGGGCGTGCCGGGCGTGACCAGCTCGACGGACAGGTCGTTGCCGCCCTCGGAGCCGTACGCGGCCGAGGTGATCACGACGGCTGCGCCGGGCGGCGTGCCGATCAGCGCCTGGGCGTGCCTGCGGTAGCCGTTCGTCCTGTACGGCAGCGCGATCAGGTCGGTGAGCTTGGGGAACTGCCGGTGCAGCGCCTTGATGCGCTCGTTGAGCTGGGCCGGCGGCATGTACTGGGTGACGAAGTCCTTCTGGTAGCCGCGGCCGGTGTGGTCGGGGCGTTCGCCGTCGGGCCACTCCTTGACCCGGGCGTCGGCCTTGCCGCCGCCGGTGGAGGTGACGGTGATCCGCTGCGGCTGGTCGGCGGCCGGGACGGGCGTGCTGAACTGGTGTCCCAGGTACGCGCCCGCGTCCACGTACGCGATCATCTCCGCCCGGCCGGTCGTGCCGCGCCTGCCCTGCCAGGTGACGGTGAGCGTGGCGGCCTGGGCGGCGCTGCTGCTGGCCTCGACGGACAGGAAGTACCCGTCGCGGGACTTGAACCAGACCGCCCGCTCGACCACGACCTGGTCCTGCTGCGTGGCGGTGGTGGCCTCGCGGGCCGCCCGCGGCGCCTGACCGGCCGCCCTGGTCACGCCCTCGGGCAGGGCGGCGAGCTGGCTCGGTGTGAGGACCGCGTCCACGCGGACGCTGCCGTCCGCCTGCGGGCGCACCCGTTCGGTGAGGTCGGCGCCGGAGGCGACCAGCCGCTCCATGGCGGCCGCGTCCGGCACGGACAGTGTGACCAGGGAGACCGGCTCCGGGTCGGCCGGTCCGGCGACCGCCGGGATCGATGGCGCCGGTGCCAGGAATGCCGTGACGGCGATCAGCAGAACGACCGTGGACGCCCGTAAGCCATGCATGTGCCCCTCCAGGAAGATCCCTTCTGGGGCTCATTGAAAGCCGACAATCCTCAACCGGCAAGACCCAGGAAATTCACCACCTCCCGGACGAACCGCTCCCTGCCCCGGTCGGCGCGGTCGAGGTGCACGTAGTGCGTCGCCTCCGGCAGCTCCACCTCGCGCACGTCGCGGGCGTGCACGAGGTGCTCGCGCAGCCGCGTCACGTCCTGCGGGCGGCTCCAGAAGTCGCGCTCGCTGCGCACGATGAGCGTGCGGGCGGTGATCGTGCCCGCGTCCCAGAGCTGGCGGCCGGTCGCCAGGTAGAAGCTGTCCTCCATGGCGCCGGAGGGGGCGCGGAGGCTGGGCGGCGTGCGGGTGCCGCTGGTGGGGTCGGAGGCCAGGGCCGCCTTGACGTAGGCGTCCACCAGGGCCGGGTCGCGCCACGTGGTCTTGTCCTCGGCCGGGATGCTGCTGTCCCACGACGGCAGCAGGCTCGCGCCGGTGCTGAAGCGGTAGGCGCCGTAGGCGGCGGCGTTGAAGCGGCCCGGATGCGCCGGGTCCTCGTTGTCGCTGCCTCGGCCCAGCGTGGGGTGGCCGTCCACGGGGCCGTACAGGGTGTTGTAGAGGACGAGGTGGCTGACCCTGCCGGGGTTGGCGGCGGCGTACTGGCCGAGCCAGTGGGCTCCGGTCGCCCAGCCGAGCAGCGCGACCTCGCCCTCGGGGGCGATCCTGTCCACGACGGCGGCGATGTCGCGGACCACCTCGTCAGAGCGGACGGCGGGCCGGTTCTCCTCCGCCGGGCGGGACAGCGCCGCCGGGCGGGTCGAGCCGCCGTAGCCGCGGGCGTCCATGACGTAGACGCGGTGGCCGGCGCGGGCCAGGTCCTCGGCCAGCGAGCCGCCGGGGACGCGCAGGTCGAAGCTGGCCACACCAGGGACGCGGGCGCCGTGCAGCAGCAGCACCGGCGGGCGGTCGCGCCCGGCGCCCTGGACGCTCACCTCGCGGACGGCGATCCGCACGCCGGGGTCGCTCGTGACCTGGAAGTCCGAGCGTTTCACCTGGTCGCGGGGCTCGGCTCCGAGTGACATGGCGGTGACCAGGGTGATGACGGTGTTGAGGATCAAACGCATGGCCCGATCCTGCCGCCGGGCTTGCCAGTGTTCCGGATTCAGCTCGTTATCGAGTGCGATTGATATGCCAAACGGGAGTAATCAGGAGGCGGTCACGTGCGGCACCGCCTCGTAGGCCGCCCAGTCGGCGCTGATCGCGCCCGCCGTCTTCAGCAGCAGCGGCAGGTGCTCCTCGGTGAGCTTGTCGATGGAGGTCTCGGCGGCGTGCGCGTTGACGTTCACCGCCGCGATGACGTTGCCGAGCCCGTCGCGCAGCGGCGCCGCCACCGACCTGATGCCCAGCGCGAGCTGCTGGTCGGTGACCGCCCAGCCCTTGGCCCGCACCGCGCGCAGCACCGCCTCGCGCTCCTTGGCGTCCGGCCGCCAGCGCGGCTCGATGCCGGAGCGGCTCGGCTCCGACAGCACCCGCTCCACCTCCGCCGGCGGCAGCGCCGCCAGCAGCACCTTGCCCAGGGACGTCTGCAGCGCCGGGAACCTGGTGCCGATCTGCACCGACAGAGCGACGATCTTCGGGACGGAGACCCTGGCGACGTACACGATGTCGGAGCCGTCGAGCTGCGCGACCGAGGACGACTCGTGCGTCTGCGTGACCAGCCGCTCCAAATGCGGCCTGGCCACCTCCCACAGGCCCATCGAGCGCACGTACGACACGCCCAGCTCCAGCACCCGCGGCGTGAGCGCGAACCCGCCCTGCTCCGGCCTGGCGTACCCCAGCTCCTGGAGGGTGAGCAGGATGCGGCGGGCCGTGGGGCGGGCCAGGCCGGCGGCCGTCGCCACGTCGGTCAGCGACATGACCGGGCGGCCCGGCTGGAAGGCCCTGATGACGTCGAGGCCGCGGGCCAGCGCCTCGATGAAGTCAGGTCCGGTCTCACCACGTGCCATCTACGTCCCCGCTCGCTTCTGGATCTACTTGATCCGACTTTAGGGGCTGCTACAGGCGGTGCGTGGAGTCGCTGCGGTAGTCGGTGTACGTGTACGGGTTGTCGAGCACCTTCGTCGTGGGGATGTCCGGGTTCATGCCCTTCTCCCACGCCTCCTCCCCCATCTCGCCCTTGAGGTACTCGACCGTGCGCTCGACTTCGGCGCGGGCGGCGGTCAGGTCGATGCCGACCAGCCGGTGCTCGTGCTTGACCACCCGCCCGTTCACCAGCACGGTGTGCACGTCACCGCGCTGCGCCTGGAAGGCGACGTGCCCGAACGGGTTGAGCAGCGGGAACGACACCGGCGACGCGTCATTCTTGATCAGCACGAGGTCGGCCTTCCGGCCCGGCGCGAGGGTGCCGAGGTCGGCGCGGCCGATGGCGGCGGCGCCCCCCCGGGTGGCCCAGTCCACGACCTGGTCGGAGCGCAGCGCGCAGTGCGTGACCGTCTCGCTCTTGGCGTGCGCCTCCAGGTGCTCGCGGGAACGGTCGGCGCCGAGCGTGGCGCGCATGGCGGAGAACAGGTCGCCGCTCCACCAGACGCTGGTGTCCATGGACAGCGACACCGGGATGCCGTGGGCGCGGATCGCCCACGTGGGCGGGTAGCCCTGGCCGGCGCTCTGCTCGCTCTCCGTGGAGACCGAGACGGAGCCGCCGGTGGCCGCGATGCGGTGGTAGGAGTCGGCCGACAGCGAGGCGGCGTGCACGTAGATGGTGCCGGGGGCCATGAAGCCGTGCTCGTACATCAGCCGGATGCCGTCGTCGCCGGTGGCGCCCCACACGCCGGCGTGCGTGGTGACCGTGACGCCGAGGTCGCGGGCGACCTCGAAGGCGGGCAGCTCCGGGAACGACGGGTCGCCGAGCACGTCGAAGGCCAGCTGGAAGCCGAGCATGCCGTCGCCGGTGATCCTCCTGCGGACGAAGTCTCGCAACTCCGGCGCCGTCGCCCACTCGGCGGGCGGCTGCTGGATGTTGCCGTACGCGAGCACGTACCGGCCCGGCACCGCGCGCAGCGCGTCGGCGGCGGCGTCGGCGTGGTCGGGGGTGCGCAGGCCGTGCGACCAGTCCACGACGGTGGTGACGCCGGCGTCCAGCGCCTCGATGGCGGCCAGCGTGTTGCCCGCGTGCACGTCCTGCGGCCGGAACAGCTTGCCGTACTCCAGGTAAAACCAGACGAAGTACTGGGTGAGCGTCCAGTCGGCGCCGTAGCCGCGCAGCGCGGTCTGCCACATGTGCCGGTGCGTGTCGATCATGCCGGGCATCACGATGCCGCCGGAGGCGTCGATCTCGGCGGCGCCCTCGGGAGCCTCCAGCCGGGGGCCGACGGCGGCGATCGTGTCCCCCGTGACGAGGACGTCCGTGTCAGGCAGCACACGGCGGCCGTCCATGGGCAGCACGGTGCCGCCGCGCAGGACCAGGGGGCGTCCGGCCTGGAAGTCGTTCATGACAGGCTCCTCGCTTGCGAACGATTGTCCGCTGTACGGTCACCGTCACTGTGATGAGCCCGTCGATGCCTGTCAAGATGGTTGACGGGGGCGGAGGTGCGTGCTGTGATCGCTTGGGCGGACGTTCGTCCGTCAAGCGGACGCGAGGTGGGAGCTGGATGACTGACGGGCCTCTGTCCGGCGTGCTGGTGGCCGACTTCTCCAGGATCCTGGCCGGGCCGTACGCGACGATGCTGCTGGCCGACCTGGGCGCCGACGTGATCAAGGTGGAGGGGCCGCGCGGCGACGACACCCGGACGTGGACGCCGCCCGCGCGCGGCTCGACGTCCACCTACTACCTCGGCGTCAACCGGGGCAAGCGGTCCATCGCGCTCGACCTGCGCGACGACGGCGACGCGCGGCTCGCCAGAGAGCTGGCCCGGCGCGCCGACGTGCTCGTCGAGAACTTCCGGCCAGGCGGCCTCGCCAAGTACGGGCTCGACCACGCGGCCGTCGCCGCCGCCAACCCCGGTGTCGTGTACGCCTCGATCAGCGGGTTCGGGTCGGGGGCCGGAGCGCGGGTGCCCGGCTACGACCTGATGGTGCAGGCCATGTCGGGGCTGATGAGCCTGACCGGCGAGCCGGACGGGCCGCCGTACCGGGCCGGGATCTCCGTGTTCGACGTGATGGCGGGCAACCACGCCGTCATCGGCGTCCTGGCCGCCCTGCGGCACCGCGACGCGACCGGGCGCGGACAGCACGTCGAGGTGAACCTGATGTCGTCGGCGCTGACGGGGCTGGTCAACCAGAGCTCGGCGTACGTGGCGGGGGACGTGGTGCCGTTCCGGATGGGGAACGCGCATCCGAGCGTGTTCCCGTACGAGCCGCTGCCGACCGCCGACCACGAGCTGATCGTGGCCGCGGCCAACGACGGGCAGTTCAGGAAGCTGTGCGAGGTGCTCGGGATTCCCGAGGTCGCCGACGACCCGCGGTTCGAGCGCAACGCCGACCGTACGGCGCGGCGGGAGGAGCTGCGGCCGTTGCTCGTCGAACGGCTCGTCACCCGGGGGGCGGACGAGTGGTTCGCGCTGCTGGTGGAGGCGGGGGTGCCGAGCGGGCCGATCAACACCATCGACGGCGGGTTCGCGGTGGCGGAGCGGTTCGGGCTGGAGCCGGTCGTGGTGGTGGGCGAGGGGGAACGGGCGGTGCCCACTACCCGGCATCCGATCCGGTTCTCCGAGACGCCCGCCGGGTACGCGCTGCCGCCGCCCGAGCTGGACGAGCATGGGGCTGAGCTGCGGAAGTGGCTGGAGGGTGGGTCGCATGCCTGAGCACTCGGCAGGGGCGGGCCGCCTTCCTGATGGGACGGGCCGCCTTCCTGACGGCGCGGGCCACCTTCCTGACGGCGCGGGCCACCTTCCTGAGCGACCTGCACCGGCGGGCGGGCCTGAGTACCCGACCGCGCTCGGGGCCTCCTCCCCCAAGGAGATCACTCTCCTCGGGCACGACCTCGCCACGGACGTGATGGGCGAGGTGGGGTTCGGCGAGCTGGCGTTCTGGCTGGCCACCCAGCGCAGGCCGGCGCCCGGCGAGGTGCGGGTGTTCGAGGCCGTGCTGGCCGCCCTAGCCGATCACGGGTTCACGCCGACCGCGATCGTGACCCGGCTGACGTACCTGTCGGCGCCCGACTCCGTACAGGGTGCTCTGGCGGCGGGGCTGCTCGGCGGCGGCTCGCGCTTCCTCGGCGTCACCGAGGACTGCGGCCGGTTCCTCAACGAGGTGGTCGCGGGACGCGACCCGCTGCCGTGCGACGACTCCGGCTGGGACGCCCTCGCCCTGGACACCCTGCGGGCCCGGCGCGAGTCGGGGCGGCTCGTCCCGGGGCTCGGCCACCACGTGCACAAGGACGGCGACCCGCGCACGCCGCGGCTGTTCGAGATCGCGGCGGAGGAAGGGCTGTTCGGCCCGCATTTGTCGCTGTTCGCCGCCATCGGCCGGGTGCACCCGCGCGTGCTCGGCCGCACGCTGCCGCTCAACGGGGCGGGGGCGTGCGGGGCCGCGCTCGCCGACCTGGGGCTGCCGCTGGAGCTGCTGCGCGGCTTCGCGCTGCTCGCCAGGACCGCGGGGCTGATCGGCCAGCTCGCCGAGGAGCTGCGCCGGCCGGTCGCCAACGACATCTTCCTGTCCGTGGACCTGAACAACCGGTCCGTCCCGCCCGAGCCTTACCCCGATGGAGGCCCGCATGGCTGAGCTCGTCGATGGAGGTCCGCATGGCTGAGGTCGTCGCCGTCATCGCGTCCACGCACCACCCGTTCTACTACCGCGCCAGCACCGCCACCGGCGAGGACCGGCCGCCGTTCGCCGACGAGTGGGTGCGCAAGGTGATGGCGTTCCGGGAGACGCTCACCAACGCCAGGCCGGACGTGCTGGTGATGGTCGGCTCCGACCACTTCCACCAGCTCTGGCTGGACAACATGCCGCAGTTCCTGGTCGGCAAGGCGCCCTTCTACGACGCGAACTTCTACAACGAGGAACGCGAGTTCGGCCTCCCCCGCCTCGTCTGCCGGGGGCAGGAGGACCTGTCGGCGTACATCCTGCGCGAGGGCCTGGACGCGGGCTTCGACCTGGCCTTCTCCAACGAGCTGCGGATCGACCACTCGATCACCTGCCCGATCATCACCCTGCGCCCCCAGAACGACCTGCCGATCGTGCCCGTCTACACCAACATCTTCGCCCCTCCCCTCCCCCAGCCGAAACGGTTCGTGCAGCTCGGGCGGACCATCAGGGAGCTGGTCGAGTCGTGGCCGTCCGACCAGCGGGTCGCCATCATCGGCACCGGGCACCTGTCGCTGGAGCTCGGCGGGCCCCGCCAGTTCGGTCCGCACGGCCCCGACCCCGAGTTCGACCGCAGGGCCGTGGAGTGGATCTCCTCCGGCGACATCGAGGGCTGCCTGTCCGAGGTCACCCTCGACAGCCTCCACCAGCCCGGCAACGCCACCCACGGGTTCATGGACTTCATGCTCATGATGGGCGTGGCGGGCGACGGCAGGAAAGCCGACTACGTCGACACCTACGACCTGTTCCACACCATGGAGGCGTACTTCACCTGGTATCCCGCGAACGGAGGCGGCCGGACGTGAGCAAGTACCTGCTGAACAAGTTCCTGTTCACCGTCGATCGCGACCCCGAGCTGGTGGAGCGGTACCGCGCCGACCCGCGCGGCACCGTCGAGTGGTGGGAGGACACCTACGCCAACCGGATCCTGGGGTGTCACGCGGGCGAGTCGTCCACGTGGCTGGGCTTCGACGAGGCCGAGCGGGAGGCGCTGGGGTCGCATGACTATCCGCGGTTGTTCGAGATGGGGGCGCATCCGTTCTTGACGTTGACGTTGTTCATCGCGATGTTCGAGCGGGATCATCCGCCGATGGGGTTTCAGACGGAGTATGCGCGGCGGGTGGCGCACGTGCAGCTTCCGTATCCGGACATCGCCACCTGACGAACAACCACCCCGCCCACGAGCCCACCGCCCCCGCCCTCTGATCACCCTGCCCGCCAGCCTCCCGTTCTGCCCTCAGACCGGCGGTTGAGGGGGCCGAGATCCCGAAGACGGTCAGTTGAGCGTGAGCGGGATTTCGGAGGCGATCCGGGTGAGCTTGTACGGGTTCCGGACGTAATAGAGGCCGGCGATGCGACCATCCTCGACGCTGGCCGCGATCACCCCGTCGATCTCGCCGTTCACCCGCAGCACCAGCGCGGGCCCGCCGTTGACCAGGGTCGGCTCGCCGGTGAGCGTGACCTGCGCCTTGCCGAGGCCGCCGACGATGAAGCGGGCCACCTTGCCGGCCCCGGCGATCGGCCGCGGCGCGGCCTGCTTGACGCCGCCGCCGTCGCTGATCAGCACCACCTCGGGGGCGAGCACGTCCAGCAGCCCTTGCAGGTCCCCGGTCTCGAACGCGCGCCGGAACGACTGGAGCGCCGCCCTGACCACGTCCGGAGCGACGACCTCGCGCGGGCGGCGGGCATCGACGTGCCGGCGGGCGCGGTGCGCGATCTGCCGTACGGCCGCCGGGTTCTTGCCCACCGCGGCGGCGATCTCGTCGTACCCGACGTCGAACACCTCCCGCAGCACGAACACGGCCCGCTCGGTCGGCGCCAGCGTCTCCAGCACCAGCATCAGCGCCATCGAGACGCTCTCGGCCAGCTCTGCGTCCTCGGCCACGTCCGGCGCGGTGAGCAGCGGCTCGGGCAGCCACGGGCCGATGTACTCCTCCCTGCGGCGCTTCACCGAGCGCAGCCGGTCCAGCGCGCGCCTGGTCACGATCCTGACCAGGTAGGCGCGGCGGTCGTGCACCTGCTCCAGGTCGACCTTCATCCACCGCAGCCAGGTCTCCTGGAGGACGTCCTCGGCGTCGGCGGCGGAGCCGAGCATCTCGTAGGCGACGGTGAACAGCAGGTTGCGGTGGGCGACGAACGTCTCGGTGGCCGAGTCGGCCGAGCCGCCGCCGGCGGGTGGCTCCCCCGTGGCCGCCGTCGGCTCGCTGTGCTCGTTCATGACCGGCTCCTGACTGTTCGCTGACCTGTGCTGCCGCTAACGAGACGCCGCCCGGCCCGGCGGTGTGACACCCGGGTCGAGTGGCACACGTCACATCTTCCCGATGTCACAGGGCCGGGCGTGGCCGGCGTCTCGTGGTCGTCAGGACACCGTAGAGGGAACGGAAGCAGCATCATGAGCAAGGTCTGGTTCATCACCGGTTCGTCGCGCGGCCTGGGCCGTCACTTCGTGCGGGCCGCCCTGGAGCGCGGCGACAAGGTGGCCGCGACGGCCAGGGACACCGCGAGCCTGGACGACCTGGTGGCCGCACACGGCGACGCGGTGCTGCCCCTCGCGATGGACGTGACCGACAGGGCCGCCGTCCTCGCCGCCGTCCAGCGCGCCAAGGAGCACTTCGGCCGGCTGGACGTCGTCGTCAACAACGCCGGGTACGCCCAGGTCGGCGCGGTCGAGGAGCTGACCGAGCAGGACCTGCGCGACCAGATGGAGACGAACCTCTTCGGCGCCGTGTGGGTGGTCCAGGCCGTGCTGCCGCACCTGCGCGAGCAGGGGTCGGGGCACATCATCCAGCTCTCGTCGGCGGCGGGGCTCATCGCGCTGCCGCTCGGCGGCGCCTACCACGCCTCCAAATGGGCGCTGGAGGGCCTGAACGAGGCGCTCGCCGGTGAGGTCGCCGGCTTCGGGATCAAGGTGACCATCGTCGAGCCGGGCGGGTTCGCCACCCGGGACGGCAAGAACCCCGACCCCCTCGCCAACGGCCACCTGGCCACCCCCGAACCCGCCTACGACGGCCTGCGTCAGCGCCTCGGCGCGGTCGCCGGCAAGCAGCCCGCCGGCGACCCGGCCGCCGCCGCCCAGGCGCTGCTCAAGCTGGCCGACACCGAGAACCCGCCGCTGCGGGTGCTGTTCGGGCAGGGGTTCTATCCGATGATTCAGCAGGCTTACGCCGAACGGCTCAAGATGTGGGACGACTGGCAGGACCTGTCGGCCGCGGCTCACGGCAGCCACGGTCAGGGGGACAACGCCTGAGGCCGACGGACCGGGCTGCTCCCGAGCGCCATCAGGCGGGCCGTTCCATACGCGGCCGACCGGGCCGGACCGTTGCTGAGCGCGGTCACCCGGGCGGGACGGCTGCCGGACGAGCCCGACCAGGCGGGACCGCTGCCGGACGCGGTCAGCCGGGCTGGGTCGTTCGGAGGTCGCCGAGTTGGGCGATGCCTGAGCGCGGTGACGACAGCACCGGTACGCCGCCGTCCGCCTCCCCCACGATCCGCGCCATGGACGCCTGGGCCAGCACCACCACGTCCACCTTCCCCGCCAGCTCCCGGAACCCGTCGAGAACCAGCGCGTCGTGCCGGGCGGCGTCACCGGCCCGCAACGCCTCGAACGCCCCCTCGCACAACCGGGGCACCACCTCCCGCTCCACCTCGCGCCGCGCCGCCGCCCGCTGGACCGCTCGCGTGGTGGGGCCGAGGGTGGTGGCGAGCGTGGCCAGCACCCCGATCCGGGCGCCTTCCCGTACGGACTGATCGGCCATCGGCTCGTCGATCCGCAGAACCGGCAGCCCGGTGAAGGGGCGCGCCCGCTCGGCCGCCTCCCCGATGGACGAGCAGGTCACCAGCAGCGCGCCCGCGCCGGACTCCTCGGCGTAGGCCGCGTACGCCATCACCCTGCGCAGCACGTGCGGCGGCGGGCCGCCGGCGGCGATGCTGTCCTGGAGCAGGCTCTCGTCCACGAAGTGCAGGAGCCGGGCGTCCGGGCGCACCTCGGCGGCCAGCTCGGCGAGGGGGGCGGCGAGCGCGGGCACGGTGTGCAGCATCGCGATCGTGGATCCGTTCATCGGGCGGTCCAGGGGCGGGCGTGCTCGTCCACGATCGCGGCCAGCTCCCGCAGGCGCGGCACGGAGCGGGAGCGCAGCTCGGCGGCCACGTCCTCGCAGCCCACCACGTCGCTCCAGATCGCCCGCCCGGCCAGCATGCCCGACGCCCCGGCCCGGCAGGCGGCCCGCACGGCGGCGGGGAAGTCGTCCCTCTCCACCCCCTGCGAGAGCACCACCCACGGGACGGGGATCACCTCGTCGAGCCGCGCGCACTCCTCCACCAGGCGTTCCTCCGGCGCGGCCCCGCCCAGCGGCACCTGCGCCTTATACAGACTCGGCCGCAGCCCGGCCAACTCCCTGGCCGCCTCCCTGATCGCGGCGGGCCCGTCGAACGCGGTGGTGCCGATGGGCGGTTTGGCGACGCCTTCGAGGACGGACAGCAGCCCGGCGTCCGCGCACCGCTGGACGAACTCGGCGGCGATCTCCAGCCGCCGCCCCCTGCGCTCGTCGTCGCGCCAGATGAGCAGCAGCTTGGCCGCCACGGCCCCGGCCTCGCGGGCGGCGACCAAATCGACCCGCTCGTCGATCCCGGTGTCCTCCACCGGCCCGTCGGGCTCCTGCTCCAGCCGGTCCACGGCGACGATCAGCCCACCGGACACCATCCGCTGTGCGGCCACCTGTCCGAACCCATAGTCCTGGTCGATGAGGAACCCAGAAGCGTACGGCCCCACCTCTCGCGCCACCGCCAGCTTGAACGACGTCAGCCGCTCGTCCCCGACCCGCTCGCCGAGGGCCGCCGCGAACATCTGCCTGAGGCTCTCCCGCTGATCCATCGCCACCATCGCGAACCCGCCTGAGGGGCGGGCCAGCAGGTCGAGCGTCGGCGCCGGTGTGGTGGTGGTGTGCTGCGCGGTCATGGGTGCTCCTGTCGTTGCTGCGAACGGAAACGCTGGTAGAGGGGCAGGTAGGCGGCTTGGAGGTGGGGGTCGGGCGGCAGGTGTTCGCGGGGCAGCACCGGTACGTCGTCCAGGGAGCCGCCCACCTGTCCGGCGATGAGCGCGGCGCCCGCGCAGACGGCGTCGTCGGCGCGCACCACATCGATGGGCACGGGTGAGACCGCCGCCTTGACCCGCATCCACAGCGGGATCCTGACCTGGCCGCCGAAGACGGCCAGGCGATCGGGGGTGACGCCGGTCAGGGTGGTGAGCTCGTCGAGGATCCAGCGGCTGTGCAGGCACGTGCCCTCGATGGCGGCGGCCAGCAGGTCGCCGGGGCCGTGCCCGGACGCGATCCCTGACCAGGCCATCCGGCGCTCCCGGTCGGGCGCGGGGGCGGCCCGGCCGCGCAGGTAGGGCTCCACGAGAATGCCGGTCGGCAACCGCACACCCGCCAGCAACACAGGCAACGCCGCATATCCACCCGCCCTCACCACCGCCCCGGCGGGCGAGGTGAGCACTGCAGTCACCGCCTCGGCAGGCGTCCCAGCGGGGGTCGCGGCTGGCGGCGCGGCGCGCGTCGTGGCGGGCCCCGCGTTCGGCGTCGCGGCGGGCATCGCGACAGGCGTCCCGGCAGGGGTCGCGGCGGGCGTCGCGGTCGTGGTGGGCGTCGTGGTCGTGGCGGGCGTCGTGGTCGTGGCGGGCGTTCCGGCGGGCGTCGCGTTGGGCGGCGCGGCTGGCTTCGCGTTCGGTGGCGTGGTGAGCGTCGTTGTGGGCATCGCGGCGGGGGTCCCGGCAGGGGGCGCGGCTGGCTTCGTGGTGGGCGGCGCAGCGGTCGGCGCGGTGGGCGTTGGGGTGGGCGCTCCGGCTGGTGGCGTGGTGGGCGGTTCGGATGGTTGACCGGTGGGGGGCGCGGTGGGTGTGTCGTTGGCTGTTGTGAAGAGGCTGAGGAGCCAGTCCACCGTCGCGCCGCTCGTCGGCAGCCCGCCCACCAGCACCGTCCGCGTCCCGTCCAGCGACGGGTCGGCCGTTACCCCCATCGCCAGCCCGACCCCCGGAGAGGGCGGGTGCGTGGCGGGCACCAGCATGGCCTCGGCCGCCCCGAGCGAGTCGGCCGCGGAACCCGGCCGCCGCACTCCCGCTGCCCAGGCCCCCACCGCGTGGTCGTGGCCGGCGATCACCACCGGCGTGCCGCGCGGCACGCCCCGTACCTGCGCCACCACCCCACCGACCGGCCGGACAGATGGTTGTACGAGGGGCAGTCGCTCGCTGCGCAATCCTGCCAAAGCGAGCAGGTCCGTGTCGTAGTCAGCGCGTCCGACCGAGTATCCGAGTGTGCGGGCCGCGAGCGTGGCGTGCGTGCGCAGCACCCCGGTGAGTGCGTACGCGACCGCGTCCGGCACGCTCGCCCACCACCGCATCGCCCGCAGCACGTCCGGCGCGTGCTTACGCAGCCACAGCCATTTGGCCAGCGGGGCCTTGGCGTCGGCCCACCGCCCGGTTCGCGCGTACAGATCCACCGCGTTCAGACCCAGCTCGGCGATCTCCGCCGTTCCTCGGGGATCGTTCCACCACAGCAGCGGCGTGAGCGCTTGACCGGACGCGTCGAATGGCACGCCCGTCTCGGCCATTCCTGCAATACCGATCGAGAACGGCTGCCGGCCGGTCCGCTCGGCGCATTCCTCCAGCCCTCGTACCACGGTGGCCATGAGGCCGGGCAGGTCGTGGGGTGTGGGGTGCCGCACGGCGGACGCGCAGCTGCCGCGTTCGTCGAAGAAGCCCACCTTGACGTGGGTGGTGCCCACGTCGATCCCGGCAGTCAGGGTCATGTTGTCACTATAAGTCCATAGTTTGGCGTTAATACGCCAACTTTTGCGTCATACTTACCATATGAGCAGCGAAGGAACCCTCCGCTACACCTCGGCCCCGCACCGCCGTGAGGCGATCCTGCGGCGCGTCGAGCTGGACGGGTACGTCGCCGCCGCCGACCTGGTCACCGACCTGGGCGTCTCTGCCAACACCGTCCGCCGCGACCTGCAGAAGCTGGCCGAAGACGGCCTGATCAGGGCCGTGCGCGGGGGCGCCACGGCGGCGGCGGACGCGAGCGCCCCGCCCTTCGCCGACCGTTCCGTCCAGGCCGCCGACGCCAAGCGGGGGATCGCGGCGGCGGCCGTCCGGCATGTCGAGCCGGGGACGACCGTGGCGCTCGACTCGGGCACCACCACGCTGGAGATCGCCAAGCTGCTGCCCGCCGACGCCGGCCTCACGGTGATCACCCATTCGCTGCCCGCGATCGCCGTCCTGGCTCCCCGTCCTGACATCACGCTCATCGGCATCGGCGGACAGTACGGCCGGGACACCCGCTCCTTCGGCGGCCCCGAGACGCTGGCGGCGCTGGAGCAGTTGAGCGTGCGCACGCTGTTTCTGGCGGCCACCGCGCTTGACGGTTCCGGCGTGTACGGGGCTACGCCGTACGAGGCCGAGACCAAGCGCCGTCTGATCTCCGTCTCGCGGCGCACGATCGTGGTGGGTGACGCGCGCAAGTTCGCGTTGAGTGCGCCCATTCGGGTGTGCGGGTGGGGCGCGGTCGAGCGGCTGGTGACCGACGGCGTCCCGGCCGGCTTCACGGGGGTCAGGGTGGAACTCGTCTCATAGGACGCATACAGGCCCGGCCCCGCTTCACGCCGGTGGGCACGACCGATAGACGACTCTCAGGACCAGCCGGCGGCGCTCAGGGCGCGGGAGGTGGCGTTCAGGATCCCGGCATGCGGCGCTCAGGGCGCTGGCAGGCGACTCCTCGGGGCCAGGCAGGCACGACCCGGGAGGCAGGGCCCAAGAGGTGGCGGCTCCAGGGCCCGGGAGGGTGGCGCTCAGGACGTGGCAGGCGGCGCTTTAGGGCGTGGCAGGCGGCTCCTCGGGGCCCCAGCAGGCGGCCCTCAGAATCCCGGGAAGCGGCCGGATGCCAGGAAATCAGTAGGAAACGGGTCCTTGACAAACCTCACAACCGCCCAATACTCTCCAGCCAAAATTTAATCGATTCAAAAGCGGAGCTCGTCACCATGAGACCCCCCAGCAGCATCCGCCGCGCGTTAGCCTCAGGGCTGGCGGCCCTGCTCTGCCTGCCGCTCACCGCACTGCCCGCGTCCGCCGACGCCACGGGCAGCCACCGCGACGGCATCAGGCTGGAGCACCTCGACCGCGGCCTGGTAGCGGCCTCCACCAGCGAAGGTGTCTTCCTGAGCTGGCGCCTGCTCGGCGAGGAGGTGACCGGCGCCGGCGCCACCGGCATGACGGGCGCGAACTTCCGCGTCTACCGCGACGGCCGGCCCGTCGCCACCGTGACCGACAGCACCAACTATCGCGACCCCGCCGGCACGGCCACGTCCGAGTATCGGGTCGCGCCGATCGTGAAGGGCCGCGAGGGGCGGCGCAGCGCTGCGGCGAAGCCTTGGGTTAAAACGTTTTACGATCTTCCGCTGAAGAAGCCCGCCGATGGGGTGACCCCGATGGGCGAGGCGTACACGTACGCGGCCAACGACCTGAGCGTGGGCGACGTGGACGGCGACGGCCAGTACGAGTACGTGGTCAAGTGGGACCCGTCCAACTCCAAGGACGTCTCGCAGCGCGGCTACACCGGCAACACCTACCTGGACACGTACGAGCTGGACGGCACCCTGCGCTGGCGCCTGGACCTCGGCGTGAACATCCGCTCGGGCGCGCACTACACGCAGTTCCTGGTCTACGACTTCGACGGCGACGGCCGCTCGGAGACGATGCTCAAGACCGCCCCCGGCACGAAGATCATCCGCTACGGGCAGGACGGGCAGGTGGTGTCCGAGCGCTACATCACGATGCCGCGTGAGGATGTCAAGTCCGGATACGCCAACACCGACGACTACCGCAAGAGCGCCGCGGACTATTTCGACCACGTCGTTGAGATGTTCGCGAACTGGCACGAGCACCCGGAGGTGGTGGCCGGGCGCTGGCCGGCCACGCTCGAAGAGGCGTTCGGCATCGCGAAGAAGTACACCTATCCGCTCTCCCACGACGACGCCGTCGAGCTGGCGAACTACTTCGTCGACGTCTACGCGCCGAGCCGCAGCGGCAACAACCGGCTGCGGGAGTTCAACGGGTTCGTGCTGACCGGGCCCGAGTACCTGACCGTCTTCGACGGCGCCAGCGGACGCGAGCTGCAGACCGTCCACTACAAGCCGGGACGCGGCGACGACGGCCTGCTCTGGGGCGACTATGCGATGGCCAGGATCGAGCCGGGCAACCGGGTGGACCGCTTCCTGTCGTCCGTGGCCTACCTCGACGGCAAGCGCCCCTCAGCGATCTTCGCGCGCGGCTACTACACCCGTACGACGCTGGTCGCCTACGACTGGGACGGCAAGCGGCTCAAGGAACGCTGGTACGTCGACAGCGGCCACGCCCCCATGACGAACCCGTTCAACTCGGGCCCGCACGGCGTGGACGGCACGAACCCCGAGTACGCGAAGATCACCACCCAGGGCTTCCACTCGATGAGCGTCGCCGACGTGGACGGCGACGGCAGGCAGGAGGTCGTGTACGGGTCCGCCACCATCGACGACGACGGCGGCCTGCTCTACTCGTCCTTTGCGCAGGCCCCTCCGGAAAGCGCATTCCCGGGGCAGAACCTCCGGCTCGGCCACGGTGACGCCATGCACGTCGGCGACTTCGACCCCGACCGGCCCGGTCTGGAGATCTGGACGGTGCACGAGGGCGGACGCTCCGCCCCGTACGGCTGGGCGCTGCGCGACGCGGCCACCGGCCAGGTCATCCACGGCGGCTACAGCGGCGTGGACACCGGCCGCGGCATGGTCGGCGACATCGACCCCGCCGTCCGCGGCGTCGAGTCGTGGTCGTCCATGCCGCCCGACCAGGCCGTCCAGGCGGGGCTGTGGTCGGCGCGCGGCGAGTACCTGGGCCGGAATGCGCCCGGCACGAACATGAGCATCCGCTGGGCCGCCGACATGACCACCCAGCTCGTCAACGGCACCGCCACCACCGTCCTGCAGACGCCGACCATCGACGACTACAGGCGCGGGACGCTGCTGACCGCCGAGGGCACCCTGACCAACAACTGGACCAAGGGCAACCCGGGGCTGGTGGCCGACGTGTTCGGTGACTGGCGGGAGGAACTGCTCGTCCGTACCGCCGACAACAGTGCGATCCGCATGTACGTGAGCACCGAGCTGACCGATCGCAAGCTCTACACGCTGATGCACGACCCGCAGTACCGGGTGGAGGTGGCCAGGCAGCAGACCGCCTACAACCAGCCCGCGTACCCGAGCTTCTACCTCGGCTCGGACCTCGACTGGTCGAAGGTTCCCGTACCGAACCTCAAGTGACCTGCCGGGAAGGCCGGCCTCCGGGCCGGCCTTTCCACGACTCCCAGGCCCAGCCCGCCGTGATGAGCGTGAGAACGGTCATCACGACTCCGGACGTCACCACGGCGTCGTCGGAGCGCAGGCCGGTGGGCTGCCGCATCAGGAGAAAGGCCAGGCCGTCGAAGGCCAGCACCGCCGCACCGCTGCCGATGATCAGCGCGATGACCCCGACGAGGACGGCGACGGTCCTGCCGGCGATCGGCGGGACCAACCGGGCGACCTGCGCCCACAGGAGCCCGGCGAAGGCGACGTCAGCGATGGCGGCCACCGGAAGGGCGGCCTCCCAGCCGTCGTCGAGGATGTCCTCGTACTCGTCCCAGGCGAGACCGGCGTCCCGTAGACCTATCAGGCCGAGTACGACGATGAGCACCGTGATCAGCGCCACGCCCTTGAGCTGCCACCCCCGCACCGCCTCGGGAGGAAGGACCCTGGTGACGCCCGCCACCCCGACGGGACCAGGCCGGGCAGCGCCGAGCAGGGACAGGGCCTCCTCGACCGCGGGCCGTCCGGTGGGATCCTTGCTGAGCAGCCGCGTGATGAGCGGCGCCAGCCCGCCCGCCCGGCGCGGCGGCGGAGGCTCCTCCAGCAGGACCGCCGTCAGCGCCGCCGGCTGCGTGGTGCGGTGGAACGGCGAGACGCCCTCGACAGCCTGGTAGAGGGTCACCCCGAGGGAGAACAGGTCGCTGGCGGGCAGCCCGTCCATGCCGCGCAGCCGCTCGGGCGCCATGTACTCGGGCGACCCGATGAGCATCCCGGCGGTCGTCAGCGTGGTGTCGGTGTCGTGGACCGCGATCCCGAAGTCGGTGAGCAGCACCCTGCCGTCGCCGGCGAGCATCACGTTCGCGGGCTTGATGTCGCGGTGCACGATGCCCGCCCGGTGCGCTCCAGCCGTTTGGTCTGCTCGGCCTGCGACATCCCGGGCAGCAGCCGCAGCTCCTTGACCGCGACCTCGACGTCCAGGATCTCGTCGTGGGCGCGCCACACCTGGCCGAACCCGCCGGAGCCGAGCACGGCGATCAGCCGGTAGCGCCCGCCGACCCGGTGACCGGGCTGCGCCGGAGTCATCGCCGCACCGTTCGTTCCGCCCCGGCCACGGGTCGCCGGGCCTGATGGCGTCCTGACACCTGCACGTCACCGAAGATCACCCGCAGGAGTCTTCCTGACGCGGCCGACCCGCCGCAACCCCTTCGCTCAGGCCCCGCCCAGGCCGCCCGCGAACGGCGTCGTCCGCCAGTGGTCGATGGCCGGTCTCACGTACTCCAGCAGCACAGGCAGCTCAGGCACCAGCGCGAGGACGGAGACCGCCCGCAACATCCCCACGGCGTCCACGAACGCCATGACGTCCTCGTTCAACGGCCGCATGCCGTTGCGCCGCGCCCCGCGGTCGTAGGCGGACGCGCAGGCGGGCCCGAGCGCGGCCAGGTCCCACTCGACGGGGCCCAGGGTGACCAGCTCGAAGTCCGAGTAAAGATTCCCGCCCACCCCGTGGAAGATGTTCGCGGGCGGGGAGTCGCCGTGGACGGGCTGAAGGTCGATGCCCGGGAACGCGTTCTCGAAGGCGGCGCGTGACCGTACGAGAGGCTCCAGAACCTGCCACTCCCGGCGCGCCCGATCCAGACCGGCCGGGTCGATGAGGTCAGGGCGCTCTTGGAGCATGGCGAGGCTGTCGGTGACGAAGTGCGGCTCGGCCGCGGACAGGAACTCCAGCTCCCCCGGGTACGCGCGCATGGCCGCGTGCAGGTCGGCGACGCTCTCGGCGTTCGCCTCGTAGTCGGGCTCCTTGCCCTGGTCCTCCTCGACGAACTGCCAGAACGTCATCGAGAAACCGTCGCGCCGCACGGGTTCCCGTGGCACGAGAGGGCTCGGCGGGATCACGGGTACCCCCTGGCCCGCCAGCCACTGGGTCACGTCCAGCTCCGCCCGCTGGCGGCGTGCGAGGAAGCCGAGGTCCGCCTGACGGGGCAGGACCGTGGGCACCCGGACCACGACCGGGGCGGGCGCCAGGTGCACGACGACGGAGAACAGGTCGTGCAGCACCCTGGCGCCGGTCACGGTCAGCCCGAGCTCGCGGCCCGACGCGACGGCGGCGTCGAGCGCGGCGGAGGTACGGCGGGCCAGGTGTTGCTGCGTCAAGGCGTCGGTCATCCTCTGATCGTTCCACGTCATGCGAAGAGGGCGCCCCCCGTACGGGAAGCGCCCTCGAAAAACGTGTGATCAGTGGCCGGCGTTCTTGACCGACACCTGCTGCGTCATGGTGGCGTCCTTCTCGGCCCAGGCGCCGGTGGAGAAGGCCACCGGGTGGCTCTTCTTGCCGACGCCGTCGCCCCACTTGGTCACCACGTACTCGATCTTGATGTGGCCCTCGCCCTTGACCCCGTCCACACCCAGGGTGTCGGGGTTGAAGGTGCCGCCGGTCAGCTCGGCGAAGGTCTTGGCGTCCAGGTCGAGCATGACGCCGCGGTTGGAGGGGTCGCCGGGGCCGCGGTCGCCGACGAAGAAGGGCAGCTTCTTGCCCTTGTAGACGACGTAGCCCTCGGTCATGAGAGGCCAGGAGGGGCTGGCGACCAGGCCCTTCTGCATGGGCTTGCCGGCAGCCGGGAGGCCGGTGTCACCGGCGCGGCCGGAGGCGTCGTCCCAGAAGTAGGAGGCCGTGGTCGAGCCCTTGAGCAGGCCCCTCTGGTCGGTGTTGCCAGAGTCGGCGTGCGCCGCGGTCGAGCCAACCGTCAGCGCCGTGGCAGCGGACGCGGCGAGCATGGCAATGGCACGCAGGCGAGCAGACATACTTGATTCAGGTCCTTTGTTAGGGGACGGGAGTCGTTGCGCTCGCAAACGGACGTAGCCGGGCAGCACGCCGTACAGTCGCTACGTGGAGCGCAGAAGATCCAAGATGACGGATCAGAGATTCCGGGAGGCCCCGGCCTTCCTGATGAAGGTAAGGCGCAGGTCACTCGCCGGCAACACTGTCTAAGTTACCTGCCGAATCGGACAAAGGCAAACGAAACCCCATGAAACGGGCAATGATCTACCTTGGGCGGTAAAGCGCTCACCGCACGTCCTTTCGCAGCACGCGCAGAACGCCTGCGGCCATGGGGATGACGACCTGCACCCCGACCGCCGCGGCCAGCCGCGCAACGTCCTCACCACGTAAGAGCCGTCCATGAGCGCGTTGGTGGCGGTGTTCAGATCCAGCCATTCGGCCAGGACCTCCCCCATCGGGCCGAGCCGGCTCAGGAAACTCCACAGCATGGGCCCGACCAGGTAGATCACTATTGCCGCGGGCGCGTTCAGCAGCAGCATGCCCAGCGCCAGCCCCTGGGCGACCGACAGCACGATCGTCGCGATCCAGCCCAGCAGCGGGCCGGGCTCCAGCCGCCAGTCGGCCGCACCGCCCTGCACGGCGGCGTTCACCGCCGTCATCGGCACCGCCACCAGCAGCGCCAGCAGGCAGGCCGCCACGGCCGCGCCCAGCACGGGCAGGCATTTGGCCGCCAGCACCCGCCCCCGCCGGGGCTCCAGCGTGAACGTCGTCAGCGCGGTGCGGTGGCTCCACTCTCCGGTGACGGTGAGGATGCCGAGCACCGGCAGCAGCATGCCCGGGACGAGCGCCGCGGTGTTGGCCAGGCTGCTCAGGCCGATCGGACCGGCGAGCAGGGCCCGGCCGGTGACGAGCGCGAGCGCGCCGGCGACCAGGATCGCCGTCATGATGAGGCTGGTGCGGGTGTCCAGGAGCTTTCTGGTCTCGACGCGCAGCAGGGTGACGAAGGGGACGCGACGCCCAGGAAAGGAACTCATGCCGGACTGCGGTCCGCTTGCGCGGTGAGGTCGAGGAAGGTCCGTTCGAGGCTGCGCCCCTGGCCGAATTCGGCGAGCGTGCCCTGGGCCAGCACCCGGCCGCCGCCGATCATCACGATCCGGTCGGCCACCTGCTCCACCTCGTACAGCAGATGCGAGCTGAGCAGCACCGCACACCCCGCGCCGGCCAGCCCGCGCAGCAGCTCCCGCATCCACCGGATGCCCTGCGGGTCCAGGCCGTTGGCTGGCTCGTCGAGAATGAGTGCCTTGGGACGCCCGAGCAAGGCGTGCGCGATGCCCAGGCGTTGCCGCATGCCCAGCGAATAGCCGCCGACGACCCGTTTGCCCTCCTTGCCGCTCAGGCCCACCAGCTCCAGCACCTCGTCCACACGGGATCGGGGCAGCCCCAGCATCATGGCGCCCAGCGTGAGCACCTCCCGCCCGCTGCGGCCGGGATGCTGCGCCCCGGCGTCGAGCAGCGTGCCGACCTGCGAGCCTGGGCCTTCCAGCTCCGCATAGGGACGGCCGAGCACGGTGGCCGAGCCCGAGGTGGGCCGGGAGAGCCCCGCCAGGATGCGCATGGCCGTCGATTTGCCTGCGCCGTTGGGGCCGAGGAATCCGGTCACGGTGCCGGGCGGGACCGTGAACGAGACGTCGTCCAGCACCTTCATCGCGTTGTACGTCTTGGTGACGCGGTGGAATTCGAGCACGGGCCAAGTCCATCGGAATCGCCACCCGGGCTCATCAAGCCTGGGTCGAGGAGTTCCTGGACCAAGGTCTGCACCGGCCTGGCCCCAGGTCTCTGCAGCTCAGGCCCGGACGGTCTCTAGGCTGGCAGCCGTGCGTCACCTCCGCCCCCACCAGCTCGACACCGTCCTGATCCACCTGTTCGCCGCCACCCCGCTCCTGATCTCCTGCCTCCTGCTCGCCACCCTGTCCTCCCGCACCGGCGAGGCCGCGAGCTTCGTCCCCATGAGGCTCCTGGACCTCGCTCTCGGCGGGGCCGGACTGATCCTGCTTCGCGGGCGCAGGCGCCGGCCCTGGCAGGTGGCGCTGCTCACGGCGGCGCCGGTCGCCGTCTCCTGGTCGCTGCTCGGCCCGGCCGCCGTCGCGTTCACCTCGCTGGCCGCGCACCGCCCCTGGAGGCAGGTGGCGCCGGTCGGGCTGGTGCTCTGGCTGGGTTTCACGGCCTCCAGCCTGTGGGTGCGGGGTCCCTGGCTGCTGACCGCCCTGTACGCGCTCGTCGGCGGCATCGCGCTCACCGCGCTGACCGTCTTCGGCCTTTACCTGCGCGGACGCAGGAACCTGGCGCAGGCGCAGCGGGCCGCGGCGGAGTCGGCGCAGGCCCAGCGGGTGGAGCAGGCCAAGCTGGCGGAGCGGCTCGCCATCGCCCAGGAGATGCACGACGTCCTGGCGCACCGGATCTCGCTGCTGGCCATGCTCGCGGGCGGCCTGGCCTACCGCGAGGACCTGCCGCCCGACCAGACGCGCGAGACCGCCCTGGCCATCCAGGAGAACGCCCACCAGTCACTCAACGAGCTGCGCGCCGTCCTCGGCACGCTGCGGCGCGACGGCACCGCCCCGCAGCCGCCGCAGCCGACGCTGGACCAGCTGGACGCCCTGTTCGAGGAGGTGCGCGCAGCCGGTCAGCGGGTCGAGGTCGCCGACTCGGTGGACCGGGGGGCGCCGCTGCCGACGCGGACGGGGCGGCACGCGTACCGGATCGTGCAGGAGGCCCTCACCAACGCCCGCAAGCACGCGCCCGGCAGCCCGGTGCGCGCCGAGTTGAACGGACGGCCGGGGGCGGGGCTGCGCATCCGGGTGAGCAACGCGGCCACCCCGGGCGCGCCGGCCGGTCCAGGCGGGCGGCTCGGGCTGGTCGGCCTGGCCGAACGCACCCGGATGGCCGGCGGCACCCTCACCCACGACGTACGGGACGGACGCTTCGTCCTGGACGTCCGGCTGCCGTGGGAGGCTTGAGCCCGTGACCAGAGTGGTGATCGTGGACGACGACCCCATGGTGCGCACCGGGCTGCGCCTGATCCTGGGCGGCGAGCCCGACCTGGAGCTGGTGGGCGAGGCGGGCGACGGCAAGCAGGCCATGGCGGTGATCCGCGACCTGCGGCCCGACGTGGTGCTGATGGACATCCGGATGCCGGAGCAGGACGGGCTGGTCACCACCGAGCTGCTGGTGAGGCGTCAGGACGCGCCCCGGATCCTGGTGCTGACCACGTTCGACGCCGATGACATGGTGTTGCGGGCGTTGCAGGCCGGCGCGAACGGCTTCCTGCTCAAGGACACGCCGCCGCCGAAGATGATCGAGGCGGTGCGGGCGGTGGCGCGCGGTGAGCCGGTGTTGTCGCCGAGCGTGGCCGAGCAGGTGATCGCCGCCGCCACCGGCCGTTACGAGCCGCGCAGCCTGGAGGCGGAGCGCGAGCTGGCGGTGCTGACCGAGCGGGAGCGGGAGGTGGCGGTCGAGGTGGCCAAGGGCCGTTCGAACGCCGAGATCGCGCGGGAGCTGTCGGTGAGCGTGGCCACGGTGAAGGCCAACATCACGCGGATCTTCGCCAAGCTGGGGACCGACAGCCGGGTGCACGTCGCGATGAAGGTGCGGGACGCGGGACTGCGCTGACGGGGTGCGTCCAGCCCCGGACATTCCTGGCGTGATCGCGCCATCACGCTTACGCCCCGCCCCCGCCTGGGCACATGGAGTGCATGGGCTCCGCCCCTCCGCCGACGGGAAGCGTCATGCGTCACGACCGGCTGCTGCGCGCACTGGCCGCCTGGAGCCTGCCCGTCGGCCGCGCCGAGCCGCTGCCCGGCGGCTGGAACTCGCTGACCTGGCTCGTCACGTCCCGGACCGGTGAGCGGTACGTCGCCAAGCTGGCCGACGCGGAGGGCGCCGCCGCGTTCCTCAGCGGCCTGAGGGTGGCCACCCGCGCCCAGGCGGGCGGCCTGACCAGCGGCGCTCCCGTCCCGCTGCCCAGTGGCGAGCTGGTCGCGACGCTGGACGAGGGGGTGCTGGCGCTCCTGGAGTACGTGCCCGGCCGCGCCCCGGACGTCGCCTCGCCCCCGGATCTGCGGAGGATGGGCGCGCTGCTGGCCAGGGCGCATCGGGTGCTCGGCGACGGCGCGGAGGAGCTCGGGGAGGAGCATCGGTGGCCGTGGCCGTGGGTGAGCGGGTGTCTGCGGCAGGTGGACATGCCGGAGCATGTGCGGCGGGCGGCGGGGCGGGTGATGGAGGAGGCGCGGGAGGCCGCGCCGCTGTTGCGCGCCGGGGTCGTGCACGGCGATCCCGGTCCGGGCAGTTTCCGGTTGAGTGAGCATGCGCCCGCGCGGGACGGGCTGATCGACTGGGGGGCGGTCCTGCAGGCGCCTGTCCTGTACGACCTGGCGTGCGCGGCCGTGCTGACCCGCGACACCCCGCAGGCGCTGCGGCACTTCCTCGACGGTTACCGCACGGTGGATCCGTCCATGGCCCGGGATCTGGACCATCTGGATCTGTTCGTGCGGGTGCGGTGGATGGCGAACGCGATCTACTTCGCCGACCGGATCGCGCGCGGGGTGCGCAGGGGGCCCGGCGGGCCGGCCGCCAATGAGGAGGGGCTGGCGGAGGCGTACGCGGGCATGCGGGCCTGAGCGCGCCTCAGGACGCCCGCGCCGCCTTCTGACCGTGCGGCGCCGTGCTGCGCCGCACGATGAGCGTGGTGGCCAGCTCGATCCGGGTCCCGGACGGCCCTCTGGGGTGCGTCAGCTCCTCGTACACCAGCCGCACGGCCTCGTTGGCCATGTCGTCGAGCGGCTGCCGGACGGTGGTGAGCGGCGGCGACAACGTCTCGCAGAGCAGCGAGTCGTCGAACCCGACCACCGACAGATCATCGGGCACCCGCAGCCCCCGCTCGGTGGCCGCCTGGTAGACCCCGGCGGCCTGGAGGTCGTTCCCGGCGAAGACGGCGGTGGGCGGGAAGTCGCGGTCGAGCAGCTCGCCCCCGTAGGCCTTGCCGCTGCCGACGAGAAAGTCTCCGTAGCGGGTGAGCGCCGGGTCGGAGTCGATGCCGAACGTCCGGTGCGCCGCCAGGTAGCCCTCGTACCGGTCGAGGGTGCACTGCGTGTCGAGGGGCCCGCCGATGAAGGCGATCCTGGTGTGGCCGAGCTCCAGCAGGTGGGTGGTGGCCATGACGCCGCCGAGCCAGTTGGTGGCGCCGACGGTGGACAGGCGGGGGTCGCGCTGGCCGACCGGGTCGAGCAGGACGAGCGGTACGTGCAGCAGCTCCTCCAGGGCGGCGATCTCGCGCTGGTCGGCCCGGGAGAGCACGAGGACGATGCCGTCGGTGTTGCGTTTGCGCACCATCCCGATCCAGCGCCGCAGGTCGAAGTCGGAGCGGGCGGAGGAGGTGACGACGAGGGAGAAGCCCCAGCGGGCCGCCGCCTTCTCCGCGCCGCTGATGAGCACCTGGGCCCACGGGGAGCCGAGCCCGTCGATGAGCAGGTCGACGACGCCGACGCGGGGCGCGGTGGGCGGGCGTGGAGCCTCGTAGCCGGAGGTTCTGACCGCTTGGAGGACTTTGTCCCTGGTGGCGGCTGAGACGTGTTTCTTGCCGCTCAGAACCTTGGACACCGTCGGCACCGAAACTCCGGCGGCCGCCGCGACGTCGGCCAGCGTGGCTCGAGGCACAGAACCTCCCGCGTGTGAAACTTTCGGAAAAACCACCTGAAACTGGGCGACGCTTTCACCAGGCAATTTGGTGAGCAACCGCCATTTGATACGCGCTGTTGACAGGGCTGCGAGCAGGACCCTACCGTAACTGATCGGCAATGTCACGGTAATCTTTCGGAAAGTGCGCCAGAAACTTTCCGAGCCAGAAATGCATGAACGAGGGTGTATGCCTGCACGTGTTGAGCAGCCCGGACTCGACGAACGCCGATCGCGGCGGGTCGAGGAGCTGCTGGCGGAGATGTCGCTCGACGAGAAGCTCGCGCAGCTCGTGGGCGTGTGGCTGAACGTCAATCGCGAGGAGGGCGTGGTCGCCCCGCTGCAGGACTCGATGCAGGGCGAGGACGTGCAGTTCGAGGCGTTCGCCAAGGACGGCGTCGGCCAGATCACCCGCCACTTCGGCACCAGGCCCGTCGAGCCGGAGTGGGCCCGCGCGGCGCTGGCAGGGCGGCAGCGCTGGCTGCGGGAGAGCACGCGGCTGGGCATCCCCGCGCTCGCCCACGAGGAGTGCCTGACGGGGCTGGCGGCGTGGCGGGCCACGACCTATCCGGCGCCGCCGGCGTGGGGCGCGTCGTTCGACCCCGCCCTGGTGGAGGAGATGGGGCGCAGGATCGGGGAGAGCATGCGCTCGCTCGGCGTGCACCAGGGCCTGGCGCCCGTCCTCGACGTGATCCGCGACCAGCGGTGGGGCCGGGTCGAGGAGTGCGTGTCCGAGGACCCGTACGAGGTCGCCACGATCTGCGCCGCCTACGTGCGCGGCGTGCAGTCCACGGGCGTGATCGCCACACTCAAGCACTTCGTCGGCTACTCCAACTCCCGCGCGGGCCGCAACCTCGCCCCCGTCCACGCGGGCGCGCGCGAGGTGGCCGACACGTTGCTGTTCCCGTTCGAGGTCGCGGTACGTGACGCGGGCGCGGGCTCGGTGATGAACTCCTACGCCGAGATCGACGGCGTCCCGATCGCCGCCGACCCCCACTACCTGACCGAGATCCTGCGTGACCGGTGGGGCTTCGAGGGCACGGTCGTCGCCGACTACTTCGCGGTGGCGTTCCTGCACACCCTGCACGCGGTCGCCGAGGACGCCGGTGACGCCGCCGTCCAGGCGCTGACGGCGGGCATCGACGTGGAGCTGCCGACCGGCGTGACCTACCTGGAGCCGCTGCGGCAGGCGGTCGCCGAGGGCCGGATCGAAGAGTCGCTGATCGACCGGGCGCTGCGCCGCGTGCTGCGGCAGAAGGCGTGGCTCGGGCTGCTGGACGACGACTACGACCCCGAGCCGTCCGGCCCCGTGGACCTCGACGACCCCGAGTCCCGCGACCTGGCGCGGCGGCTGGCCGAGGAGTCGGTCATCCTGCTCACCAACGACGGCGTGCTGCCCCTCGCAGGCGACCGGCGGATCGCGGTCGTCGGGCCGAACGCCGACGACGTGGCCGCGCTGTTCGGCTGCTACTCCTTCGTCCAGCACGTGCTGCCGCACTTCCCCGGCGTCGAGACCGGCCTCGCCGCCCCCACCCTGCTGGACGCGCTGCGCGCGGAGCTGCCCGGCGCGCGGATCGGCACGGCCAAGGGCACCGGCGTGGACGACGGCGACCGCGCGGGCATCCCCGACGCCGCCCGGCTGGCCGCGGAGTCCGACGTGGCGATCCTGGTGCTGGGCGACCGGTCGGGGCTGTTCGGGCGGGGCACCTCGGGTGAGGGCTGCGACGCCGAGAGCCTCGACCTGCCGGGCGCGCAGCGGGAGCTGGCCGAGGCGGTGCTGGCCACCGGCACGCCGACCGTGGTGGTGCTGATGACAGGCCGCGCGTACGCCGTACCGTCGATCATCGAGAAGGCGGCGGCGGTCGTGCAGGCGTACTTCCCCGGCGAGGAGGGCGCGGGCGCGATCGCCCGCGTGCTCAGCGGCGCCGTGAACCCGTCAGGACGGCTGCCCATGAGCATGCCGCGCGGCATCGCCGGCCAGCCCTACAGCTACCTGCACCCCAGGCTCGGCGGGGCCGGCTCGGTCAGCAACCTCGACCCCGCCCCCGTCCTGTCGTTCGGCCACGGCCTGAGCTACACCCGCTTCGAGTACGCCGATCTCACCGCCGAGGCCGAGGTCGCCGCCGGGGCGCCGATCCGGTGCTCGGTGGTGGTGCGCAACGCCGGCGACCGGGCGGGCGCCGAGGTCGTCCAGGTGTACGCCGCCGACAGGATCGCCTCGGTCACCCGCCCGCTCGCCCAGCTCGTCGGGTACGCCCGCGTCGAGCTGGAGCCAGGCCGCGCCGCGAAGGTCACCTTCGACGTGCCCGCCCGGCTGCTGTCGTTCACCGGCAGGGACGGGCGGCGCGTAACCGAGCCCGGCGAGGTGGGCCTGTCCGTGCGCCGCTCGGTCGCGGACGTGGTGGACGAACGGACGGTCACGCTGACCGGCCCCGTCTACGAGTTCAAGGGCTCCGAGCGCCGCCTGACCGGCGTCTCGATCGAAGATCACAACTAACGGGAGCAGTGGCATGTCGCGTATGGAGAATTTCCGGCGCCGGGTGGGTGGATTCGCGTTCGGCGGTGACTACAACCCCGAACAGTGGGACCCCGAGGTGTGGCGCGAGGACGTCCGCCTGATGCGCGAGGCCGGGGTGAACACCGTCAGCCTGGGCGTGTTCGCGTGGGCCTCGCTGGAGCCGGAGCCGGGCACGTACGAGTTCGGCTGGATGGACGAGATCATGGATCTCCTCCACGACAACGGCATCAGCGTCAACCTTGCCACCCCCACGGCCGCGCCGCCCGTCTGGCTGACGCACCTGCACCCCGAGGTGTTCCCGATCAGGGAGGACGGCCACCCGTTCGGCTTCGGCAACCGCATGCAGTACGACCCGTCGTCGCCGATCTACCGCGAGTACGCGGCGCGGATCACCACGAAGCTCGCCGAACGCTACTCCTTCCACCCGGCGCTGGCGATGTGGCACATCAGCAACGAGTACGGCCCCACCTCCTACGGCCCGGCCGCCGCCGCGAACTTCCGCACCTGGCTCAAGCGCAGGTACGGCACCCTCGACCGGCTGAACGAGGCGTGGACGACCCGCTTCTGGGGCCAGGTCTACACCGACTGGGAGCAGGTGGACGTCCCGCACATCCCGCGCACCTGGATGAACCCGACGCGTCGGCTCGACTTCAAACGCTTCACCTCCGACGCGCTGCTGGAGTGCTACGTCGCCGAACGGGACATCGTCCGCTCCTTCCGCGACGACATCCCGGTCATGACCAACTTCATGCGCTTCTTCCGCCACGCCGACTACTGGAAGTGGGCGCCCGAGGAGGACGCCGCCGCGCTCGACATCTACCCCAACCCGGCCGACGCCGACTCCCACGTGTCGGCGGCGTTCAACTACGACCTGTTCCGCTCGCTCAAGGGCGGCCAGCCGTGGATGCTGATGGAGCAGTCGAGCAGCGCGGTCAGCCAGTGGCAGCTCAACATCGTCAAGGAGCCGGGGCGGATGCGGCTCGGCTCGCTGCAGGCGGTCTCGCGGGCGGCCGACTCGGTGATGTTCTTCCAGTGGCGGGCCAGCCGCGGCGGCCAGGAGCGCTTCCACTCCGCGATGCTGCCGCACTCCGGGCCCGATTCCCGCACGTTCAGGGAGATCACCGACCTGGGACGGGAGGTCAAGCAGCTCGCGCCCGTCGCCGGCACCACCTCCCGCGCCGACATCGCGATCGTCTTCGACTGGGACGGCTGGTGGGGGCTGGAGGAGGTGTTCGGCCTGCCGCGCTCCGACTTCAGCTACACCGACACCGTCATGCGGCACTACACGCCGCTGTGGGAGCGCCACCACGCCGTGGACGTGGTCGGCCACGCCTCGCCGCTCGACGGGTACAAGGTGCTGATCGTGCCGAACGCGTACCTGATCGACGACGAGGCGGTCGCCCGCATCCACGAGTTCGCCGCGAACGGCGGGACCGTGATCATGTCGTTCTTCACCGGCGTCGTGGACGCCGACAACCGCGTCCGGCCGAACGGCTACCCCGGCGCGTTCCGCGAGCTGATCGGCGCCAAGATCGACGAGTACTGGCCGGCGCGCCCGCACGAGGAGTTCGCCGTGACGTTCGCCGACGGGCGGCGCGCCACGGCCACCTGGTGGCGTGACGACCTGCACCTGGAGACGGGCAAGGCGCTGGCCACGTACGCGGACGGGCTGCTGGAGGGCCGGGCCGCCGTCGTCGAGAACCGCTACGGCGCCGGGCGCGTCGTCTACTTCGCGACCCTGCTGGAGCAAGACGCCTTCGACGCCACGGTGGCGCAGATCGTCGAGGAGGCGGGCGTGCGCTCCCGCTTCGAGGGCGTGCCCGCGCACGTGGAGTGCACGGTGCGCGGCGACGCGGCGCACGAGTACGTGTTCCTGCTCAACCACAGCGCCGAGGAGGGCGCGTCCGTCACCGTGGGCGGGACGGGGACGGACCTGCTCACCGGGCGGCAGGTGGCGGGCGAGGTCACGCTGGCGCCGCTGGGCGCCGCCGTCGTCCAGCTCGCCCGCTGACGCCGGCGGTTCACGGCCGCCGGGACAGGATGAACTCCTCGTAGCCGTCGGGCACGGGCATGCCTCTGGACAGCATCCAGTGGACGCGGCCCGCGCCGGTGAGGGCGAGCGTCGCGCGGTAGCCCAGCTCGACGTCCGCCCTCGCGAATCGGTCCGTGCCCGCCAGGTAGGCGTCCAGGGGGTCGGTGAACGTGCTGAGCGCCAGCGCGGCCAGGTCGGCGCCGACCGGGCCGGCGCTCAGCGTGGCCCAGTCGAGCAGGACGGTGGCGCCGGTGGGGGTGGCGAGGATGTTGCCCGCGGAGAAGTCGCCGTGGGACAGGACCGTCGGGAGGCCTGCCAGGCGGGCCAGCAGGTCGTCTCGTTGGCGCCACAGCCGTTCGATGCGGGGGTCCGCGTCCACCGGGGTCCAAGTTGTGGCGCGCAGGCGTTGCGGGAGCTGGTGGCCGCCCAGCCAGGGGACGTCCGGGAGCGGGGTCGCCGCCTGCCAGACCGCCAGCCTCGCCGCTGCCGTAGCCGGGGCTTCCGGTTTGCCCTGGACGTCCTCCAGGTACAGGACGTTGTCCACTGTTGCGTAGCAATGGGGGGTCGTCAGGCCGGGGCCCGTGGGGAGCAGGCCGGAGGCGTAGGCGAGTGGCTCGCGGCGCCAGTACGCCCAGTGGCGGGGATCGGTGGCGAAGGGGGCGTGGCGGCCGGTGCGGATGGGGTGTAGTTCCTTGCGTACCAGGGTTTTGTGGTGGGTTTGGACGGTCAGGCGGGTGAGGGTGGCGGTGGCGGCGCCGGAGCTTCCGCGGATCGGCTCGGCGTGGCAGGTGATCCGCTCGGGGCTGCCTTCTTGGAGGGCCGCGAGCACGTCCGGGGGTAGCGGTTCGCAGGTCACGGGCTCTCCTTCGCGTAGGCGATCGCGATCTCGATGGCGGGGTGGTAAGCCGTCGCCGGGGGCGGGCCGTGCAGTGTGTCGTGGGTGACGATTCGGTAGATCAGCGCCCGTATCAGCATCTGGCCCCACTCCGGGAGGTGCGCCCAGCGGGCCGGCAATGCGGGCGTGGCGCCGTACCAGCACAGGGCGTCCGCGACCGCGACCGCCGCCGCCCATGACGGAGGCCGCCAGTAGACCGGCCAGTCGATGATCGCCGGGGGTAGTCCGTCGGCGAACAGCACGTTTCCCGGCAGGTCGCCGTGCACCGCCTGGGACGGCAGATCTACCGGGCGGCGCGCTCGTGCCAGCGGCTCCAGCAGCCCCGCCGCCGCTCCGTGCTCGATGGGCAGTTCCTCCCATGCCACCCGGTCGCCGGACGACCAGGGGTCGTCGCGTGCGTCCAGGAAGGGTGGGCGTGGGAGGTGTGCGATCGCCTCGTGGAAGGCTGCGGCGGCGGTCAGTACGTCATCCTGTCTGCGCACGTCCGGCTCGCCCGGGACGAGCTGGTACGCCTCCCAGCCGTGCGCCACCCACCCGCCGCCGTCCCTCGCCGCCACGGGACGAGCTACTCGGAAGGCGGACGAGTCGGGCAGGGTAGCCAGGACTTCGGCCCGCCAGAGGGCTTCGGGGGTGAAGTCGGCCCGTTTGAGCACCAGGCTCCCGACTCGCCACGCGCCGTCCATCCACACGGGCTCATCCGCTTCCGCGCCGTAGGCGGCGAGGACGTGCGGAGGCGGCGCCTGGTTCTCGTCGGACGAGCAGTTCTCGCCGTTCGTGGCGGACGAGGGAGTCATGTCGAGGTCGCTGGCCAAGCGGGCATGGCGCTCGCGGACGCGTCGCTCGCAGGCGCGACACTCGCGGACGCGGCAGGCGCGGGCGCTGGGGTTGTGAGCCAAGCGTCCACCTCCGCCCGGAGCCCCGCCTTCACCCCCGCCGGCGCGAACGACGCGTCGATCGACGCCCTGGCCAGCCCGGCCAGCTCCTCATCCCCGTACCCGAAAACCTCCCGCACCCGCGCATACTCATCGGCCAGCGCCGTCTCCCCATCGGTGTTGACGGTCACGACCAGCCCCGCCTCCCGAAGCCGTGGCAGCGGATGCGACTCCAGCGAAGGCACCAGCCCGAGCAGCACGTTCGAGGAGGGACAGACCTCCAAGGCCAGCCGACGCTCACGCACCTCCTCCACCAGCGCCGCGTCGTCGAGCACCCGGATGCCGTGCCCGAGCCGCTCCGTGTGCCCCACCTCGATCGCCTCCCTGATGCTCCCGGCCCCCGCCGCCTCCCCCGCGTGGTGCACGAGGTGCAGCCCGGCGTCCCTGGCCGCGTCGCAGACCTTCGCGAACGGTGCCAGCGGGTAGCTCTCGTCGCCCGCCAGGCCGATGCCGATCACCCGTTCGTGCCGGAGCGCCAGCTCGTACGTCCGCCACATCCGCTCCACCGGCCGCCGCCTGGAGTGGTCGAGCAGCATGCGGCACTCGATCCCGTACCTGGCCTGCCCCTCGGCGAGCCCGTCGAGCACCGCCTCCAGCGGCATGTCAGGATCCCCGACGCGCTCCCCGTGCGAGGCGGCCGTGAACGTGACCTCGGCGTACCGGGTGCCCTGGGCGGCCTCGTCGGCGCAGAACTCCAGCGCGACCCGCCGGAAGCGGTCGGCGGTGGTCAGCAGCTCGCGCACCTTGGCCCGCTGGTCGGCGAACTCCCTGAAGGTGGTGAAGCCTCCCTCCGGCTCGGGCGGGCCGCCCCACTCGCGCACGGTGCGCGGCCGTACGGTGCTCTCCAGGTGAACGTGCAGGTGGGCCTTGGGCAACGACCGAACGTCTCTCACGTGCGTCCACCTTATGGGCCGTCCGAATCGCCCGCAGCTCAATATCGGGACGTACCGTCGCAGACGGGGGCCTGCACGGAGGGAGCGCTTCATGACAGTCGTTCTGGTTCACGGCGTGCCGGAGACCGCGTCCGTGTGGGATCCGCTGCGCTCGGTGCTGCGGCGGCGGGACGTGCGCGCACTGCGGCTGCCCGGCTTCGGCTGCGCGCGGCCCGGCGGGTTCGGCGCGACCAAGGAGGAGTACGTGGCGTGGCTGGCCGCCGAACTGGAGTCGATGGGCGACGACGAGATCGACCTCGTCGGCCACGACTGGGGCGGCGGCCTGGTGGTGCGGCTGGTCAGCATCCAGCCCGAGCTCGTACGCTCCTGGGTCACCGACGCCCCCGGCCTGGGCCATCCCGATTTCCGCTGGCACGACCTCGCGCGGTTGTGGCAGACGCCGGAGGCCGGGGAGCAGTTCTTCTCCCGGCTCGTGGCGATGCCGGTCGAGGCGCGGGCCGAGGCGTTCGCCGGGATCGGGGTGCCGCGGGAGCGGGTGGTGGCGATGGTGCGGGAGGTGGACGCGGTGATGGGCGGAAGCATCCTGGACCTCTACCGGTCGGCGACGCGGGTGGCCGAGGAGTGGTCGCCGGCGTTCACGGACATTCCCGTGCCGGGGCTGGCGCTGGTGCCGTCGGAGGATCCGTACCTGGCGGCGGAGGTGGCGCGGGCGAGCGCGGCCAGGGCGGGGGCGGCGGTGGCCGAGCTGCCCGGGCTGGGGCATTGGTGGATGCTGCAGGATCCGGCGGCGGGGGCGGCGAGGCTGGAGTCGTTCTGGGCGGAGGTGGCCAAGTAGGGCGCGGGCCAGGCGGCCACCTTCGACCGGCCCGTCGGCCTTATCGGCCCCGTCGGCACCACAGGCCCCGTCCGGCCTTCGCCACCCTCCCGCGAGGGAAGCTAGGCGGCCGGCCGCCTGGTGAGGCGGAGCTTGGACTGCTTGTGCGGCGACCGCTCCCAGTCCTCCATGAACTCCGCGTCGAACCCGTACGTCCCGGCCAGCGCGACGAGCGTCTCGGTGCGGTAGTAGAAGTCCTCCCGCAGCACCTGGTGCTCCCTGCCCTCGGTCCGGTCGAAGGTGAAGTCGAACCAGCCGCCGGGCTTCATGACCCTGCCCACGTGGGCGAAGCACTCCTCGATCACCTCCAGCGGGGAGTGCGAGAAGACGCTGTGGGCGTGCACGACGTCGAAGTGCTCGTCGGGCAGGAACGCCAGGCGCAGGTCGCGTACGGGGGTGAGGTAGGGCAGTTTGTCCGCCAGGTCGTGCTGGACGATCGTCTGCTGGGCGGCCATGAGGATGTCGGGCGAGATGTCGACGCCGTAGTAGTTGCCGGTGTGCAGGTAGCCGATGAACAGGTGGCCGGCCCGCAGGTTGCCGCAGCCGATCTCCAGCATCCGGCATTCGGGCTTCAGCCCGTGCTCCACCAGGTAGTCGAACTGCATGCGGCCCAGCGCCAGCCACCGCTTGTGGTTGTGCGAGCCGACGGCGCCCTCGGGGTCGCGGGCCGTGTCGGACCTCATGACGGCGCGGTAGTAGCCGATGTGGTCGCGCGTGCGCAGCCTGAACCACGTGTCGCGGGCCAGGCGCCGCAGGTGGGGGATGATCTTGTGTGGGTTCTTGATGGCGTACGTCGCTTGGTGGACGACGCTCGATCGGGAGCGGTTCACGTTTCGGAATCTAGGTCAGGGGCGCGGGCCGCCATAGGGCCGTCGCGACACTCTTGATGGTCCGTTGGCGCAGCCTTTCTGTCGCGGGCGCGCTCCACGGAGCCCCCGCCCGGAGGCGCGCCGCCCCGGACGCGTGTCCGGAGGCGCGCCGCCTCAGGTTCGCGCGCCTAGCTCAGGTAGTCGCGCAGCGCCAGCGACCGGGACGGATGCCGCAGCTTGGACATGGTCTTGGCCTCGATCTGCCGGATGCGCTCCCGCGTGACCCCGTAGACCCGCCCGATCTCGTCGAGCGTCATGGGCTTGCCGTCCGTCAGCCCGTACCGCATGGTGATCACCCCCGCCTCCCGCTCGGAGAGCTGGTCGAGCAGCGACCGCAACTGCTGCTGGAGCAGGGTGAACGAGACCGCGTCGGCCGGTGAGACCGCCTCGGTGTCCTCGATGAGGTCGCCGAACTCGCTGTCGCCCTCCTCTCCCAGCGGCGTGTGCAGGGAGATCGGCTCGCGGCCGTACCCCTGCACCTCGATGACGCGGTCGACCTCCAGCTCGCTCTCCTTGGCGATCTCCTCCGGGGTGGGCTCGCGGCCGAGCTCGCTCTGCAGCCGCCGCTGCACCCGCGCGACCTTGTTGATCAGCTCCACCATGTGGACGGGGATGCGGATCGTGCGGGCCTGGTCGGCCATGGCGCGGGTGATGGCCTGCTTGATCCACCAGGTCGCGTACGTGGAGAACTTGTAGCCGAGCTGGTAGTCGAACTTCTCGATGGTCCGGATGAGGCCCAGGTTGCCCTCTTGGATGAGGTCCAGGAAGAGCATGCCGCGGCCGGTGTAGCGCTTGGCGATGGAGACGACCAGCCGCAGGTTGGCCTCCAGCATGCGGCGCTTGGCGCGGGTGCCGTCGTCGGCGATCCACTGCAGCTCGGCGCGCAGGTCGTCGGCGAGACTTTCCTCGGTGTCGAGCCGTTCCCTGGCGAACAGCCCCGCTTCGATGCGCTTGGCCAGATCGATCTCCTGCTCGGCGGTGAGCAGGGGCACGCGGCCGATCTCCTTCAGGTAGGCCTTGACCGAGTCTGCGCCGACGGCCGTGCCGCCGTCGGCGACGGTGTCGTCCAGCTCTAGAACCTCTGCTGCTTGGGACAAGACTCTCTCCTCGCTCGCTTTGGATGATGTGGACGGCGGCCTAAACTTAGGTCGCGCCTAACTTTAGGTACCCTCAAGAAGAGGGTCAACCTAAAATAAGGTCGAACCTAAGATTTTGTGGAAGACTACGGCCATGAGCACCGACACCTTGGGGTTGAGGGAACAGAAGAAGCGAGAGACCAGGCAGGCCATCTCTGACCACGCTACCCAACTGTTCCTGCAACGTGGCTTCGACCGGACGACGATCGCCGACATCGCCACCGCGGCGCGGGTCGCCAAGATGACCGTCACCAACTACTTCCCGCGCAAGGAGGACCTGGCACTCGACCACCACGAGGAGTTCGCGGCGGGCCTGGCGCGGACGGTCGCGAACCGCCCCGCCGGGGAGTCGGCGCTGGGGGCGGTGCGGCGGGCGTACCTGGCGGCGCTGGCGCGGCGCGATCCGGTGATCGGCTTCACCGGGCGGGAGTTCGCGCAGATGATCGCCGAGAGCCCGACGCTGGTGGCGCGGCTGCGCGATCTGCACGACCAGCGCGAGGAGGGGCTGGCGCGGCAGCTCGCGCACGAGGAGCCGGGCGACCCGGTCGCCGCCCGGGCGGTGGCGGCGCAGCTCGCGGGGGCCGATCGGCTGCTGTTCCGTGAGTTGCAGGCCCGGATGCTGGCGGACGACCAAGCGCCTGCGGCACGAGCGGACGCGCCCGAAGCGGGCCAGGGCGCACGCGCGACGCACCAAGGCGCGCGCGCGGCAGGCGGCACAACAGCGCGGGACGAGGGCATCGCCGCCGAACTCGGCGAGATCGCGCGCCGGGTCTTCGACCTCCTGGAACCCGCCATAGGCGGTTACGCCGTCCGCTGACCGCACCCCCTCACGAAAGCGCCACCGCACTCCTCGGCGCCGACCATACGACCTCCCCTTCCCCGGCCACCCCCGCGAACGCCATCAACCGCGCCCCTTCGGCGGCCACCTCCCCCATGACCTCGTCGGACAGCGGCGCGAAGGGCTCGACGTTCAGCACGCCGTCCTTAAGGTCCCACATGCCACCGACAGTTCCGCCGACCAGGAAGGTGGGGTAGACGGCCGCCCCCACGCACACCGCCTTGCGCTGTTCGGCGGTCATCATCCGCCCGCGGTCGGCGAAGGCGACGATGAGGTTGTCGAACCAGGGCAGGAAGCGCACGGGCGCGGGCACGTCGGCGGGGGCGAGCGGCGCGTCGGCCAGGTCGAAGAGGACACGTCCGGAAATATCGTGGTAGCGGCGGAGGCCGGGCATCGCCTCTATGACCGGGCGCAGCCGCGTCAGCCCCGACCACGCCTGCACGTCCATCACGCTCGCCGGCCCGTACGCCGCCAGATACCGCGCCACCAGCCGCTCCACCGGCGGCGCCGCCTCCAGCGGCCGTCCCAGCCACTCCTCCGCCAGCGTGAACGGCGTGGGCCCGCCCTTCCCCCAGATCCCGTTCGGCGGCGTGTGCACGATCGGCAGCAGCGCCTGCGCCGAGAAGCCGAGCGCCGTGCCGTCGGTCTCGGGCCAGCGCTCCCGCAGCAGGTCACGGAGCTGCGGGCGGGTGAGCGTGCGCCCGGCCAGGTGCCCGCGCGCCAGCGTGGCCAGCTCCTCGACGTCCACCCCGCGCATCAGCCGCCCGAACGCCGCCTGCCGGGTGCGCGAGAGGATGACCTGCATCAGCGGCCGGATCCAGACGTAGTCGTCGGCCAGCGTGAGGTGCTGCGTCCCGCGCAGCAGGGAGCCGCGCACCACGTGCTTGCCGTGCAGGAGCGAGGCCAGGTCGTCCTGGGTGAAGGAGGCCAGGCGGGTCCACAGGCCGAGGTACGGCGCGTCGATCTCCTGCCCCTGCACGGCCACCAGGCGCTCGACGGCCTGGGCGGCGGACAGGTCGGCGCGGTTCAGCAGCAGTTGCCGCTCCAGCGTGGTGCGGTTGAGCACGCGGAGGTCGAGCTCGCGGATCAGCGTCATACGGGCAGCGTATGAGTCATTGCGGCAAGTCCCCTTCCGCGTTGCGCAACTCGTTCAAAGCGTCCCGCAGGTGCTCGGTCAGCTCCCAGGCGTCCGGCACCATCTCCCTGTCGGTGACGAGGCCGATGTCGAGGGAGCCGTCGTAGGAGAAGGCCGTGATGTTCAGCCCGCCGCTCACGTCCGTGATCACCGAGACGGGGTAGTGGCAGAGCAGCCGCGCGCCGCAGACGTAGAGGGGGAACTGGGGGCCGGGCACGTTCGAGATGATCAGGTTGATCGGCGGCGCGGCCTGCCCGACCAGCGCGAACGCCGAGCGGGAGGCCAGCCCCATGAGCGCGGCGGGCATGGACTCGCTGAACTCGCGCAGCCACCGCGCGGGCGCCAGCGAGAACCTGTCCTTGATCCGGTGCATGGCGTGCCGCACGTGGTGCAGCCGCGCGACCGGGTCGGCGACGTGCACGGCCAGCGGCGCCGTCATGATCGCCACCTGGTTGCCCGGCCCCTCCTCGCCCACGGCCCGCAGCGAGAACGGCACCCCGGCCACCAGCGGCGTCCGCGGCACCCCGCCGTGCGCGGCCAGCCACGTGCGCAGCCCGCCCGCGCACACGGCCATGACCACGTCGTTGACCGTCACCCCGAACGCCTTGCGCACCTGCTTGATCTCCTCCAGCGGCAGCGACGCGAACGCGAAGCGCCGGTGCCCGGACAGGGGTCCGCTGAACGGCGTCCTCGGCGCGGGCAGCGCGGGCAGCTCGGGCGCGCCGCCGCTGCCCGCCAGGCGGCGGGCGAACCCGGAGACGGCCGCGGCGCCGGGGATCCACGACACGACGGGGATCTCGTCCAGATGCGGTACGGCGTCGGCGGCGAACCGCACGGCGGCGGCCGGGTTGCCCGCCAGCCGGGTCAGGCCGCGCGCCACCATGGCCAGCGGCCCGGGCGGCGGCGCGTCCCGCTCGGGCGGGTACGTGGGCGGCGGCGCGGGCTCGGGCGTCAGGTCGAGCAGCGCGGCCAGCACGTCGGCGCCGCCGATGCCGTCCACGGCCGCGTGGTGGATCTTCGTGTAGAGGCCCATCCGCCCGCCGGACAGCCCGTGGATCAGGTAGATCTCCCACAGCGGCCGGCCCCGGTCGAGCCGCCGCGCGTGCAGCCGCGAGACCTGGTCGGCGAGCTGCCGGTCGTCGCCCGGCGGCGGCAGGCCGATCTCGCGGACGTGGTAGTCGAGGTCGAGGTCGTCCTCCTGCACCCAGTACGGGTGGTCGAGGCCGAGCGGCACGGCGGCCAGCCGCCGCCGTAACGCGGGCACGTACGGGAGCTTGCGTTCGAGCAGGGCTTGCAGGTCGGTCCGGTTCAGGTCGCCTTCCAGGACGGCCAGGCCGGCGATGTTGGCGATGTTGGTGGCGGTCTCGAAATGGAGGAACTGCGCGTCCAGGGCGGTCAGCTGTGGCATCGTCACACCTCCGCCACCGAACCTGTCAGACTGCGTCCACCGCTTCAAGAGTCAGCGAGGCGGCGTCGGGCTCGGCGAACGCGAGCAGCCGCAGGCCCTCCTCCTCCAGCCCGTCAAGATCGGTCCCGGCGAACGGGGTGACGAGCAGTCGGGCCTTCTTGCCTGAGCGCTTGATCTGCCAGGTGCCGGCCGCGAAGCCGTCCACCAGGTAGACGGCCCTGACGCGGAGGTTCTTGGTGGCGACGAAGCCCTTGTGCTCGTCGGCCAGGACGCGGGTGCGGTCGGCGTGGCCGAGGATCAGGGTGTCGAAGTCGGGCAGGAAGCGGACGGGGGCGGGCACGTCGCCGTCCGGGCGGGGCGCGCCGGGCAGGTCGAACAGCTCGCGCCCGGTGAAGTCCTTGACCCGGTCGAGTTCCATGCCGGTCATGATCGGGCGCAGGCCGCGCAGCCCCGACCAGGTCTGCACGTCGGCGGGGGTGGCGGGGCCGAACGCGGCCAGGTAGCGCTCGATCAGCGCGGGCGCGCCGGCAGGATCGAAAGGAGCGGAGGGGAGGCCGAAGCATGGGTCGCGCGGGTAGCTCCACCGGTCGTCGGTGGGCTCGATGACCAGCGGGGTCAGCATGCGCACGGCGTACCCGAGTGCCCGGTCGTACCCGCCGGGGAACTCCTCCAGCAGCCGAGGGCGCAGCTCGTTGAACGTCATCGGCCCCGCCGCCAGCAGCCGCTGGGCGGCGGCAGAGACGGCCTCGAAGTCGACGCCGTCGAAGCGGCGCGCGGCGGCCTCCAGCACCGGCGCGACCACCGGCCGGAACGCCGCGAAGTCGGCGGCCGTCACGAGGTGCAGCGTGGCCCGCCACATGGTGGCGCGCACCAGCGTGCGCGCGTGCAGCGCCGCGTGCAGGTCGTCGCGCCCGAACCCGGCCAGCCGCGACCACACCCCCAGGTACGGCGGGCGCGGCTCCTGTGCCTGGAGCCCCACCAGCCGGTGCACCACGTCGGCCACGTCGCCCTCGTGGCGGGAGAGCAGATGCTGGCGGGCCAGGGTGGCACGGTTGAGGTCGCGAAGGCTGAGCATCTACATATCATGCCCTTCCCCATCAAAGAGGTACGTGCCACGTACCCCGCCCTGTCCGACGGCTACGCCTACCTCGACGGCGCGGCCGGCACGCAGACCCCCCGCCCTGTGATCGACGCCATCGCCACCGCCTACCGGACGGGGATCGGCAACGTCGGCGGCGCCTTCCCCGCCAGCCACCGCTCCGACGCCATCGTGGCCGCCTGCCGCGCCGCCGTGGCCGACCTGGTCGGCGGGCACCCCGACGGGGTGATACTCGGCCCGAACATGACGACCCTGACCTATCGCCTGTCACGGGCGCTGGCGGGCCCCGGCGACGAGGTGGTGCTCTCCCGGCTGGACCACGACGCCAACGTGCGCCCCTGGACGCAGACCGGCGCCACCGTGCGCTGGGCCGAGGTGGACCCGGTCACCGGCGAGCTGCCCGTCGAGCAGTACGCCGAGCTGATCAACGAGCGGACCAGGGTCGTCGCGGTGACGGCGGCCAGCAACATCCTGGGCACCCGCCCCGACGTGCCCGCCATCGCCGAGCTGGCGCACCGGGCGGGCGCGCTGATGTACGTGGACGGCGTGCACGCCACCCCGCACGGCCCCGTGGACATGCGCGCGCTGGGCGCCGACTTCTACGCCACCAGCGCGTACAAGTGGTCGGGCCCGCACATCGGCGCGGTGGTCGCCGACCCGGCGCTGCTGGAGACGGTCAGGCCCGACAAGCTGGCCTCCTCCCCCGACACGGTGCCGCACCGGTTCGAGACGGGCACGCTGCCGTTCGCCGACCTCGACGGCGTGACCGCGGCCGTCGACCACCTGGCCGCCATGGTGCCGGGCACGGGCAACCGGCGCGAGCGGCTGCTGACCTCGATGGCCGCCGCGGAGGAGCACGAGCTGGCGCTGTTCGCGGCGCTGATCGAGGGGCTGGAGACGATGCCGCACGTCACGGTGTACGGCAAGCCGGCCAGGCGCACCGCCACCGCGTACTTCAACGTCGCCGGGCACGCTCCGCGCCAGGTGGCGGAGCACCTGGCCAGGCTGCGGGTGAACGTGTGGAGCGGCCACAGCTACGCCTGGGAGCTGACGGCCGCGCTCGGCGTCCGCGACACGGGCGGCGCGGTGCGCGCGGGGCTGGTGCACTACAACGACCGCTCGGACGTGGACCGCCTCCTGGAGGGGGTGGCCGGCCTGGTGTGAGGCGCCGGCAGTGCATGATGCACGGTGAGGCCGTTCCAGCTGTGGGATGTCACCACTGACACCCGCTTGACCAGCGCCTATGGTGGGCGGCTAAGCAACACCCCCGCCTGCGAAGGAGCCCGGCATGGCCTCAGCCGTCGGTGTCGACGATTACGCGCTCACCAGGGTCCCCCAGAGCGCCCGCTACTCCTGGTGGTCGGTCGCCGTGCAACGGTTCGGCCAGGTCTCCGCGTTGAGCCAGTTCCTGCTCGGCGCCACGCTCGGCTTCGGGATGGGGTTCTGGGAGGCGTTCCTGGCGCTGACCCTGGGCGCCGTCATCCTGGAGGTGGTGGCCGTCTTCGTCGGCGTGATCGGCGTGCGGGAGGGGCTGTCCACCTCCATGCTGGCCCGCTGGACGGGGTTCGGCCGGTCCGGGTCGGCGCTGATCGGCCTGGCGATCGGGATCAGCCTGGTGGGCTGGTTCGGCATCCAGTCGGCGGTCTCCGCGCAGGGGCTGGCCGCGCTGGTCGGCGGGCTGCCCGAGTGGGGCTGGTCGCTGGTGTTCGGGCTGCTGGTGACCTCGATCGTGCTGTGGGGGTTCGGCTCCATGGCGTGGACGGCGTACGTCACGGTGCCCGCGTTCCTCGTCCTGGTCGGCTGGTCGATCATCAGCGAGCTGTCGCGGCACGACGTGGGCGCGCTGATCGCCTCGGCGCCGCCGGGGCCGCAGCTCAGCCTGCTGGAGGGCACGACGCTGGTCGCGGGCGGGTTCATCGTGGGCTCGATCATCACGCCTGACATGACCCGGTTCAACCGCAGCGTCGCCGACGTGGTCAAGCAGACGGTGCTCGGCGTGACGCTCGGCGAGTACGTCATCGGCATGGCGGGCGTGCTGCTCGCGCACGCCGTCGGCACCAGCGAGATCACCACCATCGTCACCTCGTCGGTCGGCTGGGTCGGCATCCTGGTGATCGTCGCGGGCACCATCAAGATCAACGACTGGAACCTGTACTCCTCCGGCCTCGGCCTGGTGAACTTCGTCGGCACCGTCTTCGGCAAGCGCGTGCACCGGGGCGTGGCCACGGCGCTGATCGGCGTCGTGGGCAGCCTGCTGGCCGCCGCGGGCATCCTGGACGCCTTCACCGAGTTCCTGACGCTGCTCGGCGTGGCCTTCCCGCCGATCGCCGGGATCATGGTGGCCGAGTACTTCCTGGTGCGGCGCTGGCGCGGCGACCTGGAGGCCGCCAGGGCGCGCGGGGAGCTGCCGGACCAGGCTCCGGCCTGGGTGCCGGCCACGCTGGTGATCTGGCTGGTGGCGGCCCTGGTGGGCAGGTTCGTGGAGGTCGGGCTCGGCAGCATCAACTCGCTGGTCGTGGCCTTCGTGCTCTACGTGGTGGCCGGGAAGCTGGGGCTGGTGCGGGGCGTGGGGGCCGGCCGTACCGAGCAGGTGCGGGTCTGAGACAAGTGAGGGGAAATTCCGTGCGTATCGGCATCGACGTGGGCGGCACCAACACCGACGCCGTCCTCCTGGACGGGCGGCAGGTGCTCGCCGCCGTCAAGACCAGCACCACCGCCGACGTCACGTCGGGCATCGTGGCCGCCATCGCGGGGCTGCAGGAGCAGCGGCCGTTCGACCCGGCGGACGTGCGGGCCGTGATGATCGGTACGACGCACTTCATCAACGCCCTGGTCGAGGCGCGCAGGCTGGCCCCGACGGCGGCGCTGCGGCTGAGCCTGCCCGCCGGGGCGTCGCTGCCGCCGATGGTCGACTGGCCCGGGCGGCTGATCGAGGCGGTGTCCGGGCGCGGCTACCTGGTGCACGGGGGGCACGAGTTCGACGGCAGGCACATCGCCGAGCTGGACGAGGCCGAGGTGCGCAAGGCCGCCGCGGACATGGGCAGGGCCGGGGTGCGCAGCGTCGCGATCACGTCGGTGTTCTCGCCGGTCAACGCCGAGTTCGAGGCGCGCGCCGCGGAGATCGTCGCGGCGGAGCTGCCGGACGCGGCGATCTCGCTGTCCTCCGAGATCGGCCGGATCGGCCTGCTGGAGCGGGAGAACGCCACCATCATCAACGCGGCGCTGCGCGAGCTGGCCGCGCACATCGTGGACGGCCTGGCCTCCTCGGTCACCGGGGCGGGCATCACCGCGCCGCTGTACCTGAGCCAGAACGACGGCACGCTCATGGACGTGGACTTCGCCCGCCGCTACCCGGTCGCCACGTTCGCCTCGGGCCCCACGAACTCCATGCGCGGCGCCGCCGTCCTGTCGGGGCTCGACACCTGCGCGGTGGTCGACGTGGGCGGCACCACCAGCGACGTGGGCGTGCTGCGGCACGGCTTCCCGCGCGAGGCCACGACCGACGTGACCGTGGCCGGCATCCGGACGAACTTCCGCATGCCGGACGTGCTGTCCATCGGCATCGGCGGCGGCAGCCGGGTGCGTGACGGAGCCGTCGGCCCCGACTCCGTCGGCTACGAGCTGACCTCCAAGGCGCTGGTGTTCGGCGGCGACACGCTGACCGCGACCGACATCGCCGTGGCGGCCGGCCGGGCCGAGATCGGCGACCCCTCCCTGGTCGCACACCTGGACAAGGGCCTGGTCGAGGCGGCGCTGCGGCGCATCGCCGACGACGTCGCCGACGTCGTGGAGCGCATGCGCACCTCCGCCGAGCCGCTGCCCGTCGTGGCCGTCGGCGGCGGCTCGGTGCTGCTGCCCGACGAGCTGGCCGGCGCGGGCGAGGTGCGGCGGCCCGACCACTACGCCGTGGCCAACGCCATCGGCGCGGCCATCGCCCAGATCGGCGGCGAGGTGGACCGCGTGTACGCCGTGGAGCCCGGCCGCCGCGACGCCGTCGTGGACGCCGCCAAGCAGGAGGCCGTGGACCGGGCCGTGGCGGCCGGCGCGTCGCCCTCGACGGTGCAGATCGTGGACTTCGACGAGGTGCCGATCCCGTACCTGCCGGGCAACGCCACCCGGATCAGGGCCAAGGCCGTGGGCGAACTCCAGCTCACCGACGCGAAGGGACGCTGACACATGCGCGAGATCACCCTGTCGGACCTGGACGACATCGCGACCGGCGCGGCCATCCTCGGCACGGGCGGCGGCGGCGACCCGCACATCGGCCGCCTGCTGGCCGCCTCCGCCGTGCGCGAGTACGGCCCCGTGAAGCTCTGCTCCCTGGACGAGCTGCCCGCCGACGCCGCCCTCGTGCAGGTGGCCATGATGGGCGCGCCCACCGTCATGGTGGAGAAGCTGCCCTCGATCGACCAGGTCTCCGCCGCGGCGGACGCGCTGAGCGGCTACCTCGGCAGCGGCCTGACCCACGTCGCCTGCGCCGAGGCGGGCGGCGTCAACTCGCTCATCCCTGTCGTCGCGGCTGCCCAGCTCGGGCTGCCGCTGGTGGACGCCGACGGCATGGGGCGGGCCTTCCCGGAGATCCAGATGGTGCTGCCCACCCTGTACGGGGTGCGCGCCACGCCGATGGCCATCGCCGACGAGAAGGGCAACCGCGCCGTCCTGGACACCGTGGACAACCACTGGGCCGAACGCCTGGCCCGCTCGGCGACCATCGACATGGGCTGCTCGGCGATGATCAGCTCGTACGCGATGAACGGCGACCAGGCCCGCGAGTCGCTCGTGCCGGGCACCCTCAGCCTCTGCGCCGAGCTGGGCAGGCTGGTGCGCGAGTCGCGGGCCGCGCACGCCGACCCCGTGGCCGCCGTGGTGGCGAAGCTGGGCGGCGCGACGCTGTTCACCGGCAAGGTGACGGACGTCGAGCGGCGCACCGTGACCGGCTTCGCCCGGGGCACCGCGACGCTGTCGGGCCTGGACGGCGACGCGGGCGGCGAGCTGACGCTGCGCTTCCAGAACGAGTACCTGGTGGCCGAGGTGAACGGCCGGGTGCGGGCGACCGTACCGGATCTGATCTGCACCCTCGACCGGGAGAGCGGCGAGGCCGTCACCACCGAGGCGCTGCGGTTCGGGCAGCGCGTGACGGTCATCGCCGCACCCGCCGACCCGCGCTGGCACACCCCGGAAGGGCTGGCGCTGGCCGGGCCGCGCTACTTCGGCTACGACCTCGACCCCGTGAGGGCGGCCGGATGAGCTGGGAGCTGACCGAGGCGGACCTGCCCGACCTGGCCAGAGGCGCCGCGCTGCTGGGGACGGGCGGCGGCGGCGACCCGTACGTCGGGCAGTTGCTGGTGCGCGAGGCCGTCCGCGAGCACGGCCCGATCACCGTGCTGGACCCGTCCGACCTGGACGACGACACGCTGGTCATCCCGACCGCGCAGATGGGCGCGCCGACGGTGGTGCACGAGAAGCTGCCGCGCGGCACCGAGCCGGTCGCCGCGCTGCGCGCGCTGGAGTCGCACCTGGGCAGGAAGGCCGGCGCGACGATGCCGATCGAGTGCGGCGGCATCAACTCGATGATCCCGCTGGTGGTGGCCGCCAGGACCGGCCTGCCCGTCGTGGACGCCGACGGCATGGGGCGCGCCTTTCCCGAGCTGCAGATGGAGACGTTCGCGGTGTACGGGGTGCCGGGCTCGCCGATGGCCGTGGCCGGGGAGCGCGGCGAGACCACGATCATCGACACCGGCGCCGACAACGCGCGCATGGAGTGGCTGGCGCGCGGCGTCACCATCCGGCTGGGCGGCGTGGCGCACATCGCCGAGTACGCGATGACCGGAGCGCAGGTCAAGCGCACGGCGGTGCCGCGCACGCTGTCGCTGGCCCGCACGGTGGGCCGCACGCTGAGGCAGGCCAGGGAACGCGCGGCCGACCCGGTCGCGGCGCTGGCCGAGGCGCTGCGCGACACCCTGTACGGGCACCTGCGGGTGCTGTTCAGCGGCAAGGTCACCGACGTCGAGCGGCGCACCGAGGCGGGCTTCGCACGGGGCAGGGCGGCGGCGGTGTCGTTCGACGGGCGGCACGAGCTGGAGCTGATGTTCCAGAACGAGCACCTGGTGGCGCTGGTGGACGGCGAGCCGCGCTGCGTCGTCCCCGACCTGGTGTGCGTGCTGGAGTCGGAGCAGGCCGAGCCGATCACCACCGAGAGCCTGCGTTACGGCCAGCGGATCAAGGTCGTGGGCATCTCCACGCCCGCCCTCATGCGCACCCCTGAGGCGCTCGCGGTGTTCGGGCCTGCCGCGTTCGGCCTGCCGTACCCGTTCAGGCCCGTGGAGGAGGTCGCGTGAACGGCCGGACAGCGGTGATCATCGGCGGCGGGTCGGGCATCGGGCTGGCGGTGGCCGGGCGCGTGGTCGCCGCGGGCGGCCGGGTGGTGATCGGCGGGCGCACCGAGGCGCGGCTCAGGGCGGCGGCCGGCGAGCTGGGCGAGGCGGCGTCCTGGCGGGTCGTGGACACCGCCGACCAGGCGTCGCTGGCCGCGTTCTTCGAGGCGGTGGAGCGGGTGGACCACCTGTTCACCCCGGCCGCCTCCTACACCACGGGGCCGATGCGCGAGCTGAGCGACGAGGCCGCGGCGAGCCCGTTCACCTCGAAGTTCTGGGGCCAGTACCACGCGGTGCGGCTCGCGCTGCCCAAGCTGGGCGCGGACGCCTCGATCGTGCTGATGGCGGGCGCCGCGAGCGTCCGGCCGCCCGGGCCCGCGCCCGCGTACGTGGCCTGCAACGCGGCCATCGAGGGGCTCGGCCGGGGGCTGGCGGTGGAGCTGGCGCCGGTGCGGGTGAACGTCGTCTCCCCCGGCACCGTCGACGGCAACCTGTGGCGGCAGCGGCCGGAGGAGGTGCGGGAGTCCGCGTTCGCGCAGTACTCGCGCGACGCGCTGCTCGGCAGGGCGGGCCGGGAGAGCGAGGTGGCCGACGCCGTCATGTTCCTGTTCGCGAACACGTACATGACCGGCTCGACCCTCTACCCGGACGGCGGGTACGCGCTGCGCTGAGGGGCGCCGCTGTACGGTGGGCACACCTCAAGATCGAAAGGTGTGCCGTGACAACCCCCCTCACCGCGTTACTGCTGGTCTCGTTACTCACCGCGCCATCCGCCGCCACCCTGCCCGCGTGCCCGCAGATCTTCGGGCACGGCGGCTACCCGACCGGCGCCAACGCCTGGGAACGGGACCAGATCCGCCAGCCCAACAACCCTGCGGCCATCCGCCAGTACAAGGCCTGGGGCTCGGCGGGCGTGGAGGCCGACCTGCAGCTCACCAGGGACGGCACCAAGGGCGTCATGTGGCACAACACCTCCACCTGGGGGCTGACCGGCACGAAGAAGAACATCACCGAGATCTGGTGGGCCACGGGCGACACGAAGCTCCAGGGCCGCACCATCACCCGCGGCCCGTTCCAGGGCGAAAGGGTCCACACCTTCCGCGAGTGGCTGGCCGCGATGCGGTCGGCCGGCCTGGTCGGCCTGGTGGAGATCAAGCCGGAGGCCCGGCAGTCGCTGTTCAGCACGAACGCCACCATCAAGGCGCGGGCCTGGGCCGAGGTGCTCGACCCCGTCAAGGAGAACATCGGTTCGCAGGAGATCATCCTGTACTCACACGACAGCGGGATCGCCGCCGAGCTGCGCAGCCGGGTGACGGCCGCGAGCCTGACGCGGGTGCTGAGCGGCGGCCCGGTCTGGCCCGACGTCACCAAGTGGGAGGAGCCGCCGCCCTCGTGGACGCTGAACGAGAGCGCGTGGCAGGCGGCCCTGTCGAGTGGCGCCAGACGGATCGCCACCGACTACCCGGCTCAGCTCCGCACCTGGCTCGCGGGCAAGTGCCAGTGAGCGTGCGGAGCCTTGGCTGACCCCGGCGCGGGCGGGCGTTGTCACGCAGGTCCTGCGCCACGCCGCCGTTGCGGGCGCGCGGCAGCGAGGTCTGCGCCATGTCGTCGAGCAGGTCGGCGGCGAGCGCGCCCGGCGCGCCCCAGCGGCGGTAGACGGTGGTCTTCCCGCCCCCGCGACGCGGGCGAGGTCGCCGAGGTCGATGGCCTCGAACCAGCATCGCGCGTCTCAAACTTGAACTACTCCAGATTGTGGCTATATGTTGGCACCATGGCGTCTGACCTCGAGGCGCAGTTGCGATCGGTCTCGTTACGAGTGACCCGGCCGCGGCTGGCAGTGCTCGCCGCGCTGCGCGACCACGCGCACATCGACACCGACACGGTGATCGCCCTGGTACGAGCGGAGCTCCCCAGGGTCTCCCACCAGGCGGTGTACGACGTGCTGCGCGCACTGACCAGTGCGGGCCTGGTGCGGCGCATCGAGCCCGCCGGCACGACCGCCCGTTACGAGTCCCGAGTAGGAGACAACCACCACCATGTCGTGTGCCGCTCCTGCGGTGCGATCGCGGACATCGACTGCACCGTCGGCCACGCCCCTTGTCTCACCCCCTCGAACGACCAGGGCTTCCTGGTCGACGAGGCGGAGGTGGTCTTCTGGGGCACCTGCCCCGACTGCGCGAACAGACGCGATGCCCAATGATCCGGCAGTTCGGAAGGAAATAAATGAGCGACACCCAGGACAACGCCCCCTCGAGCGCGCAGGGCGTGGATCAGAAGGCGGCGGCCGGCTGCCCGGTCGCGCATGACTCCGTGACCGCGCACGGCAGCGAGAGCGAGAACCCCGCCATCGACTCCCCCGCTCCCAAGCGGAGCGGCCGTCCCCGGACGAACCGGGACTGGTGGCCCAACCAGCTCGACCTCTCGGTGCTGCGCGCGCACTCGTCCAAGAGCGACCCCCTGGCGGCGGACTTCAGCTACGCCAAGGAGTTCGAGAAGCTCGACGTCGAGGCGCTCAAGCAGGACATCGCCGAGGTGCTCACCACCTCGCAGGACTGGTGGCCGGCCGACTTCGGCCACTACGGCGGCCTGATGATCCGCATGAGCTGGCACGCCGCGGGCACCTACCGCATCCACGACGGCCGCGGCGGCGCCGGTGACGGCGGGCAGCGGTTCGCGCCGCTCAACAGCTGGCCCGACAACGCCAACCTCGACAAGGCCCGCAGGCTGCTGTGGCCGGTCAAGCAGAAGTACGGGCAGCAGATCTCGTGGGCCGACCTGCTCGTGCTCGCGGGCAACGTCGCCCTGGAGTCGATGGGCTTCAAGACCTTCGGCTTCGGCTTCGGCCGCGAGGACGTCTGGGAGCCCGAGGAGATCTTCTGGGGCCCCGAGGACGCCTGGCTCGGCGACGAGCGCTACGTCTCGGAGTCGGAGATGGTGGCGGACGTCGGCGCGACGGAGATGGGCCTCATCTACGTCAACCCGGAGGGCCCCCGCGGCAACGCGGACCCCGCCGCCGCGGCGCACTTCATCCGTGAGACGTTCGGCCGGATGGCGATGAACGACGAGGAGACCGTCGCCCTCATCGCCGGCGGCCACACGTTCGGCAAGACCCACGGCGCCGGCATCGCCGACGACCACGTGGGCCCCGAGCCCGAGGCCGCGCCGCTGGAGGCGCAGGGCCTGGGCTGGCTGAGCACCCACGGCAGCGGCAAGGCCGGCGACACGATCACCAGCGGTCTCGAGGTGACGTGGACCGACGTGCCGACCCAGTGGAGCAACCGCTTCTTCGAGATCCTCTTCGGCTACGAGTGGGAGCTCACCACGAGCCCCGGCGGCGCCAAGCAGTGGGTCGCCAAGGACGCCGAGCCGATCATCCCGGACGCCCACGACCCGTCGAAGAAGCACCTGCCGACGATGCTCACCACCGACCTGTCGCTGCGCGTCGACCCGATCTACCGCGAGATCTCCCTCCGCTTCCGCGACAACCCCGACGAGTTCGCGCTGGCCTTCGCCAAGGCCTGGTACAAGCTGCTGCACAGGGACATGGGCCCGGTCAGCCGCTTCCTCGGCCCGTGGGTGCCCGAGGCCCAGCTCTGGCAGGACCCGGTGCCGGCCGTCGACCACGAGCTGGTGAGCGAGGCCGACGTCGCCGCGCTGAAGGCGCGCGTACTGGACTCCGGGCTGAGCGTCTCCCAGCTCGTCTCCACCGCGTGGGCCTCGGCCGCGAGCTTCCGCTCCACCGACAAGCGCGGCGGCGCCAACGGCGCCCGCATCCGCCTGGAGCCGCAGCGGAGCTGGGAGGTCAACCAGCCCGAGCAGCTCTCGACGGTCCTGGACGTCCTGGAGGGCATCCAGCGGGAGTTCAACGAGGCCGGCGGCGCGAAGATCTCGCTCGCCGACCTGATCGTGCTGGCCGGTTCCGCGGCCGTGGAGAAGGCGGCGGCCGACGCCGGCGTGAAGGTGACGGTGCCGTTCCACCCGGGCCGCACCGACGCCACCCAGGAGCAGACCGACGTCGAGTCGTTCAAGGTCCTGGAGCCGCGCGCCGACGGGTTTCGCAACTACCTGCGTCCCGGTGAGAAGACGCAGCCCGAGGTGCTGCTCATCGACCGCGCGTACATGCTGAACCTGACCCCGCCGGAGATGACCGTCCTGCTCGGCGGCCTGCGCTCCCTCGGGGCCAACGCCGGCGGCAGCGCGCACGGCGTGCTCACCGACCGGCCCGGCGTGCTCACCGCCGACTTCTTCGCCAACCTGCTCTCCCCGGGCGCCCGGTGGAAGGCGTCGGAGTCCGAGGAGCACGTGTACGAGATCCGCGACCTGGCCACCGACCAGGTGAAGTGGACCGCCACCGCGGTCGACCTGATCTTCGGCTCCAACTCCCAGCTGCGTGCCCTCGCCGAGGTGTACGCCAGCCGGGACGCCGGTGAGAAGTTCGTCAACGACTTCGTGGCGGCGTGGACCAAGGTCATGGAGCTCGACCGGTTCGACCTCGCCTGATCCGTCCGCAAGACTGCCGAGCCCGGCCGAGCCTCCCGCCCGGCCGGGCTCGCGCGCGTCTGGACTCGCGCACGTCTGGACTCGCGCACGGGCGGGCACGCGCACGTCCGGGCCCGCGCGCGCTGAGCGGCCCAGCGCCCGGCCGGGTTCGCGTGCGTTGACCGTGCGCACGCTCGATGACCACACTCGCCCGCGTTGACGCCGGGCATGCGGCTCGTACAGCCCAGTTGGCCGCCGGGGTGCGATGTCACGCAGCGGTCGTGCCCCGGCGCGGCCGTGCGGGCGCTGCCGAGGATGCCGTCCGTGACGCGAGAGGCGGGCGCTGCCGAGGATGCCCTCCGAGTGGCGGGAGGCGGGCGCTCGCCGGCGTACGGCAAGCTGAGGAGCATGCTGCGCATCGAGCTGCCGGACGTGGACGCCCTGGAACGAGGCGTCGCCGTGCTCGGCTCCGGAGGCGGCGGCGACAGCCGGACCGCCGCCACCCTGCTGCGGCGGCGGCTGGCCGACGGCCTGGACGTCGCCGTCCGCCCGCTCGGCGCGCTGCCACCCGACGCGCGGGTCGTGCCGGTGGGCGTCGTCGGCGCGACCGCCGTCTTCGCCGAGAAGCTGCCCGGCGGCCAGGAGGTCGCGGCGGCGGTCGAGGCCATCCAGCGGTGGACGGGCGAGCGCGCCGACGCGCTGGTCTCCATCGAGATCGGCGGGCTGAACGGCGTCCTGCCGCTGGTCGCCGCCTGCGACCTCGGCCTGTCCGCGGTGGACGCCGACCTGTCGGGGCGCGGGCTGCCGCGCCTGGACCAGCTCTCCCTCGCCGCCGCCGGCCGTCCGCTCACCCCTGCCGCGCTGGCCGAGCCGAGCGGGCAGGTGCTCGTCCAGGGCACCGGCTCGCCCGCCGATCTGGAGCGCACCGCCCGCACCTTTCTGCCCGCCGCCGGCGGGTGGGCGGCGCTCGCCCTCGCCCCCGTCCCCGCGCGCGTGCTGGCCGCCTGCTGCGTCACCGGCTCCGTGTCGGACGCGGTACGGCTGGGGCGGCGCATCCTCGACCTCGGCGAATCACCCGATCCGTCCAGGCTCGCGTCCGCCACCGGAGGGCGGGTGCTGTCCGTGGGGCGGGTGGTGGAGGTCACCCGGCGGCCCGGCCCCGAGCTGCACGGGCGGCCGGGGTTCGCGCGGGGCAGCGTCACGCTGGCCGGGCACGCGTCGGGCGAGCTGCTGCGGGTGGAGATGGAGAACGAGTACCTGCTCGCGCTGCGGGACGGGCTCGTGGTGGCGTCCACGCCGGATGTGATCGCGGTGCTGGATCGGCGGACGGGGGTGCCGATCGCGGGAGACACGGTGCGGGTGGGGATGGAGGTCATGGTGCTGCAGGTGGCGATCTCGGCGTTCTGGACCGACCCGGGCAGGATCGGGGTGCTGGCGCCGCGGGCCTATGGGCTGGACTGCGAGCCGGTGCTGCTGGAGCGGGGCGGGGTGTGACTCGATGATCAGCGTGCGCAGGTTGCTGGCGCTGCCCGAGTGGAGTGGTGGGGTGCGGGTGCTCGCGGGGGCCGCCGGGCTCGACGCGCCGGTGCGCGCGGTGCGGCCCGTCGCCGATCCCGGGGCCGTTCATGACGTGGGGGCCGATGAGCTGATCATCGTCGCGGGCTCGCCGCCGTCCGCCGACTGGCGCGTGGACGCGCTCCTGCGCCGGGTGGTGGACGCGGGCGGCGCGGGCCTCCTGATACCGGCCCGCGCGACGACGACCGGCGCTTCGAACCGGGCCAGCGACGGGGCCGGTACGGGCGGCGGCGGGACAGGCGGCGGCGGGACGGGGGCGGGCGGAGGCGGCGCCGAGGCGGGTGGTGGCCGGGCCGGGTCGGGTGGTGAGGTGTCGCGGGCGACGTTGTTGCTGGCCGACCGCCTGGCGCTGCCGCTGCTCGGCACCACCGGCGCCGACCCCCTGGACCTGGTGGTGGCCGCCCGCCTCCTGCTGGCCGAGCCGGAGATCGACCGCGCCCGCCTCGTCCTGGCCGCCCACCGCACCTTCGACAACCGCACCTCCCCGCCAGAAGACGTGGTGCTCAGGCTCGGCGACCTGCTCAAGGTCCCGGTGGCGCTGCTGGACGACCGGGGCCGTCCCCTGGCCGGGGAGGTCTCGGAGCCCGCCGCCGTCCGCGTGGACGAGTTCGTGGCGCAGCGCGTCCCGCTGGCCGACGGCGAGCTGCTGGCCCACCCCGTGCTGCTGCCGCACCCGGCGCGCCCGGCGCTCTGGCTGGTGGCCGAGTTGCGGGGCACGGCGGCGGCGCGGGCCGGGATCGTGCCGCCCGCGCTGGCCGTGGCGACCGCGGCCGTGCAGCGCTGGTTGCTGGCGCACCGCCTGGAGCTGGAGCGCGACGCCCGGGCCCGTACGGCGCTGCTGGGCGACCTGCTGCGGCTGGACGGCGAGCCCTCGGCGCAGCTCCGCAGGCGGGTGGCCGACGCGGGCTGGCAGCTCGGCGGCTGGCACGTCGGCCTGCGCATCGGCGCGGTGCCCACGCTCGACCTGGTGCCCTGGACGGCGGAGATCTCGCGCGTGCTGCGTGCGGAGGGGGTCGAGGCGGTGGTGGTGGAGCACGACGAGGGCTGGACGGGCTGGACCACGTTCGGGCAGGAGCCCACGCCAGCACGGGTGCGGGCGCTGGCGGCGCGACTGCGCGCGGCGCACAGGAAACTGCGCGGCTCGATCGCCGACCACATGGGGGTCGGCCGGCCGCATCCGTGGCCGGAGGGGCTGGCCGGGACGGTGGCGGAGGCGACGGACGCGGCGAGGCTGGCCGCGACCCGGCCGGAGGCGGGCTTCTTCTTGCAGGTGGACCAGCTCGGCATGGCGCAGCTCCTGCTGGAGTGGACCCGTACCGACACGTTCGAGCCGGCGGCCCGCGCCCTGCTCGCGCCGCTGCGCGACCAGCCGGGCGATCTGGTCCGTACGCTGTCCGTCTACCTGGACGCGGAGTCGTCGATCGCGGAGACGGCGGCCGTCCTCGGGGTGCACCGCAACACGGTGGCGGCCCGCATCGACCGGATCGAGCGGCTGCTGGGCGTGGATCTCGGGCATCGGGACGAGCGCCTGGCCCTGCACCTGGCCTGCCGCACGGTCACCCTCCCCGGCCGCTGACCCAGCCGCACGGCGGCCCTTCCCTGCCGCTGACCCAGCCGCACGGCGGCCCTTCCCTGCCGCTGGCCTTGCCGCACGGCGGCGCTTCCCGGCCGCTAATCCGGGAGGCGTGGCGGGGCGACGGAGGAGCGCTGGATCAGGCGGGAGCGCAGCGTGTGCATCTCGCGGGCGGGCTCGCCCCCGCCCAGGATGTCGAGCAGCACCTGCGCCGCCTTGGCCCCCAGCTCGTGCACGGGCTGCGCGATCATCGTCAGCGGCGGCTCCATCACCGCCGCCCAGGCGCTGTCGTCGAACCCGATCAGCGCGACGTCCTCCGGATAGGCCAGCCCCGCCGCCCGCAGTGCCCGCAGCGAGCCGGTCATCCCGTCGGTCTCGGAGCAGAACACGGCGGTGACCCGGTCGGGCAGCGCGAGCATCCGGCCGACCTCGGTGACGACGCGTTCCTCGGTCTTCGGCCCGACCATGACGAGCTGCGGGTCGAACGGGATGTGCGCGTCGTCGAGGGCGTCGAGGTAGCCGCGCAGCCGTTCGCCGTCGGTCCACAGGTTGCGGGAGGCGGCGGTCAGCAGCTCGCGCCTGGTGGCGGGGGCCTCGGCCACCGGCGGGCCCCAGACGAAGCCGATGCGCCGGTGCCCGGCGGCGATGAGCACCTCGACCGCCTCGCGGGCCGCGTCGCGGTTGTCGATGACGACGGAGTCGAGGTCGAGCGCGGCGACGGCGCGGTCGACGAGCACGACGGGGATGCCCCGGTCGATGGCGGCCTTGAGGTGGGCGACCTGGTCGCGGCCGAGCGCGGCGGAGGCGACGATGACGCCGTCCACGCGCTTGTCGATGAGCACGTTGGTGGCCGCCACCTCCTCCCGCAGGTCCTCGTACGTGCTCAGCACGATCACGTCGAACCCCCGGGCCCGCGAGGTGTCGGAGACGCCTCGCAGCAGCCCGGCGAAGAACGGGTTGCCGATGTCGGCCACGATGACGCCGAGGGTGTGGCTGACCCCGGTGGACATGCTGCGGGCCAGCGCGTTGGCGCGGTAGCCGAGTTTCTCGGCGGCGGCGAGCACGCGGGCGCGCAGCTCGGGGCTGACGTAGCCGTAGCCGCCGAGCGTGCGCGCGGCGGTGGCCCTGCCCACGCCGGCCTCCGCCGCCACCTCGGAGATCGTCGGCCCCGCCTGGCCGCGGTCAGTGGGCATGGGTCCCGTCCCTGGTCACTGAATCATGCTAACTACGCGCGGGTACGGCCGTGCCCGAAGGCGCCTTCGACGTAGCACTGCGCGTGGGCGGCCTCGGCGCCCTGGTGCAGGGCCCGTTCGACGGCGGCGGGCGGCGCCGGGCGGCCGGTGGCCCAGCCGTCGCGCAGCAGCGAGACGGCGAAGCCGGCGAGGAAAGCGTCTCCGCAGCCCATGGTGTCCACGATGTCCTCGGCGAGCCAGGCCGGGGCGGACACGGTGACGTTCCCGTCGCTGGCGAGGGCGCCGGCGACGCCGCGGGTGCCGAGCGCGAGCCCGGCCCCCCGGCGTACGGCGTCGGCGAGCAGGGCGACGGTGGCGTCCTCGTCCAGATGGGAGCACGACAGGAGCACCAGGTCGGCGTGCGGGCAGATCCGGTCGAGGTAGGCCGGGTCGCGGTACTCCTCCTCGCTGGACAGGTCGAAGCTGACCAGCGGGCCGGGCCCGGCCAGCTTGGGCAGCTCGGGTTCGCTGCGCGAGTAGACGCTGGAGTGCACCAGGTCGAAGCCGCGCACGTAGCCGAGCAGGTCCTCGTCGAGCTCCAGCGGCTCGCGGACGGTGACGCCGCCGCCGTTCCAGCCGAGGAAGACGCGTTCGCCGTCGTCCACGCGCAGGCGGGAGACGCCGCTCTCGCCCGCGCGCACGACGCACCGGTCGACGGCCACGCCTTCGGCGGCGATCGCGTCGCGCAGGAACGCGCCGGGCCCGTCGTCGCCGAAGACGCCGAGGTAGGCGGACTCGGCGCCGAGCCTGCGGGCGTAGACGGCGACGTTGACGCTGTTCCCGCCGGGGTAGTCGATGCCCCGGTCGACGAACCGGTCGACGATGTTGTCGCCGAAGCCGAGCACTCTCATCGGTTCAGTAGTCCATGACCCGGTAGTAGCGGCGCAGGTCGAGGGAGTGGTCGCGGACCCGCTCCAGGTGCTTGCTGACGCGGCTCATGACGGTGTCGAGGACGAGCGGCGCGAGCAGGCCGCGGAACTCGGGGCTGATGCCGGTGAGCGGGTAGTCGCGGGTGTCGAAGACGGTGACGTCCTTGGAGACGCGCCTGGCGAAGGCCTCGGCGCGGTCGGTCAGGGCGCGGGTCTCGTCCTCGCCCTGGAAGACGATGACGCTGGTGTCCTCCTCCAGCAGCTCCAGCGAGCCGTGGAAGAACTCGGCGCTGTGCACGCGGGTGGTGCGCAGCCACTGCATCTCCTCGAGGATGCACATGGAGTAGAGGTAGGTGAAGCCCCAGAGGTTGCCGCCGCCGATGAGGAAGTAGTAGTCGCTGTCCTTGTGGGCGTCGGCGAACGCGGCGGCGACCGGCTCGGCCTGCCTGGCCACCTCGACGAGGATCTCGGGGATCCCGGCCAGCTCGCCGGCGAGCTGGTCGTAGCCGTCGAACTCGCCGCGGCGGTCCAGCAGCCGGCCCATGAACAGCAGGAGCTGAAAGTCGAACGGCCAGGTCTTGGGCTGGGAGACGAGCGCGGTGTCCACCTTCGCGGCCACGGGCGAGTCGGGGTGGCCGGTGAAGGAGACCGTGTACGCGCCCTTGGACCTGCAGTACTCGATGGCCCGCACGCTGTCGTCGGTGGTGCCGGAGACGGAGGTGAACAGCGCCACCGTGCGCTCGCCGAGCCGGGCGTCACCGGAGGCGATCAGCTCGGCGGCGATGACGGCGCGCACGTCGAGCGCGGAGGTGCGGCGGGCGAGGTGCTCGTACGGCCACATCTGCGCGTACGTGCCTCCGGCGCCGACCAGCAGCAGGGTGTCGAAGCCCTCGTCCACGAGCCGGTCGACCAGCTCCTCGATCTGAGGGCGCAGGGCCACCGCGCTCGCCACCTGGGAGAGAAATTCCGGCTCGTCGAATCCGAGCATCGTCGCATCCTTTCGCAGAACCCGGCGTCCGCCTGATCGGGACCTGATACCGGTATCACGCGACGGTCACGTTGGCACAGCGCACCGTTCGACGTCAACCACCAAGCCTTTCGACCTGCGGATATCTAGGTCACACCGAGTTAACGAATGAAAGATCTTGGTGAACGGGTCTGGTACCGGTATCAGACGAGCTGTAGGGTCGGCCAACACCACGCACCGGTGGAGAAAGGAAGCCCATGCGCCCTCGCGCCCTGCCGACCTTCGCGGCACTCCTCGGGACACTCACACTGGCCGCCTGCGGAAGCGGCGGAACCACCACCCAGGCGCCCAAGGCCGACGCCGCCGCCACCCCGGAGTTCTCCGGCACGCTGAGCATCCTCACCAAGTTCGCCGGCGACCCCACGGGCCCCTACTTCGAGAACCTCGCCGCCGCCTACACCAAGCAGCATCCGCAGGTGAAGTTCGAGCTGATCCAGGAGACCGACCAGAGCGTCAAGGACAAGCTCAAGACGCTCACCGCCTCCGACGCGCTGCCCGACATCTACTTCACCTGGACGGGCAACTGGGCCGACAACTACATCCGCGGCGGCCGGGCCGCCGACCTCACCGCCGTGATCGGCCCCGACACCGCGTGGGGCAAGACGTTCAGCCCCGGCTCACTGGCCGCCTTCGCCCGCGAAGGCAAGAACTACGGGATCCCGCTGTACGGCAACGGCAAGTTCATGGGCTACAGCAAGAGCGCCTTCGACAAGGCGGGCGTCGCGGTGCCCAAGACGTTCGAAGAACTCATCGCCGCCTGCGGGCCGCTGCGCAAGGCCGGGTACGAGCCCATCGCGTTCGGCAACAAGGACGGCTGGCCGGCCCTGCACTACCTGCAGCAGCTCTTCGCCTACAACGTGCCGGACGCCACACTCCAGGCCGACTTCGACCCGGCCACCGCCAAGCTCGCCGACCCCGGCTACGTCACCGCGCTCACCCAGTTCAAGACGCTGGTCGACCAGTGCACCGACACCCGCGAAGGCACCAACGGCGTGCTCTACAGCTCCGCCCAGGAGGCGTTCGCGGGCGGCAAGGCCGCCATGTACTACCAGGAGATCCTCGAGTTCGACAACGCCACGTCGGACAAGGTGAAGCCGGACGACTTCGGCATCTTCCAGCTCCCCGTCCCGCAGAGCGCGCCGGGCGACGGCACGGTCCTGGAGGGCTCGCCGGAGGGCTACCTGATCAACGCCAAGTCGCCGAGGGTCGCGCTCGCGGTGGACTTCATGAAGTTCGCCACCAGCCTGGAGAACGCCAGGACGTTGTCGGCGCCGCCGTACGGGCAGCCCAGCACCGTCGTCGGCGCGGTCACCGAGGAGACCTCCAGCAAGGCCGTCCACGAGGGCGTGCAGCTCGTCAACAAGGCGCCCAAGCTGGCGATCTGGCTCGACACCGTCACCGTCCCCGAGGTGGCCGACGCGTGGCTGGCCGGCGGTGAGGCCCTGATCAGCGGCGGGAAGACGGCCGAGCAGGTGCTCGAAAGCGTGCGCCAGGCCTCCGAGTCGACCAAGTAGCCGTGCGCGCCACCCTGCGTAGGACGCTCGGGCTCGCGTGGGTCGTCCCCGCCCTCGTGCTGGTCGGAGTGTTCGTCTACCTCCCCCTCGTGCAGAACCTGCAGTTCAGCACGTTGAAGTGGGACATCTACAGCGGCAGCCAGGAGTACGTCGGCCTGGACAACTACGCCAAGCTGGTCGACGACCCGGTCTTCTGGTCGTCGCTCGGCAACAACGTGCTCTACGCGGTGATCTCCATCGTCTTCCAGGTGTTCGGCGCGCTCCTGCTCGCCGCGCTCATCGAGGGCGTGCGGAGCGAGCGGTGGCAGCGCGCGCTGCGGGCGATCTACTTCATCCCGTCGGCGATCTCGCTGACCGTCGCGGGCCTGCTGTTCTACTTCATCTACGAGCCGAACCTCGGCCCGCTCAACCACGCGCTCAGGGCCGCCGGGCTCGGCGACCTCGCCCAGGCGTGGCTGGGGCAGGAGAGCACGGCCATGTCGTCGATCATCGCGATGAGCCAGTGGCAGGGCTTCGGCTACTCGACGCTGCTGTTCGCGGTGGCGATCCAGCGCATCCCCGCCGAGATCTACGGCGCCGCCGCCATCGACGGCGTCGGCGCCGTGGGCCGCTTCTTCCGGATCACGGTGCCGCTGGTGCGGGAGATGACCGGGCTGATGGCGATCGTCACGCTCTCGGGCGCGTTCCAGGTGTTCAACGAGGTCATGGTGATGACGGCGGGCGGCCCCGACAACTCGACGCAGGTGCTGGGCACCTGGCTGTACCGCAGCGGGTTCGTGCGCAACAACTTCGGGTACGCCGCCGCGATCGCGACCGTCCTGTTCGTGATCACGCTCGGCGTGGCGGTGGCGCAGCTCTGGGTCACCCGCAGGAGAAGGGTGGAGTGGTGAGGCGCCTGAGCTTCCTCGGGGTGATCGCCCGCGTGTTCATGTGGGCGTTCCTGCTGGCCCTGGCCGTGGTCGTGCTCTACCCGCTGCTGTGGATGACGCTCAACGGGTTCAAGACGAACGCCGAGCTGTTCGGCGACCCGTTCGCGCTGCCGCTCGACTGGAGCTTCGGCAACTACGCCAAGGCGTGGAACCGCGGCGTCAGCGGCTACCTGACCACCAGCGTGCTCGTCACGCTCACCTCGACCGTCGCCACCGTGTTCATCAGCGCGTGGGCCGCCTACGGGCTGACGCGCGTGGACATCCCGCTGAACAGGACCCTCACGGCGGCCATACTCGGCGGGCTGATGCTCGCGCCGACCGTCGCGCTGGTGCCGCTGGTGAAGCTGTTCCAGGCGATGGGCCTGTACAACTCGTTCTGGGCGCTGCTCATTCTCTACACGGCCTTCCGCATCCCGTTCACCACGTTCCTCATCCGCGCGTACATGATCGACCTGCCGCGCGAGGTGGACGAGGCCGCCGAGATGGACGGCGCGGGCCGGTGGACGGCGTTCTGGCGGGTCATCCTGCCGATGTGCAAGCCGATCCTCACCTCGACGGTGCTGCTGCACATCCTGTTCACCTGGAACGAGTACCTCTTCGCCATGATCTTCACCAGCGGCTCCGGCGTGCAGACGCTGCCGGTCGGGCTGACGAGCCTGATGAGCAAGCACGGCACCGACTACCCGGTGGTGTTCGCCGGGATGGTGATCGCCGCCCTGCCGGTGGTGCTGCTGTTCTTCCTCGGCCAGCGCCACATCGTCAAGGGCCTCGCGGACGGGATAGGGAAATGATGGAGCTCGCCCGTTTCACCGGTTCGAACTTCGCCTACCAGCACCTGCCGTTCGACCGCTTCCTCGACGACATGGCCGCGCTCGGCCGGGAACGGCTGGAGCTGTGGGGCATCGCGCCGCAGCTCCACATCCCCGAGCTGAGCGACGCCGGCGCGCGCGCCGTCCGCCGCCGCGCCGCGTCACGCGGCCTGAGCGTCGCCTGCCTCACGCCCGAGCAGGTGATGTACCCGGTCAACCTGGCCTCCCCCGACACGGCGCTGCGGGCGCGCAGCGTCGCGCTGTTCCGGCGCGCCGCCGAGCTCTGCGCCGAGCTGGAGGCGGAGCTGCTGCTCCTCACGCCGGGACGCGGCTTCGAGGACGAGCCGGTGGCAACCGCCTGGCGCCGCTCCGCCGACGCGATCGGCGAGATCAGCGCGTACGCGGCCACGCTCGGCGTGACGTGCGTGCTGGAGGCGCTGCAACGCGTCGAGTCCAACCTCGTCAACGACTCCCGGACGCTGGCCACGATGATCGGCGAGATCGGCGCGCCGAACCTGGGCGCAGTCCTCGACACCGTGGCCATGGCCGTGGCCGGGGAGAGCGTGGACGACTACTTCGACGCCCTCGGCGACCGCGTACGGCACGTGCACCTCATCGACGGCCGGCCCGCCGGGCACCTGGCGTGGGGCGACGGCGAGCTGCCGCTGGCCGGCTACCTGGAGGCGCTGGAGCGGCGGGGGTATCGCGGGCTGATGACGTTCGAGCTGTTCGGGGACGGCACGTACGCCCTGGCGCCGCGCACCGCCGTGGAGCGTTGCCTGGCGGCTGTCGGCCGGCGATGAAGGGGGGTCGTGATAACGTCTGCGTCGCCGTGCAACACCGCGAACCGAGGAGGTGAGACCGATCAACGCTGTCACAGGTCGGGGCTCCCTCACTCGCATGGCCTAGGGAGCGCCCGCAGCAGGCAATCCGAAAGGCTTGAAACGCTGTGCGCTTCACCTCCACGACGTCGCACGACGGCGTCACAGAACACCTGTTCACCCTCGGCGAGATTCCCGGCGTGCTGTGGACGCCGGACGACGCCGCAGGCCCGCGTCCCCTGATCCTTATGGGGCACGGCGGCGGCCAGCACAAGCAGGCCCCGGGCATCGTCGCCCACGCCCGCCGCTTCGCCGCAGAAGGCGGGTTCGCCGTGGTGGCGGCCGACGCGCCACACCACGGCGAGCGGCCGAAGGGCGAGGACTTCGGCCGGGTCCTGGCCGGACTGCGGGCCGGCATGGCCGCGGGCGGCGACAACGGCGGCCCGCTCGCCGCGATGCACGAGTTCCTGTCCGAGCGGTCCGTCCCGGAGTGGCGGGCGGTGCTGGACGCCGTCCAGGAGCTGGACTTCGTCGGCGCCGGGCCGGTGGGCTACTGGGGCCTGTCGATGGGGTGCGGCCTCGGCGTCCCGTTCGTCGCGGCGGAGCCCCGGGTCCGCGCGGCGGTGCTGGGCCTGCTCGGCGTGCACGGCCTGGCCGAGGCCGCCGCGCGGGTCACCGTTCCGGTGCGGTTCCTGCTGCAGTGGGACGACGACCTGGTGCCCAGGGAGCAGGGGCTGGCGCTGTTCGACGCGCTGGCGACGGCCGGCAAGACGCTGCACGCCAACCGCGGCAAGCACGGGGAGGTGCCCGCGTTCGAGACGGACAGCTCGCTGCGGTTCCTCACGCGGCACCTCGGGTGAAGAAGTTGACGAGGTTGCCGTCCGGGTCGCGGAACAGCAGCGAACGGTTGCCCCACGGCATCGTCGCGGGCTTCTGGACGACGTCCGTGAGGTGGCCGGTCAGGCTCTCGTAGACGCGGTCCACGTCGTCCACGAGGAACTCGACGATCACGCGGTGGCCGCCGGCGGGCTCCGTGGCCAGCAGCGGGACGATGCGGGTGCCGGCGATCGCCAGCGTGCCGGCGGACGTCCTGATCTCGGCGAAGTCCTCCGTCGCCCAGGCCGCCTCGACGCCGGTGGCCTTCTCGTAGAACGCGACGAGGCGGGCGACGTCGGCGGTGATGACGCGGATCGAGACGAAGTCCATGGTTGTTCTCCTTCGGTTCGGTGCTGACGCGTCGCACGTTACGGCCGATTGTGGACAGAAACGGTCCACAATCGGCCGTAGGCTCGGGAACATGTCCCGACCCACCGGCCGCGTGCTCACCCTCCTTGCGTTGCTGCAGTCGGGCGGCACCCGGACGATGGCCGAGCTCGCCGACCGGCTCGGCGTCGACGGCCGCACCGTGCGGCGGTACGTCGACCACCTGATCGACCTCGGCGTGCCCGTCGAGTCGGTGCGGGGCCGCTACGGCGGGTACCACCTCGCGCGCGGGTACCGCCTGCCGCCGCTCATGCTCGACGACGACGAGGCGCTCGCCGTCCTGCTCGGCCTCGTCGCGGGCCGGGGCGCGGCGGACACCGCGAGCGAGACGGCGGCGGCCAAGATCCGGCGGGTGCTGCCGGACCGGCTCGCCCGCCGGCTCGACGCGCTGCTGGACTCCCTGGCCTTCACCGGGCCTTCTGCCGGGCTTCCTACCGGGCCTTCTACCGGGCCTTCTGCCGGGCCTTCTGCCGGACCTTTTGCTGGGCCGCGCGGCGAGTCCGCCGCTCCTGACGCCGAGGTCCTGCTCACGCTCGCCGACGCGGTACGGCACCGCCGTCCTGTCTCGTTCCGGTACGCCGACCGCCACGGCCGGCGCAGCGACCGCCTGCTGCACCCGTACGGGATCGTCGGCCATTCGGGGCGCTGGTACGTGCACGGCGAGGACGCCCGCGCGGGTGAGAGCCGGACGTTCCGGCTCGACCGGATCGCGGACGCCAGGGCGCTGCCCGGCTCCTTCGCCGTGCCCGACGGGGCGGATCCCGTGGAGGGGGTCCTGACGGGGTTCGCCACGGCGTCCTACCGGCACGAGGTGGTGCTGCGGATCCACGGGACGGTCGAGCAGCTCCGCACCCGGCTCCCCGCCGGTGTGGCACAGATCGAGGCGGCGCCGAGTCCCGGCGGCGAGGCGGGGATCGGGGCGGTGCCGGATCTCCGTGGTGAGGGCTGGTTGCGGGTCCGGTTGCGGGTCGAACGGCTCGACTGGCTGCCCGGCGTGCTCGCCTCGCTCGACCGGCCGTTCGTGATCGAGCGCCCGGACGAGCTGCGCGCCCTCATCCTCGCACTCGCCGACCGCCTCGCGTCACACGCCCAAGCCGACACCGACGCCTAGCCGCGACCTCACCTGCGCCCAGCGGATCCGCCCTCCCACCTCACCTGCGCCCAGCGGATCCGCCCTTCCGCCCCACCGCGCCCGGCCAGTCCGCCCTTCCGCCCCCCTGCGCCCAGCCGGTCTGCTCTCCCGCTCTACCTGCGCAGGAGCATCAGCGGCACCGGCTCTCCCGGCTCGTGGCCGTGCGGGACGGCGGCGAGCGCGTCGCCCAGGGCGGCACCGTTCAGGAACGCGGGCCGGTCACCGCCGACAGCCCGCACCCCGGCCCCGTCCCAGACGACCGGCACGATGCGGGTGCGACCGGCGGGCGCCCGCACCCGGGAGAGCAGCGGGACCTGTGGCAGGGCGCCGAGCGGGCGGCAGGACAGCCCAGCCAGGAGCGGCCCGAGCAGGGTGTGGGCGGCGGTCAGCGCGGCGAACGGGTTGCCGGGCAGGCCGACGACGTACGGGCCGCCGCGCGGCCGGGCGAGCAGCGCGGGATGGCCCGGCCGGCTCGCCACCGAGTCGACGATCCACCGGGCGTCGCGCTCGGCGAGCAGGCGGCGCAGCCCGTCGGTGACGCCGACCGACGTCGATCCGGTGACCACGACGACCTCGGCGTCCGCCGCGTCGACCGCCTTGGCCAGCGCGGACACAGGCTCGTCGGGCACGTGGACGAGGTCGTCGAGGCGTCCGCCCAGCTCGGCGACGAGGGGCGGCAGCAGCGGGCCGAGCGCGTCGCGGACCCGGCCGGGCGCGGGCAGGCCGTGCTGGGCCAGCTCGTCTCCGGTGACGATCGCCCGGACGGCGGGCGCGCGGCGGACCAGCAGCTCGTCGTACCCGCAGGAGGCGGCCAGGCCGAGCAGCGCGGGACCCACCGGGGTGCCGGCGGGGGCCAGGCTCGCGCCGGCGGGTGTGTCCTCTCCCGTGTGCCGGATGTGCTTGCCGCGCTCCAGGACGGGCCCGGCCACCCGGCCGTCAGTGGTGGTGGCCGACTCGACGGGGAGCACCGCCCACGCCCCGGGCGGGACGACGGCGCCGGTCGAGATCTCCACGGCGTGCCCGTTCTCCAGCCGTTCGCCCGGCCATGGCCTGCCGGGGCGGGCGCTGCCGGTGAGCGTCCACGGGCCGTCGCCCGCCACGGCGTACCCGTCCATGGCTGAGGTGTCGAAGGCGGGCAGCGGCGTCGGCGCGACGAGGTCCTCCGCGAGCGTCAGCCCGGCCGCGCGGCCGAGCGGCGTGCGCACGGGCGGTGCGGGCTCGGCGGACGCGTGCGCGAACCGCCTCGCCGTCGCCCAGGCGACGTCCCTGCGTGTTGCTTGATCGGCTGCCGTTACCACGCCTCACGTTCCCATCTGTGGTGTCCGACGTGCAAGTCGGCCACTCGGGGAGGCTCGCTTGACATATACCCCCCTATGGTATTCATTTACCCCCGCCAACATACCCCCTAGGGGTAATAGACGAAGGTTTGGAGTTCTCATGTCCGCACCATCGCCGAGGCGGTGGGCCGCCCTGGCCCTGATCGCCCTGGCGCAGTTCATCGTGATCATGGACACGTCGATCATCGGCGTGGCCCTGCCCCGCATCCAGCAGGACCTCGGCTTCTCGCAGGAGAACCTGTCCTGGGTCTTCAACGCCTACGTCGTCGCCTTCGGCGGCCTCCTGCTGCTGGGCGGCCGGCTGTCCGACCTGTTCGGCGCCCGCAGGCTCTTCAGCGCCGGCTGGATCGTGCTGCTCACCGGTTCGCTGCTGGCCGGGATCGCGCCCGAGGTGTGGGTCGAGCTGACCGGCCGCGCCGTGCAGGGCGTGGGCGCGGCGCTGATCGCGCCGTCCGCACTCACCCTGCTGATGATGCTGTTCGGGCACGACCCGAAGGAGCTGACCAGGGCCCTGGCCCTGTACGGCGCCGCCGCACCGGCGGGCGGCACCGCCGGCGTCTTCCTCGGCGGCGTCATCACCGAATACCTGAGCTGGCCCTGGGTCTTCTACATCAACATCCCCATCGCGGTCGTCGCGCTGCTGGCCACCGGCCCGCTGATGCCCGCCGCACCGGCCCGGCGCGGCTCCATCGACGTGCTCGGCACGCTGACCGTCACCCTCGGCCTCGGCACCGCCGTCTACGCCGTCGTCCGCGCACCCGAGGCGGGCTGGGGCTCCGCCCAGACATGGATCGCGCTGGCCGTCGCCGTGGCGCTGCTGGCCGCGTTCGTCGCCACCCAGGCCCGCCGCCGGGAGCCGCTGATGCGCCTGTCCATCTTCCGCACCCCGGACCTCGCCGCCGCCAACCTCACCCAGCTCCTGCTCGGCGGCGCGTGGATCCCGATGTGGTTCTTCCTCAACCTCTACCTGCAGCAGGTTCTCGGCTACAGCGCCTTCCCCAGCGGGGCCGCCCTGCTCCCGATGACCGTGCTCATCATGCTCGGCATGATCGTCCTGGCGCCGCGGGCCATCGAGCGCTTCGGCCCCAGGACGACCACCGTCGCCGGCCTGCTCCTGCTCACGGCCGGGATGGCATGGCTGTCGCTGATCAGCCCGGACGGGAGCTTCGCCGCCGACGTCCTGCCCGCCAGCCTGGTGGCCGCGCTCGGCATGTCGCTGGCCTTCATCCCCTCCCTCGGCACCGCCATCTCCTCCGCCCGTCCGGAGGAAGGAGGCTTGGCGTCGGGGATCGTCAACACCAGCTACCAGGTGGGGTCCGCGCTCGGGCTGGCCGCCATGACCGCCGTGGCCGCCGCCAACGGCTCGGGGCGGCTCGGTGACCTGCCGGCGCTGACCGAGGGCTTCTCCTCGGCCTTCGTGGGGGCCGCCGCCATCGCCCTGGTGGGCGCCGTGGCCGCCGCCGCCCTGCGGACGCGCACCAGCGCGCCCGCCGACCAGGTCACCGCCTCCCGTGGGTGACCGCTGCCGGACGGGGAAGCGCTCACCGATCGGTGAGCGCTTTCCCGTTGGCGGGGCTCAGCGGCGGGGGAGCGCTTCCCGAGCAGCGCCTACCGCCCGGGCAGCGCTTCCCGGGGGCGCGTCACTGGCCCGCCAGCCACGCCCGCCAGCCCCCGTACTTCGTGATGTCCTCCCCCGCAGAAACCGCCTCCCGCGTGCAGCCGAACCCCACGACCCACCGCCCGTCGGACAGCTCGACCCGCCCCAGCGACATCGGCGCGGGCAGACCGGACAGGAACCGGCCGAGCGCCCCCTCCGACAGCAACCAGACCTCACCCTCGACCGGCGCGCCACCCACGCCGACCCGCGTCAGCCCCGGCTTCGGCGGCACCGTCCCGAGCGCGTGCAGCTCGTAGGCGGCGGAGGTCCGCGCGGCCCTGTCCCACCGCGCGCCGAGGCCCCGCAACTCGTGCTCCAGCGGCTGCCCGGCCAGATGAGCGCCGACCACGAACAGCTCGACAGCCTGGACGCCGCCGCCGTCCGCGATCGCCGCGGGCCACGGCAGCGGCCCGGCGGGCAGCGGCGGCGCGCCACCGGCGAACTCCGCGGGAGGCTCGGGCCGCACGGCGACCAGGCGGGCGACGTCCAGCGCGACCGCGTCGTGGAACGGCCGCGCCACGACGGTGACGCCGAACTGGGCGATCCCCCGCTCCGGGCCCTCGTCCACCGTCCCGGCAGGTACCGCGACCGCGCACAGGTCGAACAGGTTGCAGAAGTTCGTGTACGTGCCGACGCGCGAGTTGACCGCCACCGGCTCCGCGGCGACCTCGGCCACCGTGGGGTGGCAGGGCGCCGTCGGCACGAGCAGCGCGTCGAAGCCGTCGAGCAGGCCCAGGCACTCCTGCCGCAGCCGCTCCAGCCGTTCCAGGTCGCGCACCAGGTCGGAGGCGGCGATGCCCCCGGCGCGGCTGATGATCGCGCCGACCGTGGGATCGACGTCGCCGGGGTGGGCGTCCACGAACGCGCCGACGGCGGCGTGCCGCTCGGCGACGAGCGCGCCGTCGTACAGGAGCCGGGCGGCGGCCAGGAACGGCTCGAACCTGATCGGCTCAACGACCGCGCCCGCCTCTCGCAGCCGCTCGGCGGTGGCCGTGAAGGCGTCGGCCCAGCCGGGGTCCATGGCCGTCAGGTCGTCGGGGACGGCCACGCGCGGGGCGGCGGGTGCGGCCAGGGGCGCGTCCGGCGGCCAGGGGCGGGTGCCGGGGCCGCCCGCCATCGCGGCCATGGCGGCGTCGGCGGTGTCCAGGTCCCTGGCCATGATCGTGACCGCGTCGTACGAGCGGCACGCCGGGACCACGCCGTTCACGGAGACCGTGCCGAGGGTCGGCTTGATGCCGGTGATGCCCTGGAACGCGGCCGGCACCCGTCCCGAGCCAGCCGTGTCGGTGCCGATCGCGAGGTCGGCCAGGCCGAGCGCCACCGCGACCGCGGAGCCCGAGCTCGAACCGCCCGACACGAACGACGGGCGGCGCGCGTCACGCACCCCGCCGTACGGGGTGCGCTGGCCTACCAGGCCGGTCGCGAACTGGTCCAGGTTCGTCACGCCGACGACGGTCGCACCCGCCGCCCGCAGGCGTGCCACGGCCTGCGCGTCGGCCTGCGCCGGGGCCTCGGCGAAGGCGGGGCAGGCGGCGGTCGTGGGGAAGCCCGCCACGTCCACGTTGTTCTTCACGGCCAGCCTCAGCCCGGCCAGCGGCCCGGTGGCCGCCGCCAGGTCGGCCGCGACGTCGGCCTCGTCGCGGTGCGCGATGAACACCTCCGGCCGCCGCCCCCGCACCTCACGGGCAGAGCGGGCAGAGGACGCCTCCAGCCACCCGCCCACCGGCATGGACGCTTCTGGCCGCCCGCCCACTGGCACGGGGACCTCCGGCCGCCAGCCCGAGTCGCTGGGCGCTTGCGGGGCGTGCGTTGGCTTGCGGTCGTTCATGCGAGCGGCCCCATCACGACCAGGCAGTCCCCCGGCGCGACCTGGGTCCCGGCCGCCGCACGCACCTCGACCACGACCCCGGCCGCCGGCGCCGCCAGGTACGTCTCCATCTTCATGGCCTCCAACGCCACCACCGTCTGCCCCTCCTCCACCACGTCACCCACGGCGACCTCCACCTTCCACACGTTCGCCACGAACGGCGCGTCCACCCGCGCACCGCCCTCCGGCACCACGACCTCGGCGGGCGCGGCGATCTCGACGGCCGCCGCCTGCTCGGCGCGGGTGAACTCGCCCGCCTCCTCCCAGGCCCGCCGCTCCGCCGAGAACGCCGCCGCCTGCGTGGCCCGGAAGGCGGCGATGGACGCGGCGTTCTGGGCGAGGAAGCGTTCGTGCTCGGCCAGTGAGAAGGATCCGTCGGCGGCGTCGATGGAGGTCCGTCCGGCGGCCAGGTCGGCCCGCAGGTCGAGCAGTTCCTCGGGCGAGACCGGGTACCAGCGGATCCGGTCGAAGAAGCGCAGCAGCCACGGGTCCTGGCCGGGCGCCGGGTGGGTGCGCCACACCTGCGTGGTGCGGCCGACGAACTGGTAGCCGCCGGGCCCTTCCATGCCGTAGACGCACAGGTACGCGCCGCCGATGCCGACGGAGTTCTCCGCCGTCCAGGTGCGGGCGGGGTTGTACTTCGTGGTGACGAGCCGGTGGCGCGGGTCGAGCGGCGTCGCCACGGGGGCGCCGAGGTAGACGTCGCCCAGGCCCAGCACCAGGTACTCGGCGTCGAACACGGTGCGGTAGACGTCGTCCACGCTGTCGAGCCCGTTGACGCGGCGGATGAACTCGATGTTCCACGGGCACCAGGGGGCGTCGTCGCGCACGCCGGCCATGTACCGCTCGATGGCCTCGCGGGTGGCCGGGTCGTCCCAGCTCAGGGGGAGTCTCACGGTGCGGCTGGGGACGACCAGCTCGGCGGTGGGCGGCAGGGTGGTCTCCAGTTCGGCGAGCAGGCCGAGGAGGCGGGGCACGGGCAGCACCTGCGGGTCGACGTGCACCTGGAGGGAGCGGATGCCGGGGGTCAGGTCGAGCACGCCGGCGGGGGCGAGGCCGGCCAGCGCGGTGTGCAGGGCGTGGACGCGGGCGCGGAGCGCGAGGTCGAGCACGAGGTCGCCGTACTCGACGAGGACGCTGTCGTCGCCCTGCCGCCGATACGTCACGACCGGCCCGTCACCCCCGTCGAGCGAGCGCGCCAAGCCGTCGCCGCCGGACCGGCCCAGCACGCCGCCGCCCCCGGGGAGCCTGCCCAGCACGCCGTCGTCGCCGTCGCCGCCCGCCACGAGCGCGGGCAGGTCGAGCGAGCGCGCAGGAACGGCGTCGGCGGCGCGGACCGGCACGAACGACACCGTGTCGCCGGGCCGGAGCTGCCCCAGCTTCCACCGCTCCCCCGACACCACCGTGACGGGGCAGACGAACCCCCCGAGGCTGGGCCCGTCGGGTCCGAGCAGGATCGGGGTGTCGCCGGTGAAGTCGAGCGCGCCCACCGAGTAGGGCGTGTCGTGGATGTTGGACGGATGCAGCCCGGCCTCGCCCCCGTCCCGCCTGGCCCAGGCGGGCTTGGGCCCGATCAGGCGGACGCCCGTGCGCGCGGAGTTGAAGTGCACCTCGTAGCGGGTGGCGTAGAGCTGGTCGATGTCGGCGCGGGTGAAGAACTCGGGCGCGGCGTGCGGCCCCTCGGTGACGCCCAGCTCCCAGTGCGGCTCGAAGCGGGGACGCCGCTCGGCGGGGACGGGCCCGGTGGGGGCTGAGGACGGAGTGAAGGCGCGGAGGACGTCGCCGGGCCGCAGGGCGCGCCCGCCGTGGCCGCCGAACCGCCCCAGTGTGAAGGTGGCCGCACTGCCCAGGTACGGGGGCACGTCCAGCCCTCCGGCGAAGGCGACGTACGTACGCAGCCCGGCGGCGCAGTCACCCACGTGCAGGGTGGATCCGGCGGGCACCCGCACCGGCTCCCACATCGGCACCGGCGCCCCGTCCACGGTGACGGGCGCGGGCGCGCCGGTGACGCAGACGAGCGTGTCGTGGCTGACTTCGAGGGTGGGCCCGCCGGCGGTGCACTCCAGGCCCGCCGCGTTCTCGTCGTTGCCGAGCGCCAGGTTGGCCAGCCGCAGCGAGCGGTCGTCCATCGCCCCGCTGGGCGGCACGCCGACCTGCCAGTAGCCGACGCGCCCTTCTGCGTCCTGGACGGTGGTCATCAGGCCGGAGCGCACGACGGTGACGCGCGGCTCCGGGTCGCCCACGCCGGCGAGGGTGCCGGTGCTGTGGGCGGCGGCCCTGAAGGCGGGGATCTCGACGGCGGCGCGCAGCAGGCCGAGGTTGACCTCGATGCCGTCGATCCTGGTCGTGGCGAGGGCCTGGCCGAGGCGGTCGAGGGCCTCGTCCCGGCTGCGGCCGGTGGCGATCACCTTGGCGAGCATCGGGTCGTAGGCGGTGGACACCTCGGTGCCGGTCTCGGCCCAGCCGTCGATCCTGATGCCGTCCCCGGACGGGAGTTCCACCCGGGTGAGCAGGCCGGCGCTGGGGCGGAAGCCGGCGGCCGGGTCCTCGGCGTACACGCGGGCCTCGACGGCGTGGCCGGTCACCGGCACGTCGCCGGTGGCGAGGTGCGGCGCGAGGAAGGAGGCGTCGCCGCCGGCCAGCCGCAGCATCCAGGCGACCAGGTCGACGCCGGTGACCTGCTCGGTGACCGGGTGCTCCACCTGGAGGCGGGCGTTGACCTCCAGGAAGGAGAATTCCTCACGTTCGGCGTCGTAGACGAACTCGACCGTGCCGGCCGAGCGGTAGCGGATGGACGCGGCCAGGTCGCGCGAGGTGCGGTGGAGCCGTTCGCGCACGTGGCCGGGCAGGGCGGGGGCGGGCGCCTCCTCGACGACCTTCTGGTTGCGCCGCTGCAGCGAGCAGTCGCGGTCGCCGAGGGTGACGACGCCGCCCATGCCGTCGCCGAAGAGCTGCACCTCGACGTGGCGGGCGCGTTCGACGTACCGCTCGGCGAAGACGCCGGCGGAGCCGAAGCTGCGCAGCGCGAGGCCGGTCACCCGGTCGTGGGCGGCGCGCAGCTCCTCGGGGGTGCGGCACACGGTCATGCCGATGCCGCCGCCCCCGCCGGTGGCCTTGAGCATGACGGGGTAGCCGATGGCGGCCACCTCGGCGACCGCGTGGTCGGCGTCGGTGAGCAGCCCTGTGCCGGGGAAGACCGGGACTCCGGCCGCCACGGCGACGGCGCGGGCGGTGTGCTTGTCGCCGAAGGTCCGCAGGTGGGCGGGTGCCGGGCCGACGAACGCCAGCCCGGCGCCCTCGACCAGCTCGGCGAAGCGGGCGTCCTCGGCCAGGAACCCGTAGCCCGGGTGGACGGCGTCGGCGCCGCTCTCCTTGGCGGCGCGCAGGACCGCCTCGGCGTTGAGGTAGGACTCGGCGGGCGCGGCGGGGCCCAGCAGGACGGCCTCGTCGGCGAGCCGGACGTGCGCGGCGGCCCGGTCGATCTCGGAGAACACCGCCACCGTACGCAGGCCGAGCCGGCGTGCGGTGCGGATGATCCGGCAGGCGATCTCGCCCCGGTTGGCGATCAGCAGCGTGCCGGGCGAAGGCTCACGCACCGGCGTACACCGCCATCCGGGCGCGGCTGGGGTCGAAGCCGTTGCAGGGGTTGTTGATCTGGGGGCAGTTGGAGACGACGACGAGGGTGTCCTTCTCCGCGCGCAGCGCGACGGACAGGCCGGGCGCCGAGATGCCGTCCACGATGCCGAGCGCGCCGTCGGGGTCCACGGGCACGTTCATGAACCAGTTGACGTTGGAGACCTGGTCGCGCTTGCCCATGCCGTACCGCGACAGCTCGGCCAGGAAGTTGTCGGCGCAGGCGTGCTGGGCGTAGGTGTGGTGGCCGTAGCGCAGCGTGTTCGACTCGCGGGAGCAGGCGCCGCCGAGGGTGTCGTGCCGGCCGACCTCGTCGGCGACCACGGTCAGGAGCGGCTCGGACTCGTTGTCGCGCAGCACGCTGCCCGTCGTCAGGAAGATCGTCTCCTGCTCCTGCAGGGTCGCCTGGGCGCTGTAGGCGCGCCAGGAGCGGTGGGCGTCGTAGGCGAGGAAGTCGACGGCCTGGTTGCCGTCGAGGTCGGCGATGACAAGCACCTGCCCGCGCCGCAGCACCCACGACCAGGGGGCGCGGGGCGGGACGGTCTCCCTGTGCAGCTCGGCCCCGAACGCGTCCGTCATCACAGCGCCCTGCCCTTCCGGTGGTCGGCGGTGTTCTCGAAGGCGCGCCGGCCCTCGGGCGTGGCGCTCCACTGGGGGTCCTCGGGCGTCGTCACGCGGTCCCGCCAGGCGAGGATCTCCAGCGGGGTGACGGTGTAGCCGGGGCGCGGGTCGAGCGGGTGGGCCGCGTTCGCGAGAAGCACGACGACGGGCAACTCGGTGCGCAGGGTGACGCTGGTGCCTGGGCCTGCCGAGCCCTGCCATTCGGGCCGCCCGTCCGCGTCGATGCGGACGCCCTGGAAGAAGGAGATCGACGGGGGCAGGTCGCGCCGTTCCAGGCCGTTCTTCGCGCCGGCGAGGGCGAGCAGCTCCCGTCCGGCCGGGCTGGGGCCCTGGGGGGAGCCGTCGCCGTAGCGCCGCTCGTTCCTGGCCCTGGTGGAGGCGCCGTAGAGGGTGTCGTGCCGTCCCGAGCCGTCGTGCAGCACGGTGGCCAGGACCCGGGCCTGGTCGCTGAGCAGCAGGTACGACGCGCCCGCGTACACCTGCCACTGCACCTTGACCGTGTCGGCGACGTTGAGCCGCTCCCACGGCAGGCCGGCGTGGTGCAGCAGCAGCGACGCGCAGGCGTCGCCGTCGGGGTCGGTGAGCCGGATCGCGGTGCCCGGCGCGAGCACGCGGTGGGCGTAGCCGCCCGCGGGGACGCGGTCGGCCCAGACGACGTCGCCGGCGGCGACCCCTTCGGGCAGGTCGGTCCAGCGCGAGGCCGGGACGGTCGGCGCGGTGTGGACCGTGGTGCCCTCCTGGGCGCGGGCATGGGCGCGCGCACCTGCGGTGGTGGCGGTCCCGTTCTGGAGTGTGGTCACGACGCTCCTCGCAATTTCTGTCGCTTGACAGAAATGCTGTGCGGCCTCGCGAACACCCATGGGTCGGGCCGGTAAATCCCGTGTTAAGCGGTGCTCACGGCGCTGATGCGGCTCAAGTGATCAGGCCGCGCGGTGAGTTTTGCGTTACGGCAGATGAACGCCGGCGTCACGAGGCGGAAACGCCGGGCCCGTACATATCGGTCAACCGACAGAAATTCGAACGCCCGGAGACCCGATGGACGTCACCGCCACTCCCCCGCCACCCACCGACGAATCCTCGCTGCGGACCTTCGGCTACCGCCAGGAGCTGCACCGCAGCATGGGCAGGTACGCCTCCTTCGCCGCGGGCTTCTCCTTCATCTCCGTCCTGACCACGGTCTTCCAGTTCTTCGCCATCGGCTACTCCTTCGGCGGCGCCGCGTTCTTCTGGACCTGGCCCATCGTGCTGGGCGGGCAGCTCCTGGTCGCGCTCTGCTTCGCCGAGCTGGCCGCCCGCTACCCGATCTCCGGCTCCATCTACCAGTGGTCCACCCGGCTGAGCACGCCGGCGTTCGGCTGGTTCGCGGGCTGGATCATGATCCTCGGGCAGATCGTGGTCATCGCCGCCGCGGCGCTCGCGCTGCAGGTCGTGCTGCCGTCCATCTGGCCGGGGTTCCAGCTCGTCGGCGGCGACCCCGCGCCGACCACCGCCACCGGCGCGGCCAACGCCGCGATACTCGGCCTGATCCTGCTCGCGCTCACCACCGCCGTGAACGTCATCGACAACCGCGTCCTGGCCCGGATCAACAGCGTCGGCGTCACCACGGAGATCATCGGCGCGGTGCTCATCATCGTGCTGCTGTTCACCCACGCCGAGAACGGGCCCGGCATCACGTTCAGCACCGGCGGGCAGGGCGGGGCCATCGGCGCGCTGCTGGTCGGCTCGTTCACCGCCGCGTACGTGCTCATCGGCTTCGACAGCGCCGGCGAGCTGAGCGAGGAGACCCGCAACCCGCGCCGGGTCGCGCCCCGCACCATCCTGACCGCGCTCACGGCGGCCGGGCTGCTCGGCGGCCTGATCATCTTCGCCGGCCTGCTCGCCGCCCCCAGCCTGACCGACGGGCGGCTGGCCACCGAGGGCCTGTCCTACGTGCTCACCAGCAGCCTGGGCGACTGGGTGGGCAAGCTGCTGCTGGCCGACGTGGTGGTGGCGATCGCCGTGGCGACCATGGCCATCCAGACCGCCGCCACCAGGATGTTGTTCTCCATGGCGCGCGACGGCGTGGTGCCCTTCTCCGGCGCGCTGTCCCGGGTCTCCCCCCGCACCGGCATGCCGGCCGGGCCCGCGCTGGTCACCGGAGGGCTCGCGGCGGCGATCCTGCTGCTCAACTTCGCCTCCCCCGAGGCGTTCCTGGCCATCGGCACCACCTGCATCGTGCTGCTTTACCTCGCCTACGCGATGGTGACCGGCCCGCTGCTGGTGCAGCGGCTGCGCGGCGGCTGGCGGGGCGGCGCGCCCGGCGGCGTCGCGGAGGACGGCACGCCGCTGTTCAACATGGGACGGTGGGGGCTGCCGGTCAACGCGCTGGCCTTCTGCTACGGCATCGCGATGACCGTGAACCTGGCCTGGCCCAGGGCCGAGGTGTACGCCCCGATCACCGGCCACTGGTTCTTCCAGTGGTTCACCATCGTCTTCCTCGCGGCCGTCGTCGCCCTCGGCCTGCTCTACCGGCGGCTACGCCGCACCGGGGTCGCCGCCGGGCAGGTGCCGCTCGCGAACACCGGCCAGGCGTAGCGCCGCGTCGGCGGTGGCCGCCGCCAGCGTCTCGACGGCGGTGGCGGCCATCTCTCCCGGTGTGTCCCTGCGGATCAGGATGACGCCCTCGATCAGCGCGAACAGCAGGTCGGTGCGCAGCGCCCTGTCCTCGGGGGACAGCGCCGCCCCGGCCGAGGTGCCCGCCAGCAGCTCGCCGTACGCGGCCTTCAGCTCCTCACGCATCCGCCGGAACCCGGCGAACCGCTCCGTGCGCACCTCGGGCAGCAGGTAGAGGGCGCCCAGGTTGTACGGCCCCGCGCACAGCAGCCTGGCGTCACGCTGGCACAGCTCCCGCAGCCGCTCCTCCGCCGTCGCGCCGGCCAGGGCGCGCGCCGCCTCCAGCGACGGCCGCACCGTGCTCTCCAGCAGCTCGGCGAGGATGTCCTCCTTGCCGTCGAAGTAGTGGTAGATCGACGCCTGCCTGATCCCGGCCCGCTCGGCCAGCGCCCTCGTCGTGGTGGCCGCATAGCCGTGCACGGTGAACAGCTCCGCCGCCGCCGCCAGGATCTCCTCCCTCGGGCTCAGCTCGCTGCGCGGTCGCGCCACTGCTCGCGGTCTGCCTACTTTTCGCACGGTGGAAGGGGCGCTCACCGCTCGATCGTCGCACACCCGCGCTTCTCAGCGGCGTCCCGCCCTGTTCAGCGCCTCCTGCGCCTGTACGGCCATCGCGGCCACCAGGTGCTCCGCCGAGGGCAGGTCGCCGATCAGGTCCACGGCCTCGCCCGCCCACACCGGCAGCGGCGGGATCGCGCCGCTCGCCACGTCCTGCTGATACTGCCGCAGAGCTCCGGCGTCGGCGGCCAGCTCCGCCTCCCGCCCCCGCCAGCGGTCCAGATAGGGGTGCCCGAGGGTGCGGGCCGGGTACCTGGCGGGCCAGGCCGAGCCGCGCGCCACGTCCAGCACGGTGCTCCGCTCGGTCTCCTGGCCCCGCCCCTCGATGATCGCCTTCTTGGTCGACGGATCCGCCAGGGCCTCGGTGGTGGCCTGGAAACGGGTGCCGACCAGCGCCCCGGCCGCCCCGAGCACCAGGGCCGCCGCCACGCCGCGCCCGTCGGCGATCCCGCCCGCCGCCAGCACGGGCACCGGGTGCACGAGATCCACCACGGCGGGCACGAACGGCAGCGTGGAACGCCCGCGCGCCGCCCCGTGACCGCCGCTCTCCGTGCCCTGGGCCACGATCACGTCGGCGCCCGCGTCCACGGCCTGCCTGGCCTCCTCCAGGTCGGTCACCTGGAGGATCAGCAGAGCGCCCGCCTGGCGGACCAGCTCCGCGTACGGGGCGGGGTCGCCGAACGACAGCATCACGGCCTTCGGGCCGAGGCTCAGCCCCAGCTCCACGGCCGCCCGGTCGATGCCCCAGGTCAGGAAGCCGACACCCCACGGCAGGCCCGTGGCCGCCACTGCCGGGGCCTCGCGTGCCAGCCACCCGGGGTCCCCGTACGCGCCGCCCAGCAGCCCCAGGCCGCCGCCCCGGCAGACCGCGGCGGCCAGCGCGCCGCCCGCCGAACCGCCCATCGGAGCGAGGGCGATGGGGTGCCGGACGCCGAACATCTCCGTGAACACCGTCGACAACGTCATACCGGCATCCTCCCGCCGTGCCCGGCCGACCTGGTCACGGGCCCGGGGTCACGCGCCCCCGAGTCACGCGCCCCAGGTCAAACGCCCCCCGCACCGGCCAGGCGGGTCACGCCCTCGGCGCCGAACCAGCGCGGCAGCCGGTCGAGCAGCTCCCCCTGATCGTCACCGGCCCACGCGACGTGACCGTCCGGACGCAGCAGCACGGCGGGCACGTCCAGCTCCTCAGCGGCGTCCACGACGTGATCGACCCGGCCCGCCCAGCCCTCGGCCGACAACCCGCCCGTCCGGTCGAGCAGCAGCCCCCGCCCGGAACGCATCAGCTCGTACAGCCGCCGCCCCTGCTTGAGCCGCACGTCCCGCAGGCGCCGCCCGACCAGATCGGCCCCGTCGCCGAAGTCGTACCGGACGCCGATCGCGGTGACCTTCCCGATGAGCAGCCTGCGCACCTCCTCGACGTCCATCAGCTCGGCCACCAGCCGGCGCACGGCCTGCGGCCCCGGCTCAGGAGACATCAGCTCCATCTGCGCCCGGCTGTTGTCCAGCACGTCGGCGGCCACCGGGCGGCGCTCGGCGGCGTAGCTGTCCAGCAGCCCTTCCGGCGCCCACCCGGCCAGCTCGGCGGCCAGCTTCCAGCCGAGGTTGAACGCGTCCTGGACGCCCAGGTTGAGCCCCTGCCCGCCGGCCGGCGGATGCACGTGCGCCGCGTCGCCCGCCAGCAGCACCCGCCCGTCACGGTAACGTTCGGCCAGCCGGGTGGCGTCGCCGAAGCGGGACAGCCAGCGCGGCGAGCGCGCGCCCCAGTCGGTGCCGACGTAGGCCCGCAGCCGCCGCTGGAACTCCTCGATGGTCGGCGGGACGGCGCGGTCCTCGGCGACCTCCTCGGCCGGCACCAGGACGCGGTACACCCCGTCCCCGAGCGGCATGGCGCCGAACGTGAACAGCGTCTTGCGCACCTCGGCCCCCGCGGCGGCGATCTCCGCCGGGTCGTCGGTCAGCTCCATCTCGCCGAGCAGCATCTCGGTCCTGGCGGGCTCGCCGGGGAAGGCGACGCCGAGCGCCTTGCGCACCGTGCTGCGCCCGCCGTCGCAGCCGACGAGGTAGCGGGCGCGCAGCCGGGTGCCGTCGGCCAGCTCCGCGGTCACCCCGTCCGCGTCCTGGCTCACCCCCACCACCTCGCTGCCGCGCCGGATCTCGGCGCCCAGCTCTGCGGCGCGCTCGGCCAGCAGACGGTCGGTGATGGGCTGCGGGATGCCGAGGGTGTAGGGGTGGGAGGTGTCCAGGTGGTCGAGCGGGGGCTTGTCGATGCCGGCGAAGTGACCGCGGATGGGGTACTTCGTCCCGTGCTCCAGGAACCGCTCCAGCACGCCCCGCTGGTCCAGCAGCTCGATGGTGCGGATGTGCAGGCCGAGCGAGCGGACATGCTTGGCCGGCTCCGCGTCCTTCTCCAGCACGAGTACGCGCACGTCGTGCAGCCGCAGCTCGGCGGCCAGCATCGAGCCGGTCGGCCCGCCGCCGACGATGATCACATCGAACATGGAATCGCCCATCCAGTGAGGTTGCTTCTGCCGGCCGGCTGCGCCCCGCGTGCTTTCGCGCCCGCGAATCCGCAGGTCCTGGCCCCAGCCGTTGATTGTGCGGCACGACCCCGGTCTTGCCGCAAGACCCCCTGTGCGCTATAGCTTGAAAGTGACGGGGAGTGCTTTCACGCACGGGGAGTGCCCTTCCCCTTCGTCATCGATCCCACCGGTGCCGACCGGCACGCCGAGTACCGGACCCGGCCCTGCTCAAGACGCTGCTGACCAGCCCGGACGTGTCCAAGAACGGGCGCCCCCACTACCCGGACTTCCAGGAGACGATCCGCACGTGACCGCTCGCCCTGTGGTTCGAGGTGCGGAGCATGCTCACCGCGTACGGCGCCGACCACCGCAGGCTGCGGCGGATGGTCGCCCCCGCGTTCAGCGCCCGCCGCATCGCCGAGCTGAAGCCGGCCGTCCAGGCGCTGGCCGCCGAGCTGATGGACGAGCTGGCCGCGGTGCCCGAAGGCCAGGTGGTGGACCTGCGGGAGCGGCTGGCGTACCCGCTGCCCATCGCGGTGATCGGCCACCTGATGGGCGTGCCGCAGGAGCAGCGGGACGACTTCCGGCAGATCGTCGACAACGTCTTCGACAGCACACTCACCCCTGAGCAGGCCCAGGCGAACAACCTGCGCCTGTTCGAGCACATCGAGCAGCTCATCGCCACCAAGCGGGCCGAGCCGGGCGACGACATGACGTCCCTGCTCATCGCGGCCCGCGACGAGGAGTCCGGCGGCGCCGGACTCACCGCCGCCGAGCTGCCCGACACGATGATCCTGATGATCAGCGCCGGGTACGAGACCACCGTCGACGTCATCGACCAGGCCGTCTTCACGATGCTGGCCTCCCCTGCCCAGCTCGGCCTGGGCCGCTCCGGCGAGGCGAGCTGGGCGGACGTCGTGGAGGAGACCCTGCGCGCCGAGCCCGCCATCAAGTACCTGCCGCTGCGCTTCGCCGTCACCGACGTCAAGCTGCCCGACGGGCAGGTCATCACGGCGGGAGAGCCCATCCTGGCCGCGTACGGCGCCGCCAACCGCCACCCGGACTGGCACGGCGCGGACGCCGACGCCTTCGACGTCACCCGCCGCGTTAAGGACCACCTGGCGTTCGGCTACGGCGTGCACTTCTGCCTCGGCGCACCCCTGGCCCGCCTGGAGGTGGCGGAGGCCCTGCGCCAGCTCTTCGACCGCTTCCCCGGCCTGTCCCTCGCCGCGCCCGCCGACACGCTGCGTCCCATACCCACCCTCATCAGCAACGGTCACCAGAAACTGCCCGTGCGGCTGCACACCGCCGGATGACACGCCGCCAGGAGAGTTGTCACGCGCCGGGGGCGCTGTCTTGTCTGAGCTGTACACGGCCGGATCGAACCGGCCACTGATCTCCGGAGGACCGCTCATGAGCACCGATCACGCGCACGGCCACCACCTCGACAACCCCGACAAGAGCGGCCCGCCGCCCAAACTCGACGTGGTCGCCACCGTGCCGGGCGCGCCGCCCGCGCCGGCGGGCGCCGAGGCGATGACGATCCTGGTCACCTTGCCGCCCAACAGCCCCGGCGCGCCACCGCACCGGCACTCGGGGCCCGCCTTCGGGTACGTACTCAAGGGAGCGATCAACTTCGAGCTCGAAGGGGACCCGGTGCGGGTCCTGCGGGCCGGGGAGGCGTTCTGGGAGCCGGGTGGGGACGTCATCCACTACCAGGACGGCAACCATCTGGAGGATGAGGAGTCGGCGTTCGTGGTGACCATGTTCTGCGCGCCGGGACAGCCGATGCTGGTGCCGGTCAGCGCGGAGGAACTGGAAGCCCGCCGGGATCGGCGCGCGCCCCAGCCATGACCGATGAAAGGCCACCGGCCGCCCTCGGGGGGTGGCCGGTGGCCTTTTTCTTGTGTGAGATGTTCGGATGGAAGCAGACGAAGCACGGATTCAGGATGCGGAGCAGCGGCTGGGCGTCCGGTTTCCCGATGACTACCGGAGCTTCTTGACGGCCGAGGGGGCGGTGGGGCGGGTCGTCGAGTCGGCCGGGAATTACCTGAGGTTGCAGCCTCTGGAAGAGCTCGTGGCGGTCAACGCGGCCGGGGAGATGCAGACGCGCTTTCCTGGTGCGGTGGCGATCGGTGATGACGGCAGCAGGGAGTTGCTGGTGTACGACTTCAGGAAGGACCCGCCGCCGCTTCTGCTGCTGGATGTCACCGCGGAGGACTGGCATGCGGGCCTCTATCAGGCCGGGTCCTTCACCGAATTCTTGCGTCTGTTCTCTCGGCGCGGCTGGAACTGGGGTCCGCCGGAGGCCGTCACTCGATGAGGACAGGCCGCACTCGGGCGGCACGTAGTCGAAGGTCGGCCCGGCGGGGATCGGGGCTCACGAGACGGCTGAGCGGCCATGGTCTCCGCCTCGTAGGCCTCACACCCGCGCGCCGTCGGCGGGGCGCGGCGCGGCCTTGAGCACTTCGATGGCCTGGGCGGTGGCGTCCTCCAGGGTGGCGCGCAGCGGAGAGGCGGTGATCTCGGCGCGCTGGGCGGGGTCGGTGGTGTAGTACAGCGACTGGTGCACGAACCGCACGTCGCCGCGCTGCTTGGCCATGAGGGTCAGGGCCGCGGTCATGTTCCCGCCGACCGAGTCGCCCGCCACGGCGAGCCTGCCGGCGTCGAGGTTCTCGGCCGCGCCGTCCCGACGGACAGCTCCCGCACCAGCCGGTCGTGGGTGCCCGCGTTGCCCAGCACCCAGCCGCCGCCGTGCACGTACAGCACGACCGGCAGGACCCCCGTGGCGCCGGCGGGCCTGACGAGCCGCACCCGCACGTCGCCGGCCACGGCGGGCACGACGATCCACTTCTCGTCCACGGCGGGCTTGGCGACGGGGCCGGACTGCACGTCGTCCAGCAGCTTGCGGGCGCCCTGCGTGCCCAGCTCGTACAGGAGCGGGGGCTTGGCCGCCGCCTCGGCGAACTCCTGAGCCGCAGGCTCCAGAACGATGTCGTTCATCACATGTCCCTCTTGCCGCAGGGGAGCTGTCAGGCGGTGGCGGCTCCGGGCAGGGTGGTGCGCAGCTCCCTGCGGGAGGCGACGCCGAGCTTGACGAAGATCTTGCGCAGGTGCCATTCGACGGTGTGCGGGCTGATGTAGAGCTGCGCGCCGATCTCGGAGTTCGTCAGCCCGCCGGCGGCCAGGCGGGCGATCCGCGCCTCCTGCGAGGTCAGCCCGGTAGGCGTCTCGGCCGGGCGTCTGCGGACGCTCTCGCCGGTGGCCCGCAGCTCCCGCCCGGCGCGTTCGGCGAACGCCCCGGCCCCCATCGAGCCGAACAGGTCGTGGGCGACGGTCAGTTGCTCGCGCGCGTCCACGCGGCGGTTCTCGCGGCGCAGCCACTCGCCGTAGAGCAGGCGGGCGCGGGCGAGCGCCGTCCTGACCTTGGTACGGCCCAGCCGCTCGATCGCCTCCCGGTGGAGCGCGTCGGCGGCCGGGCCCGCGCTGACCTGGGCGCGGGCGCTCGCCGAGATGCCGAGTGCCCAGTCGGTGCCGCTGGCCCTGGCCATCTCGTCGAGCCGCCGGGCGGCCTCGGCGGCGCGGGCCGGCCTGCCGCTCCTGGCCGCCGCCTCGACCAGCTCGATCGTGGACCAGGTGGACAGCCCGAGCTCCTGCGGGTGCTCGGCGCCCCGCTCCGCCGCGACGTACGCCTCCTCGTAGCGGCCGTGGCCGTTGTGCAGCACCGCGGCGGCCCACTGGGTGGCGGTGGCCACCTTGCCCTCCCCCTGCAGCGCCACGTCGCGGGTGATCGCCTCGATCGCCTGGCGGGTCGCCTTCTCCTGGCCCCGCCACGGCTCCAGCACCAGGGCTCCGTACTGGGCCATGAAGCGGCTGCCCGTCACCTCGCCGATCGTCATCGCCTCGGCGACCAGCGCCTCGGCCTCCGCCAGCTCGCCGGCCAGCACCCGGGCCGACAGGAGCAGCAGCAGCGCCGGCGGCAGCACCGACAGCGCGCCCGTCTCGCGGGCCGACGCGACCAGGCGGGCCGAGAGGTCGGCGTAGCTGTCGAAGTCCCACACGTTGTGGGCCATGCGGCAGGCGAGCGGGAGCCAGCCGAGGCCCTCCTCCCTGGACACCTCTCCGGTACGGAACGCCTCCAGAGCCCGCAGCACCATCGGCGTGCCCGCCGCGTAGCCGTCGATGATCGTGGTCGCCGCGCCGTTCAGCAGCAGGTCGTCGCGTTCCGGGGGTGGGCCCGGCGGTGCGGCGAGGGCGGCCCTGGCGACGTCCGCCATCTGGGCTCCGCTCGCCAGGCGGCCCGCGGTGAGCGCCGCGTACAGGGCGTCGCGGTAGGTCTCGCGGGCCAGCCCTGCGTCCAGCGGCTCGAGGCGTCTGCCCGCCTTGAGCAGCAGCGGCAGGGCGGCGCCCGCGCTGGTGGAGGCGAACATGATCTGGCCGCGCAGCAGGCTGGACTGGGCGAGAAGGCGGTCGTCGAGGGGGCTCAGCTCCGCGGCGTCGAGCAGTTCGAGCGCGGCGTCGTACCCGCCGGCCCGGTACTTGTCGCGGGCCGCCGCCAGCGCCCGCGCGCCGCGCACGGCCGCGTCGGGGGTCAGCTCGGCCGCCCGTTCGAGGAACGCCGCCGCCGCCGCGACCCCGCCACGGGCCTGGGCGCGGCCCGCCGAACGCTCCAGCTCCGCCGCGACCGCCTCGTCGGGGCCCGGGGCGGCGTTGGCCAGGTGCCAGGCCCGCCGGTCGGGGTCCGTCGCCTCGTCGGTGGCGTCGGCCAGGGCGCGGTGCACGGCCTGCCGTTCCTGCGGGGCCGCCACCCGATAAGCCGCAGAACGCACCAGGGGGTGGCGGAACCGCACCCGCGTGCCGATCGTGATCAGGCCCTCCACCTCGGCGGGCGCCGCGGCGGCTGTCTCGATGCCCAGCAGGTCGGCCGCCCGCGCCAGCAGCGTCACGTCGCCCACCGGCTCGGCCGCCGCGACCAGCAGCAGGCGTTGCGTCTCGGCGGGCAGGGCCTGGACCCGCCGCAGGAAGCTCTGCTCGATCTGGCTCGCCAGCAACCGCGCGTCCGGACGGCCGAAACCGCCCGCCAGCTCGGCCGGGGTCAGCCCGCGCGGCAGCTCCAGCAGGGCCAGGGGGTTGCCCTGCGTCTCGGCCACGATCCTGTCCCTGACCTGCTCGTCCAGCCGTCCGGGCGTCACCGAGTCGAGCAGGGCGCGGGCGTCGCTGTCGCTCAGCCGTCCCACGTCGAGCTGCGGCAGGCCCGCCAGCTCGCGGCCGAGACGGTCGTCGCGGACCGCGATCACCAGCGCGATCCGTTCGGCCAGCAGGCGGCGCGCCACGAACGCGAGCGTCTGCGCCGAGACCTGATCCAGCCACTGGGCGTCGTCGACCAGGCAGACCAGCGGCTCCTTCTCGGCCACCTCGGCCAGCAGGCTCAGCACCGCCAGCCCCACCAGGAACCGGTCCGGCGGCGTGCCCGCGCTCAGCCCGAACGCCGTCCCCAGCGCCTCGCGCTGCGGCTCAGGCAGCTTCGCGAGCTGGTCGAGGAACGGCGCGCACAACTGGTGCAGGCCGCCGAACGCCAGCTCCATCTCCGACTCGACGCCCGCGGCCCTGGTCACCCGGCATCCCTGAGCGCCTTCCCGCGCGTACTCCAGCAGCGCCGTCTTGCCGATCCCCGCCTCACCGCGCAAGATGAGCACCGAGCTGTGGCCGCCCCGCACCGTGGCCACGAGCCGATCCAGCCGCTCGCACTCGATCCTCCGGCCCCGCAGCCGCCTGCTTGCCACCCGGCCTCCGTCCTGCCGTTCCCTGGGTACCCCCTGGGGCCCGGGCCAGGGTATCGACCACGGTGTCCCCGGGGCGCGACGGAGGGGCTCCGGCAACGACCGTGATCACAGTGGCATCCGCCGGATGCGGCTGTGAACGGGGAGTTGAAGCCGTGAGCATGAGTTTGCTGGAGTCGTACGGAGACAGCGCCACGCAGGGGGATGACCGGCCGGCCGGCGGCTGGGACGGGGCCGCCGCCACCTTCGCCGGCGCCGCCCCGCGCCTGTACGCCATCGGGCTGCGCGTCCTTCAGGACGCGGGCGAGGCGGAGGACGTCGTGCAGGAGACGTGGCTGCGGTGGGCCCGCGCCAACCGGTCCGTCGTCGTCAGCCCGGCCGCGTTCCTGGCGCTGACCACCACGCGGCTGGCCATCAACGTCACCCAGTCGGCGCGCAAGCGGCGCGAGACCTCTGCCGGGCCCTGGCTCCCTGACACGCCCGACCGGTCCGCCGGGCCTGAGGTGGCGGCTGAGCGGCATGAGGCGGTCGATGGGGCCGTCCGGATGTTGCTGGAGCGGCTGACCGCTGCTGAGCGGGGGGTTTATCTGCTGCGGATGGCTTTCGACTATCCGTTCCGGCAGATCGGGGAGGTGCTGGGGTTGACTGAGGAGCACGCCCGGCAGTTGCTGCGGCGTGCCCGCCGGCACCTGGCCGCCGGGCGGATCCGTCCGGTGAGCGGCGCCGCGCGTCAGCGGCTCGTCCGGACGTTTCTCGCTGCGGCGCGGACCGGGGACCTGGGCGGGCTGGAGAGCCTGCTCGCCGCTGACATCAACCGCTAGGCCACTTCGCCGCTGAGATCAACCGCTAGGCCACGGGTCGCGGCCTGAAAGGCGAGCGGCCCGTGGCGGAGTTCATGCCACGGGCCGCGATCCGGCCGGTCAGCCGGTGCCGCGAACGGCCTCGGCGATGACGGCGGCGACGGCGTCAGGCGCGGAGACGGCGACCGCGTGCGACGCCCCAGGGATCTCCGTGGTGCCACGCGCCCCGGCCCGCTCGGCCATGAACCGCAGCGCAGCCGCCGGGATGTTGAGATCGCGCTCCCCGTGCACGAACCACGACGGGATCCCCCGCCACGCGGGCTCGGCCACCGTGATCTCGTCCCGCAGCGCCCGCTCGGTGACCGGCCGTTGCGTGGCGGCCATCAGCGCCGCCTCGCCGGCGTCCACGTCGGCACAGAACTGGTGGTGGAACTTGCCGGGATCGATGCGGAACTCGGTGCCGGAGGCGGCGACCGGGTAGGCGACCAGCGCGTCCCCCAGCGTGCTGCCCTCGAACTTGGCCGACAATAGGAAGGCGCTCTCCCCCGCCTCGGGCGCGAAGGCGCCGACGTGGACGAGCGCCCGCACGGCCGGGTCGCCGGTGGCCGCCTGGCTGATCACCATGCCGCCGTAGGAGTGCCCGACGAGCACGACGGGCCAGCCGAGGCCGGCGATCACGTCGCGCACGTACGCGCCGTCGCCCTCGACGTCGCGCAGCGGGTTGGCCACCGCGACCGCCTGGAGCCCATGGCCGTGCAGGCGCTGGATGACCCGGTTCCAGGAGGCGGATTCGGCGAAGGCGCCGTGCACCAGCACGACAACGGGCTGTTCGGACATGAGGTCATTCCTCTTCTCGTGGTGGGTTCGGGTCTTCCTCGTGGAAGCCGATCTCGCGGTGGGTGCCGTCGCACAGGGGTTTGTTGCCGGAGTGGCCGCAGCGGCAGAGCGTCGTCCGGTTGCGGGTCTCCAGCGGCAGTCCGTCCGACCGGATGACCGGCACCCGGCCGGTGACCCACAGCGCGCTGGCCAGCCCGCCCTCCTCCTCCAGGACGGAGACGGCCTGCGGGAGGTCGGGTTCGATGGTGTCGCCGCCGCGTTCGAGGGCGTAGCTGTAGGAGCCGGAGGGGCAGTGGTCGATGCGGCCCATGATGTTCGAACGGACGTCGCTGTCGGCGGTGTCGGCGAGCATCGCGGCGATGGGCCTGGTGCGGCCGATGCAGAAGGCGGCGTGGACGCACAACTCACCCACGCGCTGCGCCGAGATGCCGGCCCCGTCGTGGACGTGCTGCAACTCCCGGTACGGGCGCATGATCTCGGCCTCGGTGCCGTCGAAGCCGATGACGGCGTGCGTCCCGTCGCAGAACGGCTTGGCGCGCGAGTGGCCGCAGCGGCACAGCGCGTACGTGTCCTCGGTCTCCAGGGGTTCGCCGGTCTTCCAGGTCAGGGCGTCGTTCCCGGCGGAGACGATCTTCCGCTTGCGGCGGAGGGGGACGCCGCCGTACACGACGTACGGGCCGTCGCGCAGCACGACGACGCGCCGCTCGTCGCCGACGCTCCACCGGCGGCGCTCGGGCGTGACGTAGCGGAAGGTCGGGCCGGAGCCCTGCTCCAGGAGGGCGAGGGCCTGGGCCTTGAGCGCGTACATGGTGCCGGTGGCGACGGCCAGGAGTCTCGGGTTGCCGTTGAACGCCCGCTCCAGCAGGTGCAGGACGGCGCAGTAGGTGTGGTCGAAGGCGTCCTGCGCCTCGCGGGCGGCGCTGCCGGGCTCGGCCGGGCGCGGGTTGGGCGGCATGGGGCGTACGCCGGCCGGATCGACTCTGATGGGCTCGCCGGTGGGGCCGGAGTCCGGGGTGTCGCCGCGCCGGTAGCGGCGGCCTAGTTTCAGCTCCTGGAAGCGGTAGTAGTGGGCGACCTCGTCGCGTTCCGGGTGCATGACGTCCTGGTCGCCGTCCCAGACCTGGCCGCCGTCCAGGCCCTCGCCCTGCTCGACGATCTCCTCCAGCGCGGCGAGCGCCGTCTTCAGGTCGTGGACGGCGACGAGCCGGCCGGCGGTGTGCCTGAAGTGGCCGGCGTGCACCTGGCGGGCCGGGTCGCCGGTGAAGACGGCCTGCTCGCCGAGCCGTTCGCACAGGTCGCGCAGGCCCTGCTCGATGGCGGCGTAGAACTGGCCGATCGTCTCGTAGTCGTCGCCCTCCGGTGCGGCACCCGCGGGCGCCGGGCGTTCCAGCCGCAGGAACATCTCCAGCGCCTGCTCGCCGAACGGGACGAGCGACAGCTCCAGGGAGCCGTGGGGGAGGCGGCGCGGGTGGGGCGGGAGCATCCGGGGGGTGTCGAGGCGGGGCTTGCCGCCTATGGCGTTGAGGAGGTTGGCGGCGAGTGCCAGGTGCAGCATCTCCTCGGCGAAGACGCTGCTCACTATGGCGGCGGCCGCCGGGTTGCGTTCCTGGTCCAGCGAGTACAGGGCGCAGAGGTAGGGCGGCAGCGTGGCGTGTTCCAGCTCGATCGCCCACTGCAGGTGCTCGCGCAGGTCCCCGATCGTCCCGATCCGCGCCTCACGCCTCGGCGTCTCAGGTGAGGTCGGCGTCTCAGGCGACATGGTCGTCCGGTCGCGAGCCGTCCTCCAGTACCTCGACCGCGTCGAGCAGGCCGCGCAGGCCGATCTCCTCGCGTTCTGCGTCCGTGGGGTCGAACAGCCAGTCGGTGACCGGCAGCTCGGCGACCTCCCCGGGACGGCTGGCCTCGACCAGGCTCACCTCCGCCTCGACCTCCACCTCCAGCTCGTGCAGGAAGCCGTCCTGGTCCCTCGGAGCGCTCATCATTCCTCCATCCGTGACTTGCGTGGATGCCCGGCTGACCGCGTGCGGCAGCCGCACGCCGATCTGGCCGGACGCGAACAGGTGCGTGAACCGCTCCCCCTGGTGGGCGGCCGGCGTGTAAGCCCGGTGCCGGGTCGGGACGACGGCCGCCACCTGCTCGGCGCGTCGCGGGACGGTGCACAGCCCGCCCAGGCACCAGGCGGCGTCCACCGGCCCGACGCGCAGGGGGATGCGCCGGCGGTCCGCCGCGATGACCGGCAGCCCGAACAGGCGGGCGGCGGCGCGACCGGCATCGGCTCCAGCAGGATCAGCCGGACCCCGAACCGCTCGGCCGCCCAGGCGGCCCGGCTGGCGGTGCCGTCATGGACCTACTTGCCCGAGCCGTCCAGCCAGTCGCGGTAGGTGATGCTGCCCAGGACGGCCTTGTCGTCGAGCGGCACCAGCGACCGCTCGGCCAGCTCGCTGCCGAAGTAGCGGGCGTGCGGGTCGGTGACCACCTCGCGCGGGTCGCCCCAGGCGGCCAGCGCCTTGCGGAAGAACTCGTCCATCCGGTACTGCTGCGGCCCGGCGATCTCGACCCTGCCGTTCAGCGGCTCCCCCACCGCCGTGCGGCCGACGGCCTTCGCGACGTCGTCGCCCGCGATCGGCTGGAAGAGCACCGGCGCGACGTGCACCTGGCCGTCCCTGGTGGCCTCGTCGGCGATACCGCGCGCGAACTCGAAGAACTGGGTGGAGTGCACCAGCGAGAACGGGACGCCCGACTTCTCGATGAGCTGCTCCTGAGCGATCTTCGCGGCGAAGTAGCCGTTGTCGGGCATGCGCTCGGTGCCCACGATCGACACCGCGACGTGGTGCCCCACCCCGGCCTCCTTCTCGGCCGCCAGCAGGTTGCCCGTGGAGGTCTGGAAGAACTGCAGCACCGCCTCCCGTTCGAACGACGGCGAGTTCGACACGTCCACCACGACCTGCGCGCCCTTGAGCACCTCGGCCAGGCCCTCGCCGGTGAGGGTGTTCACGCCGGTGTTCGGCGCGGCAGCCACCGCCTCATGACCGTGCTCGCCCAGCTTGGCCACCAGCTTCGACCCGATCAGGCCGGTCCCGCCGATCACCACGATCTTCATGCGGATTCCTCTCTCGGTCGCCGGGCGACCCCTTCGCCACCCGGTCACCAGCTATGACCGGGCAGCCCCTCGGGCTCGTGACGGTTGCCGCGAGATTTTTCACGGAGCAATCCTGACGATGGCCACCGGGCAGGTGGCGTGGTGCAGGACGTGCTGGCTGACCGAGCCGTGCCACAGCGCGCTGAGCTCGTGATGGTGGTGGCTGCCGACGACGAGCAGGGACGCGCTCGACGCGGCGTCCGTCAGCGCCTTGCCCGGACGCCCGGTCAGCGTCTCCTGGTCGATCGTGACCGTGGGGAAGCGCTCCCGCCAGCGGGCCAGGTCGGGCTCGGGCAGCGGCGGGCTGGCGTGGCCGCCCGGCCCGGCCGCGCCGGCGTGGGCCAGCATCAGGGGCTGCCCGGTGCGGGCGGCGTGCGCGCAGGCGAAGGCGAGGACGGCCTCGCTGTCGCCTGGGTCAGCGATGCCCGCCACGACGGGCCCGCCAGAACGCGCGTCGGCGGTGTCCGGTGCGACAAGGCTGCCGGGCGGGGCGTCGCTGATGCCCGCCGACACGGGCCCGCCTGGACGCGCGTCGGCGGTGTCCGGTGCGACGGGCTCGCCTGGACGGGCGTCGGTGGTGCTCAGCGCGACGGGTTCGCCTGGCTTGGCGGGGCCGCGTACGACGACGAGCGGGCAGGCGGCCTCGGTGGCGAGCCTGGCGCCCACCGAGCTGAGCAGCAGCCCGCCGACCTCGCCCAGCCCGCGACTGCCCACGACCAGCAGCTCAGCGTGCCGCGAGTGACGCACCAGCGCGACGAAGGGCTCGCCCTCCGGCATCTCGGTCGTCACCTCTACCTCGGGTGCGGCGGCCCGCGCACGGGCGGCCGCGTTGTCGAGGACGCGTTCCGCGTCGTGCCGGAGGCCGCCTTCCGCGGGTGCGCCCGGCGCGGGCCCCAGGGGCACGTGCAGCTTGGGCCAGATGAAGGCGTGCACGATCAGCAGCGGCCGACCGCGGCGCACGGCCTCGGCGGCGGCCCACTCGACGGCCCGCAGGCTGTCCTCGGAGTCGTCCACGCCTACGGTCACAGAACTCATCGTCGTCCTTTCCGAAGCGGTCACCGGCCATTCGACGAGCTTGCCGTCGGTCGACACGTCGCGCCTGAGCGCCGCGAGCCCGGCGGGAGCCGGCGCGATGGCCTCATGTTCCCCCTGTCCTGGCCCGGACCACACCAGGTTGACGCGCAATGCCGGGTCTGTATACGGGTGGTCGGAACGGTGGTGGCAGCCGCGTGTCTCGCGGCGGGCCAGCAGCCCGGCCCCTCCCGTCCCGATGACCAGGACCGGGCAGCGGCGGGAATCGTGACAGCCGTCCGCGTGCTGCACCGAAGGCAGTCGTTCATGGAAGAAGGCGTTTCGCATGTCAGCGCAGGCCGACGCGGCCCGGCTCATCGTGCAGGCTCTGGAGGCGGAGGGCGTCGAGTACGTCTTCGGCATCCCGGGCGAGGAGAACATCCATTTCGTCGACGCGCTCAAGGACTCCTCCATCCGGTACGTGCTCGTCCGTCACGAGCAGGGTGCGGCGTTCATGGCGGAGATCTACGGCAGGCTGACCGGCAAGGCGGGCGTGGCGTCGGCCACGCTCGGGCCCGGCGCGATCAACCTGCAGCTCGGCGTGGCCGACGCCACCACCAACAGCACCCCGGTGGTGGCGATCACGGCGCAGGTCGGGCTGGACCGCATCTACAAGGAGTCGCACCAGGTGGTGGACCTGGTGTCGCTGTTCAGGCCGATCACGAAGTGGTCGGAGCTGGCCCCGTCGGCGCGGGCGCTGCCCGAGCTGATCCGCAAGGCGTTCAAGACGGCGCAGACCGAGCGGCCCGGCGCCGTCTACCTGGCCATCCCCGAGGACGTCGAGTCGGCGCCCGTCCCCGGCGACCTGCGCCCGCTGCCGGTGAACGTGGTGCGTCCCCAGGACCCCTCCCCCGCGCAGATCGCCCGGGCCGCCGACGTGCTGGCGACGGCGCGCAGGCCGATCGTGCTGGCCGGTCACGGCGCGACCAGGGCCGGGGCGTCGCAGGCGCTCGTCCGGTTCTCCGAGCGGCTCGGGCTGCCGGTGGCGACGACGTTCAACGGCAAGGGCGTCTTTCCCGACGATCACCGGCACGCGCTGGGCGCGGTGGGGTTCATGCGGCACGACTACGTGAACTTCGGCTTCGACGAGGCGGACGTGCTGATCAGCGTCGGGTACGAGCTGCAGGAGTTCGACCCCGTCAAGATCAACCCGGAGCGGGACAAGAAGATCATCCACATTCACCGGTTCCCCGCCGAGGTGGACGACCACTACCCCGTCAAGGTCGGCGTGCACGGCGACATCTCCCGCTCGCTGCACGTGCTGGCCGACGCCGTCCATCGGCGCTTCGAGATCAACGGCACCGGCGAGAGGATCCGCCGCATGCTGCGGGAGGAGCTGGAGCAGGGGCGGGCCGAGGGCGGGTTCCCGCTGTCGCCGCGGCGCGTGGTGGCCGACATCCGCGCCGCCATGGGACGCGAGGACATCGTCCTGGCCGACACCGGCGCGGTGAAGATGTGGATGGCCCGCATGTACCCGACGTACGAGCCGAACACCATGCTGGTCTCCAACGGGCTGTCGTCGATGGGGTTCTCCGTGCCGGGCGCGCTCACCGCCAAGCTCGCCTACCCGCGGCGGCGGGTGCTGGCGGCGACCGGTGACGGGGCGTTCCTGATGAACTCGCAGGAACTGGAGACGGCCGTGCGGGAGCGGGTCCCGTTCGTGGTGCTGGTGTGGGTGGACGGCGCGTACGGGCTGATCGAGTGGAAGATGGACCTGGAGCTGGGACGCGACTCCAACGTCGCCTTCGGCAACCCCGACTTCGTGAAGTACGCAGAGAGCTTCGGGGCGCGCGGCTACCGGGTCACCAGCGCCGACGAGTTGCTGCCCACGTTGCGCAAGGCGCTGGCCGACGACGTGGTGTCGGTGATAGCGGTGCCCGTCGACTACTCCGCGAACCTGCAACTGACTGACAAGCTGGGCGAACTCACCGGGCCTTTCTGAGCATCGGCCCGTCCGGGCCTTCTAAGATCGTTCGGGTGAGCCTGCCTGCCGTTCCCGCGCCGGGTGCGCTGCCGGTCGAGCCGGCGCGCGACCCGTACCACGTCTACCTCGACTCCCTGACCAGCCCCGAGTCGCGGCGCACCATGCGCGGCTGCCTCGACCGGCTGGCCCGCCTGCTGACCGGCGACGAGAACGCCACCGGGGCGGGCCAGCCGTGGCACCTGCTGCGCTACGAGCACACCGTGCGCATCCGCACGATGCTCACCGACCAGGGCTGGTCGGCGGCGTACGTGAACAAGCACCTGGTGGCGCTGCGGCGGGTGCTGAAGGAGGCGTGGCGGCTCGGGCAGACGACCGCCGAGGACCTCGCCCGCGCCTCCGACCTCGCCCCGGTACGGCAGAGCCGCCTGCCCGCCGGACACCACGTCCCGCCCGAAGTGGTCGGCGCGGCCCTGTCGGCGTGCGACGACTCGCCCGCCGGGGTGCGCGACGCGGCGCTGATCGCCGTCCTGTACTCGACCGGGTGCCGCCGCGCCGAACTCGGCGGGCTCACGCTGGCCGACTACGACCCGGGGTCGCGGTCGCTGCGGGTGCGCGGCAAGCGCGACAAGGAGCGGCTCGTCTACCTGACGACGGACGCGATCGGGCTGGTCGAGCGGTGGCTCGCGGTGCGCGGGCCGGGGGCGGGGGCGCTGTTCAGCCCGATCAGCACGGCGGGGCGGCTGCGTACGCGTGACGGGCGGCCGGTGGGGCTGACGGGGCAGGGCATCGCCGACATCCTGACCCGGCGCTTCGGGGCGGCGGGGGCGGCCCGGCGGACCGCGCACGACTTCCGGCGCACGTTCATCGGTGAGCTGCTGGACGCGGGGGTGGACCTGGCCACGGCTCAGGCGCTGGTGGGGCACGCCTCGCCGGCCACCACGGCGCGGTACGACCGGCGGCCGGAGCGCACCCGCCGCGAGGCCGTCGACCGCCTCCGCCTCCCGGCCGCCCGGCCCCTGGCCTGACCGCCTGCCACACATCGGCCGTACTCCGGCGAGGTCCTTCGGGACGGGACGAGGGCGACGTGAGGAGGTGGCCGGGAGAGACCCTGGGCCGCCAGCGCTGCAGAACGCGCGACCAGAGCTCGGCCAAGCACACGTGCGGCGGGTGCGTATGCGAGCGGGCGCGCGGAGCGGCGTGCGGGGCGCGGGGCGCACGAACGGGGCGGGCGCACGGGGCGGAGGCACAGCAGGCGCACGGGGCGGACGCACAGGGCGGGCGCGCGGCGGAGGCACGGCGGGCGTGCGGCGGGCGTGCGGGGCGGAGGCACAGCAGGCGCGCGGGGCGGGCGCGCGGGGCGGGCGGTGGGGGTGCCGCTCCGACGCGGCCTGGGTGTGCCGGTCGGAGCGGTCAAAAGGCCAGGTCAGCCCGCCAGCCGCGGCACGATCCCCGAGCTGTGCAGCCGCTCACGAGCCGCCTCGATGGCCCCATCGGTGGTGGCGAACACCTGCCCCGCCTCGTCCAGCCGCCCGATCACCCCGATCACCTGCAGAGCCTGATGGTGCCCATCGGGGATCCCCGACACGTACACCATGATCCCGCGCCGTTCCAGCCGCGTGATGGTGTCGGCGAGCACCATCGCCCCGCTGGCGTCGATGCTGGTGACCAGGCGCATGCGCAGCACCACCACGGACACGCCGGTCATCTCCGACAGGTCGGCGCGCAGCCGGTGGGCGGCGGCGAAGAACAGCGGCCCGTCGAGCCGGTAGGTGACGATGTGCTCGGCGAGCAGCGCGTGCTCGTCCTCGGTGTGCTGCGGTTGCAGGTCGTGGCGGAGCGGCTCCCGGTAGAAGCGCACGTTCCGCGCGATGGTCCGCAGTGCCAGCGCGCCGGCGACGACCAGGCCGAGGATGACGGCCAGCACGGTGTCGAGCGTCAGCGTGGCGACGGCGGTGAGTACGAGCACCGCCGCGTCGCTCCTGGTGGAGCGCCACATGGCACGTACGGAGTCGCGTTCGACCATGCGTACGGAGGTGGCCAGCAGCACTCCGGCGAGCGCGGCGAGCGGGATCTTGGCGACGAGCCCGGCGGCGGTGTAGACGATGGCGCCGAGGATGAGCGCGTGGGACAGCGCCGCGAGCCGGGAGGTCGCCCCGGAGCGTACGTTGACGGCTGTCCTGACGATGGCACCGGTGCCGGGCATGCCCCCGAACAGCGGGGTGATGAGGTTGGCGATGCCCTGGCCGAACAGCTCCCTGTCGGGGTCGTGCCGGTGCCGCCCTGTCATGTTGTCGGCCACGGCGGCCGACAGCAGCGATTCCAGCGAGGCGAGGGCGGCCACGGCGATGGCCGGGGCGATGAGGGCGGGCAGCATCGCGGGGTCGAAGAAGCCCAGCGACGGCGCGGGCAGCCCCTGCGGCAGGTGGCCGATGGTGGCCAGCGGCAGCCCGGCCAGGTCGGCGACGGCGGTGGCGACGACGACGGCGAGCAGCGAGAACGGCACGTTGGGCCGTACGCTCGCGCCCACCAGCAGCACCGCGGCCACGACCAGGGTGACGGACATGGCCCACCAGTGCGGCCTGGCGAGGAAGTCCATGACGGCGTGCCAGGCGACGACGGCGACCTTGTCGCTGTCGTGGGCGGGGACGCCGAGGGCGTGCGGGATCTGCTGGAGGCCGATCACGCAGGCCATGCCGACGGTGAAGCCGGCGACGACGGGCGCGGGGACGAGGGACATGTAGCGTCCGGCCCGCGCGAGTGCCATGACGACGAGCAGCAGCCCGGCCATCAGCCCGACGGTGAGCACCCCGGTGGCGCCGTGGTCGCTCATGATGGGCATGAGCACGACGGTCATGGCACCGCTGGTGCCCGACACCTGGAGCGCCGAGCCGCCGAACAGGGCGGCCAGCGATCCGGCGACCACGGCGGTGGCCAGGCCGGCGGCGGCGCCGAGGCCGGAGGAGACGCCGAACCCGAGCGCGAGCGGCAGCGCGACGATCGCCACGGTGAGCCCGGCCAGCAGGTTGTTGCGGGGCTGGTGCCGCATGGCGGCCAGCGCGGCCCGTTCGGGCAGCACGGATCGCAGGCGCCCCCAGCTCACGGCGAGCACGCCGCTCACGTCGTGTCACCGATCGAGTCGGTACGGTGACCACACATGCACATGAAAGGTCCGTCCACCATCACTCCTTTTGAGGTAAAGACAACCCCGTCTTGTCCTGAATTGCTTATCTTTGCAATTCGTTAAGGAGTTGTCAGGATAACAATTTCACCCCCTCCTACCTGCTTAAACTCTCTCGATCTTGCGATATTACGCCAGGCGTGAAAGGGCGGGATTGTTTGAACAGGACGGTGGAATCAGGCAAACAGCGTCGCGAAACCCTGACCGGCCGCCCGCACCGCCTCCGGCTCGACCTCCGCCATCGGCCGGCCGTCCGCCAGCAACTGCCAGTTACGGCGGGCCAGCACCCGCTGCGTGGCCACCACCTGCGCCGCCAGCAGCCGCGCCGCCAGCTCATCGGCCGTCTCGGCGAGCGCCTCGGCCAGGGCCTCCTCGTCGCGCGCCATGTGCTGGTGGAGCCGCCCCAGCAGGCTGGGCGCCTCGGAGAAGACCATCCGGTGGTACGCGATCACCTCGGGGTCGTCGTTGAGCCCGGTGATCGGGTCGTGCCGGGACAGCCCGTCGAGGAAGTGCCGCCGCAGCGCCTCCACCGGCCGCTCCCCCGCGGCCCGCTCGCGCACCACCCGGGCCGACTCGCCGAGGTGGTCGGAGATGCGGTGCAGGACGAGGTCCTCCTTGGTGGCGAAGTACTTGAACAGTGTCGGCTTCGACACCCCCGCCGCCGCCGCGACCTCCGCCACGGACACCTCGTCGAAGCCGCGCTCCAGGAAGAGCGTGATGGCCGCCGTCGAGAGGGCCTCGTGCACGCGCCGCCGCTGCAGCTCCCGCAGTCCTGTCATGAGCACAGCCTAGCAAAGTGTTAACCTGGTCAATATCTTAACCGAGTTAACAGTTCTGGGAGGTGTGATGGCGACGCTCGACGAGGAGCGTGACCACGTCGGACGATGCAAGGCCGGCCTGCGCAGGATGCTGGAGGGCGCGCGCGACAACGTCATCGTCGGCGAGAGCGTGGCCGGCGACCGCTACAGCGCCGAACGCCTGGGCCGGCACCTCAAGAGCCTGGCCAAGGAGCTGAGCGAGGAGCCGGAGGGGCCGCCGTTCTTCGGCCGGCTCGACTTCGGCCCCGGCTCCGCCGAGCACGGCGGGCGGGCGTACCACATCGGCCGCCGGCACATCACCGGCGAGCACGGCGGCCCGCCCGTGGTGATCGACTGGCGCGCACCGGTCTCGCGCGCCTTCTACCGGGCCAGCGCCCGCGACCCGCAGGGCGTGGACGTGCGCCGCCGCTTCGGCTGGTCGGGCACCACCCTCACCGGCTTCGAGGACGAGCGGCTCTCGCGCGGCGAGGAGGGCGAGAGCAGGATCCTCGCCGCCGAGATCGAGCGGCCCCGCGTCGGCCCGATGCGCGACATCGTCGCCACCATCCAGCCCGAGCAGGACGACCTCGTCCGCACCGGGCTCGACCTGTCGATCTGCGTGCAGGGCGCGCCCGGCACCGGCAAGACGGCGGTCGGCCTGCACCGGGCCGCCTACCTGCTCTACGCCCACCGCCGGCGCCTCGAACGCGCCGGCGTGCTCGTCCTCGGCCCCAACCGGACCTTCCTCGGCTACGTCTCGGCGGTGCTGCCCGCGCTCGGCGAGATGGACGTCGAGCAGACGACGCTGGAGCGGCTGCTGGCCACCGTCCCCGTCACGGCGGCGGACGACGAGGAGACGGCCATGGTCAAGCACGACGCCCGCATGGCGCGGGTGCTGCGCACAGCCCTGTACGGGCGGATCGCCAAACCGGTCGAACCGGTCGCGGTGCCCGACGGCTCCCTCCGCTGGCGGGTGCCGGAGGACGAGCTGCGCCGCATCGTGGACGACACCAGGCGCGAGTCGCTCCCGTACGGCACCGGCCGCGAACGGGTCAGGGCCCGGGTCGTGGAGTCCATCCGCCGCCAGGCCGAGTCCCGCGGGCGGACGGCCGGCGCGCCCTGGCTGCGCAGGATCGGCCGCGGCGTCACCCCGTGGCTCGACCAGGTGTGGCCCGCCGTCAAGCCGGAGGAGGTCCTGTACGAGCTGCTGCGCGGCCCCGCCAGGGACGGCCGCGACCCGGCCGGCGGCGTGCTGACGGACGCCGAGCGCGCCGCCCTGACCTGGCGGAAGCCGCCGCGCGGCGTCAAGGGCGCGCGCTGGTCGGCGGCCGACCTGGTGCTGCTCGACGAGCTGGCCGCGCTGATCGAACGTCCGCGCGGCTACGGCCACGTGATCGTGGACGAGGCCCAGGACCTGTCGCCGATGGAGTGCCGGGCGGTCGCCAGGCGCAGCGAGCACGGCTCGCTGACCGTGCTGGGCGACCTGGCACAGGGCACCACGCCGTGGGCGGCCACGTCCTGGCCGGAACGGCTGAAGCTGCTCGGCAAACCCGGCGGCGAGGTCGTCGCGCTCACGACCGGGTTCCGCGTGCCCGCCGCCGTGGTCGAGCTGGCCAACACGCTGCTGGCGGCGCTGGACGCCGACGTGCCCGCGACCCGCTCCTACCGCTCCGACGGGCGGCTGCGGGTGACCCGGGTGGCCGGGCTGGAGAAGGGCGTGGTGGAGGCGGTGCGCGAGGCGTACATGTTCGAGGGGTCGATCGGGGTGATCGCGGCGGACGCGGACGTGGAGGCGATCACCGCCGCGCTGTGGAACGAGGGCCTGGACCTGAACGGGCGGCTCAGCGTGATGCCCGCCTCGCTGTGCAAGGGCCTGGAGTACGACCACGTCGTCGTGGCGGAGCCGGCCGCCATCGCCGAGGCGGAGCGGCGCGGGCTCAACCGCCTGTACGTCGCGCTCACCCGCGCCGTCTCCCGCCTCGACGTCGTGCACGCCCGGCCCCTGCCGCCACCCCTCCGCCACCCCTGCTGAAAGGGACGGACGGCTCGACAGGCGCCTTCCGCCCGGTGTGTGATGGACGCACCCCCGAGAGGAGCCCGCGCGTGTCCGCACCGCCCGACCCCCAGGACGCGGCCGGACGGCCCGCGCGGCGGCCTCCCCGGGTGCTGGACCAGGTCCCGTCGGTCATCGGGCTCGTCTGCGGCGCGGTGGCCGTGCTGTACCTGCCGGTCCTGTTCGGGCTGGCGGGGGTCGTGCTGGGCGTCGTGGGTCACGCCCGCGGCGAGCCCCTGGGGCGGTGGGCCGCCATCGCCGGGGGCGCGGGGATGCTGCTGGGCACGCTGCTCAGCATCCTGCTCACCCCCCGATGAAAGGCTCAGGTGGCGGTGAGCGCCACGGTCGGTGACAGGCGGGCGGCGCGGACGGCCGGATAGATGCCCGCCACCGTCCCGATCACCAGCGTCGCGACGACCGCGCCGCCCAGCGCCCACGGCGGCACGACGGCCGGCCAGCCCCGCGACACGGCGTACCCGGTGGTGGCCAGCGCGCCCAGCACCGCGCCCGCCACCCCGCCCAGCGCCGACAGCAGCAGCGACTCCGCCAGGAACTGCACGCGCACCTGGCCCCGCGTGGCCCCCAGCGAGCGCCGCAGCCCGATCTCGCGGCGGCGCTCCAGCACCGAGATGACCATGGTGTTGGCCACGCCGACCCCGCCCACGAGCAGCGCGACGGCGCCCAGCCCGAGCAGCAGGTTCGTGAAGGCGCCCGCCGCGGCGGCCTTGGCCGCCAGCGCGTCCGACGGCCTGCTCACCGTGACCTCGTCCGGGTTCTCCGGGTTCACGGTACGCGGCAGCGCCGCACGCACCTCCTCCACCGTCGCGTCGGACGAGCGCTCGTAGATGCTCGTCGGATAACCGTCGAAGCCGAGCAGCTCCCGCGCCGCCGGGAAGCCGACCAAGGCCGACCGCTCGATCTCGGGAGCCAGCGGCATCGGCCCGAGAATCCCCACGACCGTGAACCACCGCCCGCCCATCCACACCTGGACCCCGGTCCTGGCCAGGCCGAGCCGTTCTGCCGCTGCCGAGCCGAGCACGACGGCGGGCTGCGCGGCCGTGGCGTCGTTCAGCCAGGTGCCCTTGGCGACCGCGCCCTCCAGCGTGGTCAGCAGGCCGGTGCTGGCCGCCTGGACGGCGATGCCTCCCGTGACGGACTCGGAGATGCGGTCGTTGCGGCGCACGCTGGCCTCGACGGCGCCGGTGGCGGCGGCCGTGCGGACGGGGCGGATGCGCCGCACCATGGCCGGCGCGCCGGTCGGCAGCTTGGCGTCCGCGCCGAACATCGTCCGTCCGGGGGTGACGGTGAGCAGGTTCGTGCCCAGCTTGTCGAGCTGGCGCAGGAGCTGCTCGCGGGAGGACGACGAGATGCCGATCACGGCGATCATCGTCGCGATGCCGATGGCGATGCCGAGCGCGGACAGCACCACCCGCGTGGGCCGCGCCCGCAGCCCGGCCGCCCAGACCCGCAACACGTCCGCGACCCCGAGCCGCCCCGGCACCAGCCGTTCCTGCTCTGTCATCGCGGGGCTCCTCTCAGCAGGGCCACGGGGCTGAGGTGCTCGCCCTCGTGCCCGTCCACGATCACTCCGTCCCGCAGCCGCACCCGCCGCCGGCACCAGCCCGCGATCTCCGCGTCATGCGTGATGATCACCACGGTGGTGCCGGACTCGTGCAACCCGGCCAGCACCCGCAGCACGTCCGCCCCGGCCGCCGAGTCGAGGTTGCCGGTCGGTTCGTCGGCCAGCAGCAGCGGCGGGTCCCCTGCCACGGCGCGGGCCACGGCCACCCGCTGCTGCTCGCCGCCCGACAGCTCGGCGGGCCGGTGCCGCAGCCGGTGCCCGAGCCCGACCCGTTCCAGCGCGGCGGCGGCCCGATCGCGCCTGGCCCGGCGGCCGAGGCCGGTGTAGAGCAGGCCGTCGGCCACGTTGTCCAGCGCGCTGACGCCGGGCGCCAGGTGGAACTGCTGGAAGACGAACCCCAGGTGGCGCGAGCGCAGCGCGGACAGCCGCCGGTCCGGCAACCGCGCGACGTCGTGCCCGGCGACCCGGACGGTCCCGGCGGTGGGGCGGTCGAGCGTGCCGATCATGTGCAGCATGGTCGACTTGCCCGACCCCGACGGGCCGACGATGGCCAGCAGGTCGCCGCGTTCGATGGCCAGGTCCACCCCGCGCAGCGCGTGCACGCCGCCGGGGTAGGTCTTGCTCACCTCCAGCAGCTCGACGATCACCTTCATGTGGCCGGCACCCCGACCTTCATGCCCTCGGCCAGGCCCTGGCCCTCGACCTCGACCAGGCCGCCGCCGAACGCCCCCGTCTCCACGGCGACGATCCGTGAGCCGCCGCCCTCGACGACCTCGACGCCGTAGCCGCCCTCGCGCAGCGCGAGCAGCGCCTCCACCGGCACGGCCAGCACGTTCTCGTGCCGTTCGCTCTGCATCTCGACCTCGACCGGCGCCTGGTCCAGCTTGCTCCTGGGCGGCTTGGCCAGGGTGATGTCCACGTCGATGGTGGTGCTGGTGTCCTGCTCGTCGCCGGAGCTCTCGGCGACCGTGCCGACGGAGGTGATCGTGCCCTTGGCGTGCTCGCCGCCGGGCAGCGTCACGGTGACCGCCGCACCCTTGCGCGCCAGCGCCTGATCGCCGGTGTCCAGGTCCACGTGTACGAGCCGGTGCGTGCCGCTGACCGTGAGCGCCGGCGTTCCCGGCGCGCTCCTGGCGCCGACCTCGGCCTTGACCCCCGTCACGCGGACGGCGGCGGGCTGGAAGACGACCTGGGACGCGTCCACCCGCCCGCTCTCCGCCAGCCCGCGATCGTCCTGCCACTCCTCGACGGCCCGCGCGGTGGCGTGGCTGAAGTGGTCGTCCACGGTCAGGTAGTCGCCGTAGCCGAGCGCCTTGAGGTTGCGTTCGAGCTGCTCGACGTCGGGGCCGTCGGACACGCCCCGCTCCAGGGTCCGGTACAGCGGCAGCCCGCCGTACATGAGCACCAGCGGCTTCCTGTCCACCTTCAGCAGCGGGCGGCCCCGGCGGATCACCGCGCCCTGGGCGGGCGTCCAGGTGACGGTGCCGGTGGCGCCCGAGGCGATCTGCCGCTCCCCCGCGTACGTCAGCGAGCCGGCCACCGTCTTGGTCTCCACCAGGTCCTGCCTGGTGACGTCGGCGGTGGCGGGGACCGGCGTCCTGGACGGCGCGGCGGCGCCGGTGCCGCCGTCGTTCAGCGCGGCGACCGCCGTCCAGGTGGCGGCGACGGCCAGGACGGTGCCGCCGCCCAGCAGGAGTCCCTTCCTCATGGGGTCTCCTTCCCTGGACGGCCGGGGGCGAACTCCTGGCAGGCCTTCTGCGCGGCCTCCATCTTCTGCTTCGGCACGCCCCTGAAGTCCAGCCGGAGCGGCTGGTCGGGTTTGGGGTCGGCCATGTCGATGCCCTGCTCGCGCATGCACTGCGCGAACTTGACGAGCTGGTCGTACCCGGCCGCGTCCTGGCCTTCGCCGCCGTCGGGGACGGCGGCGTCCATGATCGGCCGGCACGCCTCGTGCGCCTTCTCGACCTTCTTCTGGTCCGCCCCCTTGGGGATCTTGAGCTGGATACGGCCCTCCTTGGGGTCGGGCATGTCGACCCCGTGCTCGCGCATGCACTGCGCGAACTTCAGCGCCGCCTCGTCCGGGTCGATCGACGCCGACGGGCTGGCGGCGGGCTTGGCGGAGGCCGTTCCGCCGCCCGCGCTGACCACGCCGTCGTCCTGTGCCGCCGGGGCTCCGCACCCGGCCAGCGCCAGCGCTGCCGCGCCCAGCAGTAGCCGTACCTTCATGGCTTTCGCTCCTTCTGTCTGAGGTGCGGCCCCACTTCAGGCCATGGGGTGCTAGAAGCGGATAAGCCCTTATCCGCGGCTAACACCGGATCCGCCACTCTCGGGGCATGCGAGTGCTGGTCGTCGAGGACGAAGAGCGGTTGGCGGACGCGGTCGCGCACGGGCTGAGGCTGCACGCGATCGCCGTGGACGTCGCCTACGACGGGCAGGAGGCGCTGGAGATGGCGTCGTACGTGGACTACGACGTCGTGGTGCTGGACCGCGACCTGCCGGGCGTGCACGGCGACGACGTGTGCCGGCGGCTGCGGGCGGGCGGCGAGGGCAGGCGGGTGCTCATGCTGACCGCCGCGGGCCAGCTCCGCGACAAGGTGGACGGGCTGGCGCTGGGCGCGGACGACTACCTGGTCAAGCCGTTCGCGTTCGCGGAGCTGGTGGCGCGGGTCAGGGCGCTGGCCCGGCGGTCCGCGCGCGCGGCGGCGCCCCTGCTCGTACGGGGCGGCATCGCCCTCGACCCGGCCCGCCGCACCGTCGCCAGGGACGGGCGGCCGGTCTCGCTCAACCGCAAGGAGTTCGACGTGCTGCGGGTGCTGCTCAGCGCGGACGGCGAGCTGGTCACCTCGGGCGAGCTGCGCAGGAGCGTGTGGGACGAGCACGCCGAGCCCGGCACGGGCGCGTTACGCGTCACGATCACCTCGCTGCGCAAGAAGCTCGGCCTGCCCGCGGCCATCATGAACGTGCCGGGCAAGGGATACCGGCTTTGACCGCCGCCCCGTCGCGGACGCGGCCCTGGCGCGGCGGCATGCGGCCCTGGTGGAGCAGCAGGCGGCTGCGGCTGCGGCTGACCGTGCTCTACGGCGGCCTGTTCTTCGCCGCGGGCTCGATCCTGCTCGGGCTCACCTACCTGATCACCGCGCGCGCCCTGGAACAGCAGTTCGTCACGGGGCCCGTGAAGATCACCGCCGGGGCGGTGCCCGACCGGGCGCCCATGCCGCACGAGATCGACGGCGACGTGGTCTTCCGCCGCGAGATCCAGACCCGCGCCGACGGCGTGCTCAACGAGGTGCTGACCTGGTCCCTGCTGGTGCTGATCCTGGTGGGGATCATCGCGCTGCTGCTCGGGTACGTGCTCGCCGACCGGGCGCTGCGCCCGCTGGACCGGGTGACGGAGACGGCGCAGCGGCTGTCGGAGAGCACGCTGCACGAGCGGATCGGGCTGCGCGGCCCGGCCGATGAGGTGAAGCGGCTGGCCGACACGTTCGACGCGATGCTCGACCGGCTGCGCAGGGTGTTCGACGCGCAGCGCCGCTTCATCGCCAACGCCTCCCACGAGCTGCGTACGCCGCTGGCCGTCAACCGTACGGTGCTGGAGGTGTCGCTGGAGGAGCCGGCGGCGTCGGCGGACCTCAAGGCGCTGGCCAGGGCGCTGCTGGGCACCAACGCCCGCTACGAGCGGCTGATCGAGGGGCTGCTGCTGCTCGCGCAGTCCGAGCAGGAGCTGACCGTGCGCAAGCCGGTGGACGTGGAGCAGGTCGCGCGGACCGTGCTGGAGCAGCTCGACCCCGGCTCGCGCAAGCGGCCTGTCACCCTGCACCAGGACCTGCGGCCCGCGCTGGTCGAAGGCGATCCGCTGTTCCTGGAGCGGTGCGTGTTCAACCTGCTGGAGAACGCGATCAAGTACAACGTGCGTGGCGGGCACATCTGGCTCACCGTGGCGGGGGAGCCTTCGGGCGCGTCGGTCGTGGTGGAGAACACCGGGCCGCTGGTGCCCGCGTACGAGGTGGAGGATCTGTTCGAGCCGTTCAGCCGGTTGCAGGGCGACCGGGTGCGCTCGGCGCACGGGGCGGGGCTGGGGCTGTCGATCGTGCGGGCCATCGTGGCGGCGCACGGCGGGAGCGTGACGGCGCTGGCGCGGCCCGAGGGCGGCCTGCGGGTGGAGGTCCGGCTGCCGCGTACGGCGGCGTGACATCCACGAGGTCCGGCTGCCGCGCGACTGCGTGAGACCGCGAGGTCCGGATGCCGCGTGCGGCGGCGTGAGATCCTGGACGGATGCTGACGCCGATCGACACGCTGCGCGAGCAGGTCACCGCCCGGCTGGCCGCCTTCGAGCGCAGGCAGGTCCCGCCGGCGGGCGGGGTGCGCAGGGCCGGCGTCACCGTGTGCGTGCTGGAGGACGCCGCGGGCGGCCCGTACGTCGTGGTGATCAGGCGGGCCGCCCGGGGCCGCAACCCGGGGCAGTGGGCGCTGCCCGGCGGGCGGGCCGACGACGGGGAGCGGCCGGAGGAGGCGGCGCTGCGCGAGCTGGCCGAGGAGACCGGCATCACCGGGGTCGAGGTGGCCGGGCTGCTCGACGACTTCGTCACCGACTCGGGGTTCGTGATCACGCCGGTGGTGGCGTTCGGCGGCCGTCAGCAGCCGGTGCCCGACCCGCGCGAGGTGGCCTCCGTGCACGCGGTGCCGCTGGAGCGGTTCCTGGCGCCGGGGGTGCCGCGGTGGCGGGGTGAGCTGCTGCAGATGCCGCTGGGGCCGTCCATCGTGATCCACGCGCCGACGGGCGCGATCCTGTGGCAGTTCGCCGAGGTGGCGCTGCGCGGGCGGGAGCAGCGCGTCTTCGACGTGGCGCAACCGCACTGGACCAGGACGTAGACCCGGGAAAGGCGCCCCATGGGGAAGGGGCGATTACCTCCAGGGGCGGACGGTGTGCTTAACTCAAGATTGCCGATGTGGTTAGTGTCCCCCGGGCCGCAAATTACCGCCTTCACGGAATACCGTTCGGCTGGAGCCGTGTTGTGCACCTCGCCGAGGAGGCGACCGCCACATCGGCCTAAAGCTTTTCCCAGGCGTCCCGCCGCACCGGCGGGACGCCTGATCTATGGTGGGGTGGCCGCCGGCCCGATGATCAGGAGAGCTCGTTGCTGTACGAAGTGGTCAAGTTCGCCGCCGCTCCGCTCGCGCACGCCATGTGCAGGCCGCACATCTCGGGCGCGGCCCACGTGCCGAGGAGCGGGCCCGCGATCCTGGCCGCCAACCACCTGTCGGTGCTCGACTCGTTCCTGCTTCCCGCGCTGCTGCCCAGGCACGTGACGTTCACCGCCAAGAACGAGTACTTCGACGGCAACCCGGTCTCCGGCTTCTTCATGCGGCTGGGCGGCAGCCTCCCGATCGACCGGGAGAGCGCGCACGCCGCGCAGGCCATGCTCGACGACGCCGCCGCGCTGCTGGAGCGGGGCGAGCTGTTCGGCATCCACCCCGAGGGCACCCGCTCCCCCGACGGCCGCCTCTACCGGGGCAAGATCGGCGTGGCCTGGCTGGCGCTGAAGACCGGCGCCCCCGTGCTGCCGGTGGCGCTCAGCGGCACCGAGAAGGTCCTGCCGTACGGGGCGAAGGTGCCCAGGCCCGCCAAGATCGGCATCGCCATCGGGGCGCCGATGCGGTTCGAGGGCGACCACGCCAACGCGCGTGACCGGCGGCGGGTCACCGACGAGATCATGGCGGCCATCCAGAAGCTGTCCGGCCAGGAGTACGTGCCGACCTACGCCACCAGTTACAAGGCTTCGAATGGAATGCCCTGAATCGGACGCTAGGCTCGGACACCTGTCGTCGAGATGCAGGGGGCTGATCAGTGGCGCGGGGTCGTACGATCGCGATCGTGTCCGGAGCCACCGTGCTCGTGGTGGGGGCCGCGGCCGGTGGGGCGTACTACGTACTGCACACCAGAGGCACGCCGGCGCAGACCGCGCAGCGCTTCGCGGCGGCCTGGCAGGCGGGTGACAAGGGCGCGATGACGGCCGAGCTGGCCATGCCGCAGCAGCTCACCGCCTACGACCAGCAGCGCACCGCGCTCGCCGTCGAGTCGACCGCCGTCAAGCTGGGCCGGGTCACCGAGGGCGACGACCGCGCCAGCGTCCCCTACACCGCGACGCTCAACCTGAAGAACATCGGCGCGTGGACCTACCAGGGCACCATCGACCTGGTGGTGGCCGACCGCACGTGGAAGGTCGACTGGAAGCCCGCCACGCTGCACCCGTCGCTCACCGGCGGGGCCGCGTTCTCGCTCACCACCAAGTGGCCGCAGCGCGCCGAGATCACCGACGCCGACGGCGACCGCATCGACACCGGCACGGTCGGCGGCTCGGTGCAGCAGCTCGTCGGCTACCTCAGCAAGGCCACCAAGAAGGACGTCGCCAGGCTCGGCTCCTCCTACAAGGTCGGGCAGGCCGTCGGGTTCGACGGGCTGCAGAAGGCGTTCCAGGAGCAGCTCGCGGGCACCCCGGCGACCGAGATCAAGCTCGGCGACAAGACGCTGGAGACCATCGAGGGCACCGAGGGCGAGCCCGTCCAGACCTCGCTCGACCCGCGGGCGCAGGCCGCCGCGGTGACCGCGGTCAAGGAGATGAAGAAGCCCACCTCGCTGGTCGCGATCAAGGCTTCGACGGGCGAGATCCTGGCCGTGGTGAACAACGTGGGCGGGTTCAACCGGGCGCTCGACGGCCGCTACCCGCCCGGCTCGACGTTCAAGGCGGTCACCGCGATCGGGCTGCTGGACGCCGGCGTCGCCCCGCAGGACACCGTGACCTGCCCGAAGAACGTCAACGTCGGCGGGCTGTCGATCCGCAACTCCGACGAGGAGTCGTTCGGGTCGATCTCGTTCCTCGACTCCTTCGCCCACTCGTGCAACACGACGTTCGCGCCGCTGGCGAAGTCGAAGCTGGGCGCCGAGAAGCTGCTCGACGTGGCCGAGGACGTGGGCTTCAACCAGCCGCTGAACATCGGGGTGCCGGCCACCAAGGCCAGCTTCCCCAAGGCCACCTCCGACGCGGAGCTGGCCGCCGAGTCCTTCGGCCAGGCCAGGATCACCGCCAGCCCGCTGTCCATCGCCTCGGTGGCCGCCGCCATCGCCGACGGCGCGTGGCGGCCCCCGACGCTGGTGCCGTCCATCAAGCAGAAGGCCAAGGAGCGCAAGCTGCCCGAGGAGGTCACCTCCGGGCTGCACACGATGATGTCGGCCGTGGTCACCAAGGGCACCGCCAAGTCGGCGGGGCTGCCGGCGGGCACGCACGGCAAGACCGGCACCGCCGAGTACGGCACGGGCGAGAAGCTGGACTCCCACGCCTGGTTCATGGGCTTCAAGGGCGACGTGGCGTTCGCCGTGGTCGTCGAGGGCGGGGGCGGCGGCGGCGCGGTGGCCGCGCCGGTCGCGGCCACGTTCCTCAAGAACCTGTAGCCAGGAAGCGCCGGATCTCCCCGGCCACCCGCTCCGGGCGCCCGCGCTGGGCGGCGTTCTGCGTGGCGCCGTGGTCGAGGCCCTCCAGCGCCACGCGCCGGGCGCGCGGCAGGACGCGCTCCAGCTCGGCCAGCGCCGACCGCAGGTAGCCCTGGCTCCTGGTGCCGCCGAGCAGCAGCGTCTCCACCTCGACCGGCCGGTACGCCGCGAAGTCCGCCGGCGCCTCGGCCACGAGCTGCAGGTCCTGCCGCTGGGTCGGGGCCAGGTCCCTGAACGTCGGCTGCTCCCCCGCCGTCCCGTCCTGGCTCTTCAGCATCAGGCCCGTCAGCCACTCCTGCACGCGGCGGGGCAGCGCGTTGAACAGCGGCGGGCCGAGCCGCGCGGCCCGCATGCCGGTGACGAGCGCGGCGGGGATCCGGCCCTCGGCCAGCTCGCGGTCGAAACGCTCCAGGCTGCCGCGCACCTCGGCGGCGTCGAGGCCCAGCGGGGGTTCGAAGAGCACCGCCTTGCTCAGCGCCGATGGGCGGGTGAGGGCGGTGTGCAGGGTGATGACGGCGCCCGAGCTGACGCCGACGGCGTACCGGGCGCCGGTGGCCCGCAGCACGGCGTCGAGGTCCTCGGCCTCGCGCCCCAGGCCGTAACTCGCGCCCACTGGGCCGCTGCCGCCGCGGCCCCGGCGGTCGGGCAGGTAGCAGGTGAAGTCGGCGGCCAGGGCCGTGGCCAGGTCGAGCTGGCTTTGTCCTGTCTGCATGGCGCCGTGCACGATCACCAGGCCGGGGCCCTGACCTAACTCCCGGTAGCTGATCGTGGTGCCGTCGGCGGACGTCACGGTGCCGGTGGCGCTGGTCGTGGTCATGGTGGCTCCCCTTCCTGCCTCATGGTCGGCCCGCCTTCCAGGCGGGCTTGCCTTTGGTCGGCTTGCCTTCAGTCCGTGGGGCGGCCTCTGTCCGCGAGGTCCGCCAGGTCGGGCGGCAACTCGCCCGTACGGTGATATGCCTGCCATTCCGCCAATCCGGGGAACGTGCCCCCGTCCAGCTCCGCCAGCAGCGAGCGCACCCAGGCGGCCTCGGCCTCCCGCATCGCCAGCGCGTACTCCGACTCGACGAGGAACAGCCGGGGCACCTCGGCCCGCTCCTCCTCCAGCGCCCGCCGGCCGGTCTCGATCTGCTCCTCCAGCAGCCCCAGCCGCTGCCGCAGCAACGGCACGACCTCGCCGGGACCGAGGCCGCCCATCACCGACAGCCCCGACTCGAACGCCGACGGCTCGTGACGCGGCGTGGACAGCAGCTCCCTGGTCCAGTCGTCGGCCTCGCCGCGACCCGCCTCGGTGATGCGGTAGACGGTCCGCTCGGGCCGGGCGCCCTGGCGGCCGCTCTCCACCACCTCCAGCAGCCCGTGCTTCTCCAGATTGCGCACGACGGTGTAGAGAGAGCCCCATTTGATCGGCATGTCCTGGTCCTTGCCGCGGGCGCGCAGAACGGACGCCATCTCGTAGGGATGCATCGGGCGCTGAACGACGACGGTCAGCACAGCCAGGGCCAGCAGGTTGCCCACCGGACGCCGTCGGGGCATCTCCCTCACCACCCTTACTCGTACACGAATATACGCACGCGAGTATCCGGGCGGCAAGGGGTTGAGCCTCCAGCGGCTGGAAGGTGCAGACTGCCGGACGTGAGTAAGGAGCTCTACACGATCGGCGAGCTGTCCCGCCGCACCGGACTGCCCGTACGCACCATCAGGTTCTGGTCCGACAGCGGCGTCCTGCCGCCCGCCGACCGGTCCGCGGGCGGCTACCGCCTGTACGACGAGACCGCCGTGACCCGGCTCGGCCTGGTGAGCATGCTGCGCGAGCTGGGCGTCGGGCTGGAGGACGTACGCGAGGTGCTGGCGCGGCGGGTCACGGCGGCCGAGGTGGCGCGGCTCCGGCTACGGGCCGTGGACGCCGAACTGCGGGCCCTGCGGGCGCGCAGGGCCGTGCTGAGCCTGATCTCCGAACGCGGCACTTCGAACGAGGAGACCCTGATGTTGCACAGACTGACCCAGCTTTCCGCCGCCGAACGACGCGAGATCGTGGCGGAGTTCCTGTCCTTGACGTTCGGCGGGATCCCCTTGGACGGCGACGCGGCCGTCATCGCCGGCTGGATGGGCGAGCTGCCCGACTCCCTCACTCCCGGCCAGGTGGAGGCTTGGGTGGAGCTGGCCGAACTGATCTCCGACGAGGACTTCCGGCTGCGGCTCCGCCGAATCGCCCTGGCGGGTGCGGGGCCGCTGGCGGGTGCGGGGCCGCTGCCCGCCTACGAGCTGCGGACGCGCGTGCTCACCGAGGCCGGGCCCGCCTTGGCCGACGGGGTGGACCCTGCGTCCGAGGCGGGGCGGCGGGTGCTCGACATGGTCGCCGGGCCGGTGGTGGATCGGGGGGCGCTGCTGGAGTGGATGGAGACGGTGGCGGATGAGCGGGTGGAGCGGTACTGGGCGCTGCTGGCAACGCTCAACGGCCACCGCGGCTCCGAGCCCGCCGTGCCCGCCTTCACCTGGGTAATCGCCGCGCTACGCGCCCACAGCGCCGCGCCCTGACGCGCCCACCCCATGCCCACGGCGTCGCGGCTCGAAGCGCCCGCCCTTACGCTCCCGCCCACGCCCTCCCGCATCGCGCCCCCGCCTGCCTTCGAGGGTGTCTCTGATCCCTCCGACTTTGATCCTTTTGTGCATGGGCGGGAGCTGGGATACCAAGATTCCTGCTGGCCGGTCGTCGGGCAACGTGTCGGCTAGGTCAATCGGTCGTGCCGGCGTGCACGGCGATGATTCGCCAGCCGTGTGTCTCGTCGTGCAGCCAAGTACGGGTGTAGCGCATCCTGGCCGCGAACGGCGCACCGGAGACGGTCCCTTCGACGGTGCCGAGAAACCACGTCACCCCGGTGCGCCCATCGGTGAGCACGGTCAGCTCCTCCTCGGCCACCTTCGTCAACACCTGGGTCCGAGTGCGGTGCAGCTCCAGGTCGTCCGCCTTGGTCGCAACGTTCGCACCGAAAGTAAAGATCAGCCGATCATCCAGCAGCCGATCCAGCGCCTCGACATCTCCAGCGAGCTGCGCGGCCTGGAGCCGGCGCTCGGCGTCCCGCAAGTCTTCCATCATGAGGTCCACCCTCCCAGCCGGCGCCGCATCCGCGCGAGAACGTTCGCGCACGGCTGATCTTCGTCATCCGATCGAGGGACTCACGCGGCGTCGGCTTCGGGCGCGCACGACGCCGGTGCCACACCGCGCCCGCCCACGCCCACCGGCATCGCGCCCCGCCCGCCCCGGCATCGCGCCCCGCCTGCCTCAGCGCCGCGTGCCCGCCCCATGCCGCCCGCCCTGGCGCCGCACCCATCCACGCCTGCCCCCAAGGCGCCCACCCCCGCGTGCCCGCCCTCGCGCGCCCGCCCCCAAGCCGACCGCCCTCGCGCGCCCGCCCTCGCGGCGTCGGGTTCTGGGGGCGCGATAGCGTGCGAGGGGAAGGGCCGGCGCCGGCCGGTGGAGCGACGTACAGGGAGGGACGGCCCGTATGAGCCGCGAGCACAACTACCAGACCGTCGTGACCTGGACCGGGAACAAGGGCACCGGCACCAGCGGCTACCGGGACTTCGGCCGCGAGCACGAGCTGTCCGCCGAGGGGCCGCCGCTCATCCCGGGCAGCTCCGACCCGGCCTTCCGCGGCGATCTGGCACGCTGGAATCCCGAGCAGCTCCTGGTCGGGTCCCTGTCGCAGTGCCACATGCTGTGGTACCTGCACAAGTGCGCGATGGCGGGCGTCATCGTCACCGAGTACACCGACACCGCGACCGGCACCATGGCCGAGACGGCGGACGGCGGCCACTTCACCGAGGTGGTGCTGCACCCGGCGGTCACCGTCGCCGCCCGGGAGATGGCCGAGACGGCGCTCGCCCTGCACGCCGACGCGCACAAGTCGTGCTTCATCGCCGCCTCGGTCAACTTCCCCGTCCGCCACGAGCCGACCGTCCGCGTGGCCGACTGACATCCCCGGCTGACCTCCCCGGCCGGGAGAGCCGTCGGGCCGGGTCAGGCGGCCGGGGCTTCGTAGTCGAGGCCGAGCCTGGGCGCGATCTCGCGCAAGCACTCCTCGAACACCGGCTCCATGTCCGAGTAGACGAAGTCGAGCTGGTTCAGCACCTCCATGCAGAGCAGGCCGTACAGCCTGATCCAGCACGACATGAACACGTGCACCGCCTCCACGGGCAGCCCCATCCCGCTGGCGGACGCGTACGCCCGTAGTTGCTCCCCGACCGAAGGGTCCAGCTCCTCGGGGTCGGGCACCGGGAAGCGGCGGCTCTTCCACAGCTCGGCGATCTCCTCCAGGAAGACCTGTTCGAAGTCGCGCCCGGCCAGCTCGCGCGGCGAGTCGGGCCGCCGTTCGGCCGTGATGGGGCTGGCGAACACCCAGCCGAACTCCGCCCGGTGGGTGACGGCCCAGCGCCGCATCGCCCGGCAGGCCGCCAGGAGCCGCCGCCCGTGCTCGCCGGGCGGGCAGGCGTCGCGGGCCGTCTCCATGGCCTCGGTCAACTCGCGGAAGAAGTCGGCCGTCACCGCGCCGACCAGCTCGTCGTGCCCGGCGAAGTAGTGGTAGAGGGCCGGGCCGCTCATGCCCATCTCCCTGGCCACCGCGTTGATGGTGACGGCCTGCGAGCCCTGCTCGATGAGCAGTTTGCGGGCCGCCGCCCGGATCTCCGCCAGCGTCGTCTGCCGTACTCGTTCGCGTCTGCTGACGCCCTGCGCGGTCACCCGCTCACCTGCCTTCCGGTTCCGTTGACATCCTAGGGCATCTATGTTTCCTTAATGCCTCTAAGGAAATTTATCTCCATTAAGGAGTCACCATGGCACGCAATCCGTTGGCGAGCGCCTTCGCCAAGTACGTCATGGAGGCCCGCGTCAGCGACGTCGGTCTCATCACCCCGACCATGCGCCGCATCCGCCTGGAGACCGACGAGCCGATCGCGTTCCCCTACCGGCCCGGCCAGCACATTCGCGTCCAGATCAACGACCCGCTGTCCGTCTACGGGATCCTGCGCCCGTCCGAGACGCTCCGGACGTACACGATCTGGGACCTCGACCCCGACCGGCGCGCGCTGGAGCTGCGCGCGCACCTCTACGGCGGTGACGGGATCGGGCTGCGCTGGGTGCGGGAGGCGGCGCCGGGGGACGCGGTGACGTTCTGGTGGCCGCAGGGCGATTTCTTCACCCAGGACGACGCGCCGTTCCACCTGTTCGCGGGGGACGAGACGGCGAGCGCCGCGTTCGGCCCGATGTTGCGCGGGCTCGGGGAGGGGGCGCGGGTGCACGGGGTGCTGGAGAGCGAGTCCGCCGAGCATGACATGCCCATGCCCGGCCCGCACGAGCTGCGCCGCGCGCACCGGCGGGGCGCGCCCGCCGCGTCCTCGCGGACTCTGCTCGCCGCGGTGGCCGGCCTGGAGCTGCCCGGCAACACCGGCGCCGCCTACCTGGCGGGAGAGGCGCGCACCTGCCAGATGATCCGCGACTACCTGGTACGCGAGCGCAACTGGCCGCGCAAGGCCATCAAGGTCAAGCCGTTCTGGACGCCGGGCAAGCGCGGCCTCCACTAAAGATATTCCTTGACACGAATATTCTCCATGGCGAATACTTCTGGCCATGGAGGAACTCCTCACCGCACTGGCCGACCCGGCCCGCTGGCGGCTCGTGGGCCTGCTGGCCGAGCGGCCCCGTCCGGTCGGCGTCCTCGCGCAACTCGCCGGGGCGCGCCAGCCGCAGACGACCAAGCACCTGCAAGCCCTGGAGCGCGCCGGCCTCGTCACCTCCCAGCGCACCGGGCAGCGCCGCGTCTACGCGCTGCGGCCCGAGCCGCTGCGCGACCTGGCGGCGGCGCTCACCCTGCTCGCCGACACCGCCGGCCAGGCCGGCGGCTCGCGTGAGACGTTCGACCGTTACGGGCTCAGCCTCGACGCGGCCCGGCTGGAGGCGGAGGGGCCGGGCTGGGCCGACGGCAGGACGTTCAGGTTCCTGCGGTCGCTGGCCGCGAGCCCTGAGCTGGTCTGGCGGCACCTGACCGACACCTCGCTGCTCGCCGCGTGGTGGACGCCCGACGACCTGCGCGTCTCCCGGCTCGTCTTCGAGGCGCGGCCGGGCGGCCGGATCGTCCAGGAGTACCGCGACGTCGATGACGCCGACGGCTCCGACCAGGTCGCCGGGTACGCGGAGGGAGTCGTCGAGGACGTGCGACCCGGCGAGCACCTGTCGTACCGGCTCTCGCCGCTGCTCCCCGGCGGCGAACCGGCCTTCACCTCCCACGTCGGATTCGCCCTCCGTCCCGCCGGCGCGGGCACGGACCTCGACGTGTCCTACCGGATCACCGGCAGCACCGTCGGCTCCGCCGACTTCATCGCAGGCATCGAGCTCGGCTTCGGTCAGAGCTTGGACAAACTCGCGGCCACCGCCGCCGCGTACGACACCGAGAGCAGGAGCACGAAATGACGCAGCAGAACGGCCGCAGGGTCGTCACCAACATCGCCCTCTCCCTCGACGGCCGTTACGCCCAGCCCGACAACCCCGTGGACATGAGCTGGGTGATGCCGTACGCCGTCAGCGACGTCGCCCGCGACCACCTGACCAGCCTCTGGGAGCCGGCGACGACGGCCCTGCTCGGGCGGGTCAACGCCGAGGGCTTCCTCGGGTTCTGGCCGACCGTCATCGGCATGGAGGGCGCCGACCCGCGCGACGAGGGGTTCGCCAAGTGGCTGGTGGACGCCGACAAGGTGGTGCTCTCCTCCACCCTGCGTGAGGCGCCGTGGGAGCGTACGGCGGTGCTCGACAGGCCGGCCGCCGAGGTGGCCGGGGAGCTGAGGGGGACGGCGGGCGGCGACATCCTCGTGCTGTCCAGCGCGAGCGTCATCAAGGCGCTGCTCGCGGCAGACCAGGTCGACCGGCTGGCGATCACGGTGTTCCCCGTCTTCCTCGGCGGCGGGCCGCGCCTGTTCGACGACGGCCTGCCCGCGGGGCGGTGGACGCTCGCCCGACAGGCCGCGGGCGAGGACGGGACGCTGTCCCTGGTCTACGACCGGGCGCACTGACCCCTACCGCTGACCTCACCGGGGCCGGACGTTGTGGTTGCCGCTGAACAGGTTGCCGGGGTCGAACTCGCGCTTGACCGCCGCGAGCCGCTCGTACGTCCTCTCCGGGTAGACGGCGGCGACGTCCGCCTCGGTGGCGGAGCCGAGGAAGTTCGCGTACGCGCCGGTGACGTGCGGCGCGAGCCTCCCCCACAGCGCGTCCAGGGCGGGACGGGCGGCCTCCACGACCGGCCCGGGGCCCGCCGTGGTGGTCACGATCATCAGCTCCGCCCCGCGGTGCGCGTAGGCCGTGGCCTCCTCGGGGACGTGCGACACCGCGCCGCCGAGGCTGCGCACGGAGATGGCGGGCGCCCCCTGCGCCGCGCCCGCCTCGGCGAGGATCCGCAGCACCGCCGGCACCGACTCCTCGCCGGCGAACCCGCTCCTGGGGGCGAACCGGATGCCGGGCGGCGGAATCACACCCTCCACCAGAATGTCCCCGTACGGCCGCAGCGCCACGTCGTCGTCGATCACCGCGCCGAGGCCGCGGATCGGGCCGATCGCCTCGGCGGCGAGCCGCGGGTCGTCGCCGTCGAAGGTGACGAGCACCTCGACCGGCGCGTCGGGGCCGCCCGCGAAGGGGTTGGCGAAGTTCACGATCGAGGTCAGCTCCTCCGGCGCGGTGCGCAGGTGGTCCGCCCAGCCCTCCAGGACGGTGGCCGCCTGCCGCGCGGGGAAGGTGATCCTGCCGTGGAAGACGTCCGTCGTCGGGTGCGCGGCGAACTCGAAGGCGGTCACCACGCCGAAGTTCCCGCCGCCGCCGCGCAGCGCCCAGAACAGCTCCTGGTTCTCCTCCGCGCTCGCCCGCACCACCGCGCCGCCCGCCGTGACCAGCTCGGCGGCGACCAGCTGGTCCAGGGCCAGGCCGTGCTTGCGCACCTTCCAGCCGATGCCGCCGCTCAACGTCAGGCCGCCGACGCCGACGCTCCTCGTGTCGCCCGAGGAGATCGCCAGGCCGTGCGTCGCCAGGGCGGTCGCGACCTGGCCCCACGTGGCGCCGCCGCCGATCCTGACCAGGTGGTTCTCCTTGTCGATCAGGTCCACCGCGGCAAGCGCGGAGAGGTCGATCACGATGCCGCCGTCGTTGGTGCCGAAACCGGCGAAGGCGTGGCCGCCGCCGCGCACGGACAACCGGGGCGCGGCAGTGGTCTGCTCGGCCGTCTGGGCGGCGGCGAAGGCGACCGCTGCTCGCACGTCCGCGACGCTCTCCGGCCTCAGGACGTAGGCGGGGCTGCCCACGGCCAGGACCGAACGGCTGGCCGACTCATACCCGGCCGAGCCCGGCTCGATGATCGCGCCGCCGAAGTCGCGGCGCAGGTTGTTCAGCGCTGAAGTGCTCATCATGTTCCCGTCTCGACTGGCCCGGCCGGTGCCGGACGACCAGGAGATGCCGCCGGCCCGATTCCTGTGACAGCCCACCGGACGTGACGTACGCCACACCGCATCGAACGGGCACCATGGACGAGTCGCCGAGCCGGTGTCACAAAACTCCACACACCGGCATCTGGTGCACGTGACAGTCGAAAGCGAACAGGAGCCGTCCATGCCCGACCTGCCGGAGCGCCGCGCGCCCGAAGAGCACGAAGGGAGCACGAACCGTCCGGACCCCGCCACCGACACCTTCGTCACCCACCGCAACCTCCTGTTCACCGTCGCCTACGAGCTGCTCGGCTCCGCCGCCGACGCCGAGGACGTCCTTCAGGAGACCTGGCTGAAGTGGGTCGGCGTCGACCTCGCCGAGGTGCGCGACCAGCGCGCCTACCTGGTGCGGATCACCACCCGCCAGGCCCTGGCCAGGTTGCGGACGCTCGGCCGGCGCAAGGAGTCCTACATCGGCCCCTGGCTGCCCGAACCCCTGCTCACCACGCCTGACGTGGCCGAGGACGTCGAGCTGGCCGAGAGCGTGTCGATGGCGATGATGCTGGTGCTGGAGACGCTCGCGCCGACCGAGCGGGCCGTGTTCGTGCTGCGCGAGGTGTTCGGGCTGGACTACGAGGAGATCGCCGAGGCCGTGGACAAGAGCCAGGCCGCCGTCCGGCAGATCGCGCACCGGGCGCGGGCGCACGTCGCGGCCCGCCGGCCGCGCGAGGCCGTCTCCCCCGCCGAGTCCCGCGACGCGCTCGCGGCCTTCCACCGGGCCATCCAGACGGGCGACCTGCAGAACCTGCTCGACATCCTCGCGCCGGACGTCGTCCTGCTGACCGACGGGGGCGGCATCAAGCAGGCCTCCCTGGTGCCCGTCATGGGGGCCGAGAGCGTGGTCGCGGTGTTCGGCCGGATCCACGCGTCGCGGACGTTGTCGCCGGCGCAGGTCAACGGCTACCCGGCGTTGGTCATCCGGATCGATGGGGAGCTCGACACCGTTCTGGCGGTGCGGGTGAACGAGGGGCTCATCACCGGGCTCTACGCCGTACGGAACCCCGAGAAGCTGTCACGCATGGAGCAGGAGACTTTCCTGAGCCGATGAGGCGGAAGCCCGGCGCACCCCGCCGGGCACCACGCCGGAACCGTGATCCGATCATCCGGCAACGCCTGACACTCGATCAGAAAGCCACGGCCAGAGCCATCGCGGCGGCGGCCTCATGACGCAGAACCATGATCAGAAGTGTGGCGACCAACGTGGCGATGAGCACCCAGCTGATCAGGATGATGACCGTCGAGCGGCGCGGCCGGCGCCGGGGCGCGTGCTGCCCGTTCGACTTCGCCTCATCGCGACGAACCCGATCGTTGAACGACTCAAGCCGAGCGACGAGTCGCGGATCGTCATCGACGAGGTGCTGCTCGATTTGGGCCAGCATCCGCTCCTCGTCCTGCGACCAGGCCATAGGTACCTCCCGAACGCAAGCTCCGTGGCGTCTTCCTGCCCAACCATGAAGATCATTAGCCCCCGCCTGACCACTTAATTGCCACCTCTTTTCGGTTTGCGATCATGCTAGAACACCTGTTCTAATCATGCCATGCGCTGGGACAACCTCCGCCTGACCGCCCCAGGCGGAGCCGATCCGACCGAGCCGCTCTTCGCCCGCGGCGCGGTGACCCGCACGTTCGACACGCCCGAGTTCAAGGGGATGACCTTCTACGAGATCCGGGCCAGATCCATCATCAACCGCGTCCCCGGCGCCAGCCGGGTCCCGTTCGACTACACGATCAACCCCTACCGGGGCTGCGGCCACCGCTGCGTCTACTGCTTCGCCAGGAAGACGCACGAATACCTCGACCTCGATGCCGGCGCCGACTTCGACTCCAAGATCGTCGTCAAGGTCAACGCCGCCGAGCTGGCCCGCAAGGAGCTCGCCTCGCCCCGCTGGGCCGGCCACCACGTGGCCATGGGCACGAACGTCGACTGCTACCAGCGCGCGGAGGGCCGCTACAAGCTGATGCGCGGCATCATCACCGCCCTGCGCGAGGCCGCCAACCCCTTCTCGATCCTCACCAAGGGCACCCTGATCCTGCGCGACCTCGACCTCCTCACCGAGGCCGCCGACGTGACGGACGTCAGCGCCAACGTCTCAGCGGGCTTCGTCGACGACGACCTGTGGCGCGCCGTCGAGCCGGGCACCCCCAACCCGCACCGCCGCCTCGAGACCTGCGCCGCCCTCAACGACAACGGCATCGCCTGCGGCGTCCTGATGGCCCCGATCCTCCCCTACCTCACCGACTCCCCCGCCCAGCTCGACCGCACCGTCCAGGCCATCGCCGAAGCCCGCGCCACCCACATCTCCCCCATCGTCCTGCACCTGCGGCCGGGCGCCCGGGAGTGGTGGCTGAGCTGGCTCTCCCGCGAGCACCCGCGCCTGGTGCCGCGCTACCTGGAGCTGTACGGCCGAGGCGCGTACGCCCCGAAGTCCTACCAGCAGCGCATCACCGCCCTGGTCAAGGACCTCGCGCAACGCCACGGCGTCGGCCGCGCCACACCGGCCATGGCCCGCCGCCTCCCACCCCACCGCCCGGGCCCTCCGGCCCAGCCCGAGCAACTCCGCCTGCTTTGAACAAGCACCCGAGCACCGTCACACCCTGCCTCGGCGGCGGCCACCCGGCACACGAGGCACACCGTCGCGGTAATCCCACCCGCGCTGACAGACGGAGGATGCGAGCATTAGGTGGTATGTCGGGTTTCGTTGCTAGATGGGTATTAAGGGGCTTGGTGTACCAATCTGGTGCATCTCATCCGTTACAGGGGGGATTTTCCGATGGCTGACACGAAGAAGAAACCTGCCTCCAAGTCCGGCAAGTCCAAGAAGCAGGCCATCAAGAACAACAGGCAGGCCAAGGAGACGAAGCGGGAAACCCGCAAGACCACCGACGAAGGCTGAGCACCGGCCGTCCGACGGTGATGTGATCGGACGGCCGCGGCCCCGCGAGCGCCCCGGCTGTCCGATCGAACCAGTGGAGCTGTCATGTCGGCTTACCTGCGTTTCCCCGCCGTCTTTCAGGACGTGGTGGTCTTCGCCGCCGAGGACGACCTGTGGATGGTCTCGGCCCACGGCGGGCGGGCCTTCCGGCTGACGGCCGGGCTGGCCGAGGCCGGTTATCCGCGCATCTCGCCGCGCGGCGACCAGCTCGCCTTCGTCGGGCGCGAGGAGGGCCCGGAAGAGGTGTACGTGATGCCGTCCGGCGGCGGCGCGGCCCGCCGGGTGACCTTTCATGGAGCCCGCTGCACGGTGACGGGGTGGGATCCGGAGGGGTGCATCCTGTACGCCAGCGACCAGTCCCAGCCGTTCGAGGGCCGCAGTTGGCTGCACCGGGTGGCGCCGGGCGGGGTGCCGGAGCGGCTGCCTTACGGGCCGGCGAACTCGATCGCGTTCGGACCCGAGAACATGATCGTGCTGGGCCGCAACACCGCGGACCCCGCGCGGTGGAAGCGGTACCGCGGCGGCACCGTGGGCGACCTGTGGATCGACGCCGGCGGCGACGGCGAGTTCGGCAGGCTGATCAGGCTGCCGGGGAACCTGGCCTCGCCGTGCTGGAGCGGCGGCCGGGTGTGCTTCATCTCTGACCACGAGGGCGTCGGCAACGTCTACTCGTGCACCCCCGACGGCCAGGACCTGCGCAAGCACACCCACCACGACGACTACTACGCGCGCAACCTGTCCAGCGACGGCCGGCGGCTGGTCTACCACGCGGGCGCCGACCTCTACCTGCTGGAGCCCGAGCAGCTCGGGGAGCCCGGTGAGCGGCCGCGCAAGCTGGAGGTGCGGCTGGCCAGCTCCAGGACGCAGCGCAACCGCAGGTTCGTCGACGCCGCCGACTACCTCGACAGCGCCACGCTGAGCCCCGACGGCAGCGCGCTGGCGATCACGGCGCGCGGCAAGGCGTACGCGATGGCCGACTGGGAGGGCCCGGTACGCCAGCACGGCTCCCCCGACGGCGTCCGCTACCGCTTTCTGACCTGGCTGAACGACGGCGTGCGGCTGATCGCGGCGGCCAGTGACGACGCCGACGAGGAGAAGCTGATCGTCCTGGAGGGCGGCGAGGGCGGCCCCGGCACGGAGGTGGCGCGGCTGGGCCGGATCAACGATCTCGTCCCTGACCCGGCGCACGACCGGGTCGCGGTCGTCAACCACCGCCACGAGCTGCACCTGCTCGACCTGGAGACGGGCCGGGCGGAGCTGGTGGAGGCCAACCCGCACGGGCCGCCGGAGGATCCGGCGTGGTCGCACGACGGCGAGTGGCTGGCGTACGCGAGCCCGCTCAACGCGCAGACCACCGCGATCAGGCTGCACCATCCGGGCACGGGCCGGACGGCGCAGGCGAGCGAGCCGGTGCTGAAGGACTCGATGCCCGCCTTCGACCCGCTCGGGAGGTATCTGTACTTCATCGGCCAGCGAGCCTTCTCCCCCGTCTACGACCAGCTCCAGTTCGACCTGGGTTTCCCGCTGGGCACCCGCCCGTACGCGGTGGCGTTGCGCGCGGACGTGCCGGACCCGTTCGTGCCCCGGCCACGCCCGCTGCACGAGAAGGACGACGACGAGGACGAGGAGGACGAGGAGGAGAGCGAGGCGCTGCGGGTGGACGTGGACGGGCTGGCGCGCCGGGTCACCGCGTTCCCGCTGCCCGAGGGCCGCTACGAGCGGGTGGCGGGGCTGAAGGGCGGCAAGGCGCTGATCCTGACCAGCCCGCTGCACGGGGACGACACGCTGCACCTGTTCGACTTCGCCAAGGGCGAGAGCGAGACGTTCGCCGACGGGGTGAGCAGGTTCGAGCTGGGCCGCGACCACAAGACGCTGCTGTACCGGGCGGGCGGCAGGCTGCGCGTGGTGAAGGCGGGCGAGGTGCCGGGCGACGAGGAGACGCCGGGGCGGGAGAGCGGCTGGATCGACCTGTCGCGGATCAAGGTGTCGGTCTGCCCGGAGGCGGAGTGGCGGCAGATGTTCAGGGAGGCGTGGCGGCTGCAGCGGGAGAACTTCTGGACCGAGGACATGGCGGGCGTGGACTGGCCGGCCGTCTACGACCGCTACCGGCCGCTCGTGGAGCGGGTGACGACCCGGGGCGAGTTCTCCGACCTGCTGTGGGAGCTGCACGGCGAGCTGGCCACCAGCCACGCGTACGAGAGCGGCGGCGAGTACCGTCCCGGCCCCGACTACAGCCAGGGCAAGCTGGGCGTCGACTGGCGGCTGCGCGACGGCGTCTACCATATCGCGGCGATCGTGACGGGCGACCCGTGGGATCCCGAGGCCACCTCGCCGCTGAACCGGGTCGGCCTGGACGTCCGTACGGGTGACGCCGTCCTGGCCATCAACGGCGCGCCCATCGGCGCGTCGGCGGCCACCCCGAACGAGCGCCTGGTCAACCAGGCCGGCGAGGAGGTGGAGCTGACGCTGCGCCGCGAGGAGCGCGTCTTCACCGTCACCGTGCGGGCGCTGTCCGACGACCAGCCCGCCCGCTACCGCGACTGGGTGAACCTCAACCGCGCCCAGTGCCACCAGCGTTCCGGCGGCCGGATCGGCTACCTGCACGTGCCGGACATGGGCCCGGACGGGTTCGGCGAGTTCCACCGGGGGTTCCTGGCCGAGTACGACCGGCACGCGCTCATCGTGGACGTGCGCTTCAACGGCGGCGGCCACGTGTCGTCGCTGCTGCTGCAGAAGCTGGCCAGGCGGCGGCTGGGCTACGACTACCCGAGGTGGGGCGACCCCGAGCCGTACCCGCCTGAGTCGCCGCGCGGCCCGCTGGTGGCGATCACGAACGAGTGGGCGGGCTCCGACGGCGACATCTTCAGCCACACCTTCAAGCTGCTGAGGCTGGGCCCGCTGGTCGGCAGGCGCACCTGGGGCGGCGTGATCGGCATCTGGCCGCGCCACACCCTCGCCGACGGGACGGTGACGACGCAGCCCGAATTCTCCTTCGCCTTCGACGATGTGGGCTGGCAGGTGGAGAACTACGGCACGGACCCCGACATCGAGGTGGACATCACCCCGCAGGATTACGCCAGGGGCGTGGACACGCAGCTCGAGCGGGCCATCGACGTCGCGCTGGAGCTGCTGGCTGAGCGTCCGCCGCATACCCCCGATCCCCGGCATAGGCCGCGCATGCAACCTTGATGACCTTTCCGGCGTCTAAAGATCATAGGCGGGGAAAGTGCATCGGGGATGAACAGAATGCACTCCGCCGACGGAGAGAGTATGGCCGGTGGTGAGAAGTCCGTTCTCACCACCGGCCACGTGTGTTGAGACTGCTTCCGCGACTAAAGGGGGATTTGTCAGGTGCGCGCACTGGCACGCAAGGGCAAGTCGGCGATGCGACGGCTTTATCGGGGATACAACCGGCGCAAGGCGAGCAGCGCGCCACCACCCTCGACCCGGCAGGTACGCATCCTGCTCCTGCACGCCTACGGGATGGGAGGCACGATCAGGACGGTGTTCAACCTGGCCAGCTACCTGGCCGAGAACCACGACGTCGAGATCGTGAGCATCCTGAAGGAGGCCGAGGAGCCGTTCTTCCCGATCGACCCGCGGGTGAGGTTCCGCTTCCTGGACGACCGGATCAACCCCGGCCACGACCCCGTGCGCGCGATGTTGTCGAAGATGCCGAGCAGGCTCATCCCCAAGGAGGAGTCGGCCTACCACCGCTTCAACCTGTGGACCGACCTCAGGCTGGCCCGCTTCATCCGCTCCCTCGACACCGGCGTGCTGATGGCCACCCGCCCGGGGCTGAACCTCGCGATGGCCCAGTTAGCGCCGCCCGGCGTGATCACGATCGGGCAGGAACACGTGGCCCTGCGCACGCAGCCGGAGCCCGTCCAGGAGCTCATCAAGTGGCGCTACCGCCGCCTCGACGCGCTGGTCACCCTCACCAAGGCCGACCTGCGCGACTACCGCGACACGCTGCCGAAGAAGCCGCGCAAGCTGACCCGCATCCCCAACGCGGTGCCGCCGATGACGGGCGAGATCTCCAAGCTGGACGCCAAGGTGGCCGTCGCGGTCGGCAGGATGACCCGCATCAAGGGCTTCCACCGGCTGATCACCGCCTGGGAGACGGTCGCCGCCGCCCACCCCGACTGGAAGCTGCGCATCTACGGCGCGGGGCCGCAGGAGGAGAACCTCGCCCAGCAGATCGTGGAGGCGGGCCTGGAGGGCAAGGTCGAGCTGCCGGGGCCGACCACCGACGTGGGGGCCGAGCTGGAGAAGGCGTCGATCTACGTGCTCAGCTCGCGGCACGAGGGCTTCCCCATGACGATCCTGGAGGCCATGGCCAAGGGGCTGTCGATCGTCAGCTTCAACAGCCCGCACGGGCCCAAGGAGATGATCACGAACGAGGTGGACGGGCTGCTGGTCAAGCCGCGCACCAACGCCAACCTCGCCGCGTCGATCATCCGGGTCATCGAGGACGAGCAGCTGCGCCGCGGGCTGGCCGCGCGGGCGCTGGAGACGGCCCGCACGTACGACGTGGACGTCATCGGACGGCAGTGGGACGACCTGCTCGCCGACCTGCTGGCCCGGCGCGAGGCCAAGACCCGCCCGGCCGTCACGCCCGAGCTGCCGCCGCCCTGCCCGTGACCCCGCAAGCCGGACTGCCCGTGACCGCGAAAGCCGGACTGCCCGTGACCCCGCAAGCCGGACTGCCCGTGACCGCGAAAGCCGGACTGCCCGTGACCCCGCAAGCAGCCATGCCCGTGACCGCTAAGGCCGGACTGCCCGTGGCCTGGCGTGTCTAGACGCCCGTGCCGGTGAGCTCCACCGGCTCGGCGATCACGTCCACGAGCGCGCCGTTGCGGTGCACGGTGATCGGCAGCGGCCGTCCGATCGCCTCGGCGAACATCAGCCGCTGCAGGCTCTGCGCGTCGCCCACCGGGGTGCGCCCGGCGCTCAGCACCAGGTCGCCCGCGCGCAGCCCGGCCCGGTGCGCGGGCGACCCCGGCACCACCTCGACCACGCGCAGCGCCCCGTTCTGCCCGGTGCGCCGCCGCAGCTCCTCGGGCAGCGGCGCCGGGGACGTCACCAACCCGAGGAACGCCCGGCGGACCCGCCCGTCCCTGATCAGGGCCGCGATGATGGAGCGGGTCGTGCCGTTGACCGGCACGGCCAGCCCCACCCCGATCCCGGCGACCGCCGTGTTGACGCCGACCACCCGCGCCCGCGAGTCGGCCAGCGCCCCGCCGGAGTTGCCGGGGTTGAGCGCCGCGTCGGTCTGGATGACGTCCTCGATCAGCCGCATGTTCGCGCCGCTGCGCGCGGGCAGCGAGCGCCCCAGCCCGGACACCACTCCGGCGGTCACCGACCCGGCCAGCCCGAGCGGGTTGCCCACGGCCACCACGAGCTGGCCGACCACGAGCTCGTCGCTGTCGCCCAGCTCGGCGGGCGGCGGCGTGGCGGCCTGCGCCCTGATGACCGCCAGGTCCGACAGCGGGTCGCGGCCGATGACCTGGAAGTCGCCGGAGGACCCGTCGGCGAACGCCACGGTGCCCGACCGGGCGGAGCCGACGACGTGCGCGTTGGTCAGCAGGAACCCGTCCGCGGTGAACACCACCGCGGACCCGCTGCCCTGACGGGTCCGCACGCTGGCCACCTTGGGCAGCAGCTCCGCCGCCACGGACGACACGACCTGGGAGTAGGCGTCGAGGGGGTCCGCCATGGGGTCCTCCAGAATGATTACTTGCTTACACGGTAACTCCTCACGGCCGTGCCTCGTAGACGAGGTTGAACGGCGTCTGCGCCACCCGGCGGAACCGGCCGAAACCGGCTTCGGCCGCCAGCCGCCGCACCGGCTCCTCCCCGGCCTGCGCGCCGAGGGCGTAGCCGCCCTCCTGCGACAGCGCGTTCGGCACGCACAGGAACGCCGAGAAGGCGTAGTAGGCGCGGCCCACCGGGTTGAGGTTCTCGCTCAGCGACGCGCCCGCCGCCGGCTCCACGATCATCCAGGTGCCGTCGTCGGCGAGCTGGCCGCGCACCCGCCGCGCCGCGCCGAGCGGATCGCCCATGTCGTGCAGCGCGTCGAACGTGGTCACCAGGTCGTACGGGCCGCCGTCGAAGGTCTGCGCGCTGCCCACCCTGAACTGGACGCGGTCGCCGAGCCCGTGCGCGCCGGCCCGCTGGCGGGCCCGTTCGACGGACGCGCCGTGGTAGTCCCAGCCGACGTACGCCGAGGCGGGGAACGCCCGCGCCATCAGCGTGGTGGACGCGCCGTGCCCGCACCCGACGTCGGCGACCCTGATCCCGGCGCGCAGGCCGTCCTCCACTCCGTCGAGCGCGGGTAGCCAGCCGCTGACGAGGTTGGCCGTGTAGCCGAAGCGGAAGAAGCGCTCGCAGCCGGAGAAGACGTCCGCGTCGTGCTCGTGCCAGCCGACGCCCTGCCCGGTGCGGAACGCCTCGGTGATGCGCGGCTCCGCCTTGAGCGCGCCGATGGCGAGCTGGAAGCCGCCGAGCACGGGGCCGTCGGGGTCGGTCAGCGCGTACGCCTGCTCCTCGGTCAGCCAGTAGTGCCCCGTCTCGGTGTCGTACTCGACGTAGCCGCCCGCCGCCTGGCCGCGCAGCCACTCCTCGACGTAGCGCGGCGCGGTGCCGGTGCGGCCGGCCAGTTCCTCCGGCAGTTGCGGCTTGTCGGCGAGCGCCTGGTAGAGGCCGAGCCGATCGCCGACGACGACGCCGCCCGCCGCCATGGTGGCGCCGACGTCGCTGACGAACTTGCCCAGGAACTGCATCAATCGTTCTTCGTTCATCGCCGTGGTCTCCCCTGAGTCGTGTCGTCGGGCGGGGAGCGGCGCCGCGGGCCGCCCCCGGCTCCGGCCGATCGGCGGGAGCCGTCGCCCTCTCCCTGAGGGGCGTGACATTCCGTTCCATCGGCGGCATCAGGGACAGGCCGGGGAGCAGCGGCCCTGCGCCGCTAGCGTGCCGTGACGCTGCGGGCGACGGCCTGGGCGGCCCGCCAGATCAGGTCCGCGTGCGCGGCGGGCGCCTGCGCGGTGATGACGATCGCGCGTCCCGCCCCGAACGGCACCAGGTGGTGCGACTGCCGCCAGCTCTCCCCCTCGTGCCGGTAGGCGATGTCCACCGACTCCAGATCGGGGTCGTGCCGCTGCTGGGACAGCATGGTCTGGCCCGGCCCTGCCAGCTCGACGAGCGGCGGGATGCGGTCGCGCGCCACCGGCCCCTGCGGGTAGATGAGGCACTCGTCCGGCCCCCACAGGTAGAAGGGGGTGGAGTCGCCGCTGGGCGCCGACTCGATGGCGAACTCCTCCGGCCAGATCACCGAGTACAGCGAGGTCTCGATCCGCCAGAGGCGTTCCTCGGGGCCGGGCAGCACGTCCACGACCTGCTCCACGGTGCGGGCGTCGGCCACGTCGACGGTCGCGGTGCGGGTCGTCTCGCCCGCGCCCTGGATGACGGTGACGACGCCGGGGGCGCCGGGGGAACGTTCGAAGCCGTAGGGCCACCAGGGCACCAGTGTCACTCCATGCCCCGCCAGCCGCGCTAACACCTGACCCACGTGCCGTCCCTCCCCCGCCGACGCGCCGATGATCATACTGCCTGGGCCAGCGCCGCCCCGCAGTAGGCCGCGCCCAGCCCGGCCATCACGCTGGCCACCGCGTTGGCGACCGCGTAGAGACGGACGTCCTCCTCCACCAGCCGTACCGTTTCGTACCCCAGCGTCGACCACGTCGTCAGCGCCCCGCAGAACCCCGTGCCCGCCAGCGCCATCACCCCGCCCTCCACCGGCAGCGCGGTCAGGAAGCCCAGCAGCGCCGAACCTGCGACGTTGACCGTCAGCGTCCCCCAGGGGAAGACGGTGTCGTGCCGCGCCTGCACGGCCCGGTCGGTGAGATAGCGCAGCGGCGCTCCCACCGCCGCGCCCAGCACGATGAGCAGCAGCGTCACCGCGCACCCGCCCTCACGGACGCGACCCGCCGCGTCAGCCACACGCCGGCCGTCACCGCGGCGAGCGCCGCGAGCACGGTCGCGGCCAGGTAGAGCAGCCCGGTGACCGGCGCGCCCGCCGCCACCGCGCGCTGCACGTCCACCGCGTACGTCGAGAACGTCGTGTACCCGCCCAGCACCCCCACCCCCAGGAACGGCCGCACCAGCCGGTGGGCCTTGCGCACCTCCGTGATCACCACCATGAGCACCCCCATGAGCAGACAGCCCGACACGTTGACCAGGAACGTCGCCCACTGGAAGTCGGCGGCGCCGGACGGCAGCGCCGACTGCAGGCCATGCCTGGCCAGGGCACCGAGCGCGCCGCCCGCCGCGATCGCGGCGAGCACCGGCCAGCGCGCCTCGGCACGCTGCTCCGGCATGTGAAGATCGACGTCCGGATCCATGGGACGCTCGGTCACAGAACCCTCCCCGTGTCGAAACGGGCGAAGCCGGGAATTTCTCTAGACAACCTCATGCTCGTGGAGGCGTGCTTGAGCACCAAGGACGCGGTCGCGGTCCTCGCCGGAGCCATCATCGTCGTTTCCTTCATCGGCAGTGCCAAGACCCAGCCGGCGACGGCGGCCAGCCCGCTGGGCAACGTCAGCGGCACTCTGCCGGGTCTGGCCCCCATCATCTCCGACGCCGAGAAGTCCGAGGCACGGGGGCTCATCAAACGGTTGCGGGTCAAGGACCTCGGCTCGAACACCGGCTACGCCCGCACCCGGTACGGCGAGAACTGGGCCGACAGCGCGACCGGGGTGCCGTACGCGCGCAACGGCTGCCGCACCCGCGACGACCTGCTGGCCCGCGACGGGCAGAATGTGAAGTTCAGGACGGGCTCGACCTGCGAGGTCGTCTCGATGGAGCTGACCGACCCCTACACCGGGCGGCTGATCCACTGGCACAAGGACAACGCCGACGAGGTGCAGGTCGACCACGTGGTCCCGCTGAACTACGGGTGGCGGATGGGCGCGCCGCGGTGGGCGATGGCCAAGCGGCTGGACTTCGCCAACGACCCGCTCAACCTGCTGCCCGTGGACGGTGACGCCAACGAGCAGAAGGACGCCAACGGGCCGGCGGGCTGGCTGCCGCCCCAGCGCAGCGTGCGGTGCGCCTACGTCACCCGGTGGGCGCAGGTGTCGCTCAAGTACGACATTCCCGTCACGCCCGCCGACAAGCGAACCATGCTCGCCCAGTGCCGCTGACACGACACCATGCCCGCCCGACGCGCGCAGTGCCCGCCCAGTGCCCGCCCAGCGCCGCTAACGGGGGTCGAGCCAGGTGAAGCCGCGTGCGTAGGTGCGCTCCGCGAGCACCCGCTGCCCTGAGGTGTTGGGGTGGAAGTAGTCCCACTTGCTGACGTGGTCGAGGGTGAACGGGTAGGAGAAGACCGCTCCCCCATCGGTACGGCAGCGGGACCCGTACGCGGCACAGGCCGCGGCGGCGGCCCGGTTGAACGCCATCACGCGGGCCCGCACCCGGGCGCGGCGCTGCTCGTCGGCCCGCCGGGTGGAGGTCGGGTCGGCCAGCATCGACTGGCAGATGCGCCCGGTCGTCCAGAACGTGCGCGCCAGCGCGTTGCCCTTGCCGACCTGCCACAGCCGCCGCACGTCGGGGATGCTGGCGATCAGCACCCTGGCCCCCGGCACGCCGGAGCGCAGCGCGGCCAGCGCCGCGTCCAGGCGCCGCCGGTAGGTCTCGACGGGCGTCATCGACTGCTCGGTGCGGGTGCACGCGTCCTGGGCGCCTATGAGAATCGTCACGTAGTCGGCCTTGGCCGCGATCGCCTTCTTCATCTGGGCGAGCAGGTCGGCGCTGGTCGCGCCGGGGGCGGCGAAGTTGGGGTTGTGCTTCTGGAGCGTTCCAGACAGCGCGGTGAGGCGGGCGTAGTGGCTGCTGACCTCGGCGCTGTCGCCGGTGGACCAGGAGCGGGCCGTGCAGGAGACGTACCAGCCGCAGGCGTTGAAGCCGGTGGAGATGGAGTCGCCGAGAGCGGCCATGACGGCGGGGACGGGCTGGGCCGAGCTCGCGGCCTGAACGGGGGGTGCGCCGGTGAGGACGACGGCGGCGGCCAGCACGGGCCCCAGTCGAGCGATCATGAGCACCAAGGTAGGGAGCCGATCACCGGCTCACTATGGCCTCAGGGCAAGGTCTGCCAGTTCAGGACCGACTTCATATCGCCGCTTGACAGACCAGACCGAAACTGGTCCGTCCCAATAATGCTTGGCATCCGGTTTTTTCTGGGTTCTTTGCCCGTAACCCTGCATTCACGGGGGTCCGAGTCGAACGTGTTCAGTTCCCGCATAGAGTGTCTTGGGTGAGTGTCGCGCTCGGAACAACCCGCCCGCTGCCGGTTCGCACCACCCCTGTTGGCGACCCCGGTGACCTGCTGGCTTCCCTCCCCCGTACGGCCCCATACGCGTGGATCAGGAACGGAGAGGGCCTCGTCGGCTGGGGAGAGGCCGCCCGGGTGGCCGTGCCCCCGGGTCCCGGCCGGTTCGCCTGGGCCCGCGAGTGGCTGGCCACCGTGCTGGGTGACGCGCAGGTGCACGACGACGTGCGCACCCCCGGCTCCGGCGCGGTCGCCTTCGGCAGCTTCACCTTCGACGAGGACGCCCACGGCTCCGTCCTCGTCGTCCCGCGGGCCGTGCTGGCCCGCCGCGACGGCCAGGCCTGGCTGACCACCGTCGGCGACACGCCGCTGGAGACGTTCACCCCGGTCCGCGACCCGGGCCGGATCAGCTACGGCGACGGCAGCCTGACCGCGCCCGAGTGGCAGGGCGTCGTGGCGCGCGCCGCGCGGCGCATCCGGGAGGGCGAGCTGGAGAAGGTGGTGCTGGCCCGCGACCTGGTCGCCACCACCGAGCGGCCGATCGACGTGCGGCTGCTGCTGTCCAGGCTGGCCGCCCGCTACCCCGAGTGCTACACGTTCTCGGTGGCGGGGCTGGTCGGCGCCACGCCTGAGCTGCTGATCCGGCGTACGGGGCAGGAGATCGAGTCGCTCGTGCTGGCCGGCACGACCGCGCGCGGCACCGGCGCGGCCGACGACCTCGCGCGCGGGGCGGCGCTGTTCGCCTCGGCGAAGGACCGGCACGAGCACGAGTGCGCGATCGCCTCCGTACGCCAGACGCTGTCGCCGCTGTGCTCCGCCCTCACCACGCCCGACGAGCCGGAGCTGCTCGTGCTGCCGAATGTGCAGCACCTGGCCAGCCACGTCACCGGCAGGCTGGCCGACGGGGCCTCGGTGCTCGACGTGGTGGCGGCCATGCACCCGACGGCGGCTGTCGGCGGCACCCCGACCAAGACGGCGATCCAGGTCATCCGCGAGCTGGAGGGCATGGATCGCGCCGGGTACGCCGGTCCGGTGGGGTGGATCGACGCCAACGGCGACGGGGAGTGGGGCATCGCGCTGCGGTCCGGGCAGGTGCAGGGGCGGCGGGCCCGGCTGTTCGCGGGCGGCGGGATCATGGGTGACTCCGATCCGGCGGCCGAGCTGGCCGAGGCGCAGGCGAAGTTCCGCGTCATGCAGTACGCACTGGAGGGCTGACCGCACGTCGCGTGCTGCCATCGCCCAGGGCCACTCAGGCCGGGACGTGGAGGTCGTCGCCGATCTCCACGCGCGCCCGGCCGGCCGTCAGCGTGGCCACCCAGTCGGCGAACGCGGCCACCTCGTCCTCGCCCACCGCGACGTCGAACGTGACCTCCCCCGCGTAGGCCACCTCCCGCACCGCGTGCCGCGAGGCCCGCAGGTCGTTCTCCACCCGCCCGGCCTGGTCGTGCGCCACCGCGACGCGCACCAGCTTGGCGGGGACCATGCGCACGGCGTCGGCCCGGTCGAGCGTCTCGGTGACCGCCGAGCCGTAGGCGCGCACCAGCCCGCCCGCTCCCAGCAGGGTGCCGCCGAAGTACCGCGTCACCACCGCCACCACGTCGCTGAACCCCCGCCCGACCAGCGCCTGAACCATGGGCGTGCCCGCGGTGCCGCCCGGCTCGCCGTCGTCGTCGCCCTTCTGGATGCGCTCCCCGATCACGTACGCCGTGCAGTTGTGGCTGGCGGCGGGATGCTCGCGGCGGCGGCCCGCGATGAAGGCGACGGCCTCCTCGACCGTGCGCGCCGGGGCCAGGGCGCAGATGAAGCGCGAGCGCCGCGCCTCGCTCTCGTGTTCGACGACGGTCTTCAGCGTGAGGTACGGGGCAGGCACAATCGCAAGGGTATGCCCTCGCCGCCGGAACTTCGGGAGCTACCATCTCGTCATTCCATAAGGACCTATGGGAGGGTCTCATGGACACTGCGGACAATGTCATGCCTTTCGTCACGGCAGCGATCGACGCGTACGGCACCGGGGTGCTGGCCAAGACCAGCGAGCTGGCCGCGGACACGGAGGTGGCCCGCGGCTCGCGCATCCTGCAGCGGGTCTTCGGCCGGGGGGACGCGCAGGCACACCGGGTGATCGGCCGGGTGGCGGGCGCCAAGCCCGACGACGAGTCGGGGCGCGCGGCCTTGCGAAACGCGATCATGGAGGAGTTCCGGGCCGACCCGCTGTTGCGGCGGGAGGTGACCGCGATGCTCCCCCGGGTGCCGGTCACCGGCTCCGGGGAGCGGTCGGTGGCGGTGGGGGACATAACAGTGGCCTGATCGTCACGGGGAACGGCGTCCCCTTGCGGGATGCACTGCCGGGCGCGCCGCGGTGTGCGGCCCGCACATCGCGGCGCTCCCGGCACCTCGTACGGTTCTCGGCATGAGCTATCGCGTCGCCATGGACATCGGCGGCACCTTCACCGACGTCGTCTGCTACGACGAGCGGTCGGGTGCCGTGACGGCATCGAAGGCGCCCTCCACCCCGGGCGACCTGGCCGAGGGCGTGTTCGCCGCGCTCGGGCGGGTCGTGGACGATCCGGCGGGCATCTCGTTCTTCGTGCACGGCACCACCCAGGGGCTCAACGCGCTGCTGGAGCGCAAGGGCGCCCGCGTGCTGCTGCTGGCGAGCCGGGGCGGCCGGGACGTCTACCAGATCGCCAGGGGCAACCGGGACCGCATGTTCGACCTGCGCTACCGCAAGCCGGAGCCGCTGGTGCCGCGCCAGGACGTCATGGAGGCGGGCGGCCGGCTCGACTACCAAGGGCGGGAGCTGACGCCGCTGGACGAGGAGTCGGTGCGGGCGGCGGCGCGGCGGGCGCGGGCCGAGGGGTTCGACGCGGTGGCGGTGTGCCTGCTGTTCTCCTACGTCAACCCGGCGCACGAGGTCAGGGCGGGTGAGATCCTGCGGGCCGAGCTGGGTGAGGACGTGCTGGTGGTGCTCTCGCACGAGGTGGCGCGGGAGTGGCGGGAGTACGAGCGGACGTCGTCGGCGGTGCTGGAGGCCTACACCGGGCCGGTGGTGCGGCGGTACCTGGCCGGGATCGAGCGGCGTTTCGCCGAGCGCGGGCTGGCCGTGCCGGTGCACGTGATGCAGTCGTCGGGGGGGGTGGTGAACGCCGCGTACGCCAGGCGCCGCCCGCTGCAGACGCTGCTGTCGGGGCCGGTCGGCGGGACGATGGGCGGCGTGGCCGCCTCCCGCCTGCTGGGCGCCGGGAACCTGATCTGTGTGGACATGGGCGGCACGTCGTTCGACGTGTCGCTGGTCGTGGACGGCCGGCCGGACGTCAACAGCGAGGCGCGCATCGAGGGCTACCCGGTGCTGATGCCGATCGTGAACCTGCACACGATCGGCGCGGGTGGCGGCTCGATCGCCTACGCGGAGGCGGGCGCGCTGCGGGTCGGCCCCGAGTCGGCGGGCGCGGTGCCGGGCCCGGCCTGTTACGGCAGGGGCGGCTCGCGGCCGACCGTCACCGACGCGAACGTGGTGCTGGGACGGGTGGATCCGGCGTGGTTCGCGGGCGGGCTGATGACGCTGGACGCGGAGGCCGCCGGGGCGGCGGTGGCGGAGCTGGCCGGGGAGCTGCGGCTGGATCCGCTGGCGCTGGCCGAGGGAATCTGCGACGTGGCCAACGCGAAGATGGCGCAGGCGATCCGCACGCTGACCGTGGAGCACGGGGTGGAGCCGCGCGAGTTCTCGCTGGTGGCGTTCGGCGGGGCGGGGGCGATGCACGCGGTGTTCATCGCGCGGGAGCTGGGGATCTCCGAGGTGGTGGTGCCGCGCTTCCCGGGGGCGTTCTCGGCGTGGGGGATGCTGGAGGCGGAGGTGCGCAGGGATCTGACGCATCCGTACTTCCGGCCGCAGGACACGCTCGACGGCGCCGACATGTCCGGAAATTTCGTGACCTTGGAGCGGGAGGCGCTCGACGCGCTCGCCGGGCAGGGCGTCCCCGAGGAGCGGCGGCGCGTGGAGCACTCCGTGGACCTGCGCTACGAGGGCCAGGACTACACGCTCACCGTCCCGCTGCGCGACGCGGCCGAGCCGGCCGAGCCGGAGTTCCTGGCGGAGATCGCGGCCCGCTACGCCGAGGCGCACACCGCGCGTTACGGGCACGCCACACCCGAGGCGCCGGTGGAGTTCGTCATGCTGCGCAGCACCGGGTTCGGCACCTTCCCCCGCACCGCCGCCCCGGCCGTCGCCGCCGCCGGGCGGGAGGCTCCGGACGTACGGGATGTGATCTTCGACGGCGCGGTGCACCGCACCCCCGTGCTGCGCCGCGCGAGCCTGGACGGCGAGCTGGCAGGGCCGGCGATCGTGGTGGAGGAGACCGCGACCACGGTCATCCCGCCCGGCTGCCTGGCCACCGTGGACGACAACGGCTTCCTCATCCTGAAAGTGGACACGTGATCGACCCCGTCACCACCGAGATCATCCGCTGCGCGCTGCTGCAGGCGGCGGAGGACATGAACACCACCCTCATCCGCAGCTCCTACACCCCCGTCATCTACGAGGCCAAGGACTGCGCCGTCGCGCTGCTCGACCGCGACCACAACGTGCTCGGCCAGTCGTCCGGCCTGCCGATCTTCCTCGGCAACCTGGAGGTGTGCACCCGCGAGACCGAGCGCCTGTACGGGCGGGAGGTCTGGCAGGAGGGCGACGTGTGGGTGCTCAACGACTCCTACATCGGCGGCACCCACCTCAACGACGTCACCGTCTACGGGCCGATCTTCGCCGGCGGGGAGCTGGCCGGGTTCGCGGCCTCGCGGGCGCACTGGCTCGACGTCGGCTCCAAGGACCCGGGCGGCTCGATGGACTCCACGTCCATCTTCCAGGAGGGGCTGCGGCTGGGCCCGGTGAAGGTGTACGCGGGCGGCGAGCCCTGCCGCGACCCGCACGAGGTGATCTCCCGCAACGTCCGCTTCCCGCACGCCACGCTCGGCGACCTGCGCGCGCAGGTGAGCTGCGCGATGACCGGGCAGCGGCGGCTGAAGGAGATCGTCGGCCGGTGGGGCCTGGAGACGGTGCTGGCGGCCCGCGACGAGATCTTCGCCCAGACCGAGCGCATGGAGCGGGCCGCCATCGCGGCCATCCCCGACGGCGTGTACGAGGCGTCGGGGTTCCTCGACAACGACGGCATCGACCTGGCCACGCCGCTGCCCGTGCACGTCACCGTCACCGTGTCGGGCCAGAGCATGCACGTGGACCTGACCGACTGCGCCGACCAGGCGCTCGGCCCGGTCAACTGCGGCGCGGCGCAGGCGGTGGCCGCCGTGCGCGTCGGCTACAAGCTGCTGGTCTCCGGTGACGTGCCGCTCAACGGCGGCTCGTTCCGCCCGCTGTCGGTCGAGACCAGGCCCGGCTCCATGCTGGCCGCCGAGTCGCCCGCCGCCTGCCAGTACTACTACTCGCACCTGGGGCTGCTCATCGACCTGGTCGTCAAGGCCCTGGCGCCGGTGCTGCCCGGCAAGGCCGCGGCGGCCTCGTACGGCGACTCCATGATCGTGCAGTTCACCGGGACGGACCCGCGCACCGGCAAGCTGTACGTCTCCCAGGAGGCCACGGTCGGCGGCTGGGGGGCCTGGGAGGGCGGCGACGGCGAGAGCTGCCTGATCAACAACGTCAACGGCTCGCTGCGGGACATGCCGATCGAGGTGCTGGAGACCTTGTTCCCGGTCCGCGTCACCCGCTACGAGGTCCGGCCAGACACCGGCGGCGCCGGGCAGTGGCGGGGCGGGAACGGGGTGGTGCGGGAGTACGAGTTCTGCGGGGACACGTCGCTGTCGCTGTGGTTCGAGCGGTCGGTCACCCCGGCGTGGGGGCTGGCGGGCGGCTCGGCGGGCGCGCCTCCCCGGGTCACGCTCAACCCGGGGGCTCGTGGGGAGCGGGAGGTGCTCAAGGTCAACGCGCTGCCGGTCAAGGCGGGGGACGTGCTGCGGTGCGAGTCGGGCGGCGGTGGCGGCTACGGGCCGCCGGAGCGGCGCGCGGCCGAGGCGACGGCGGCCGACCTGGCCCAGGGCATGATCACCCCCCACTGACCCCGCCCCGGCCCGCTCCGCCGGGCGGGCCAGCGGGCGGGCCACCGGGCGGGCCATCGTCGCCGGGCCCACCTGGCGCGGCGAGCGCCACCGCTGCGGCCGTCCCGGTGCTTTCCCCTGGTGCCGGGGCGGCCGGGCGGGTCCGGCGGCGGTCCATCTCGCGCCACTGCGGGTGCAGCCCGGCCAGGCCCGTGACCAGCGCGTAGGTGGCGCCGCAGACCAGCAGCACCGGCGCCAGCCCCGCCACCGACACCGCCGCCCCCGCCAGCAGCCCGCCGAGTGGGATCCCCGCCCAGGCCAGTGAGGTCTGCAACGCCCCCACCCGCCCCAGCAGCTCGCGCGGCACCCGCTCGTACGTGATCGCCGCCAGGATCGGGTTCAGGAACCCGCCCGCGAACCCGCTCACCCCGAACACCGCGACGATCACCCACACCGGCGCATCCCCCGCCAGCGCCAGGAACCGCAGCGGCCCCGCCAGCAGGAACGCCACGAAGAACACCGGCCGCCGCCGCATCCGATGCGCCACCGCCGCCGCCACCAGGCTCCCGCCGACCGCCGCCGCGCCCATCACGCTGCTGTTCAGCCCCAGGACGCCGGGCCCGTGCCCGGACTCCTTGGCCCACACGGCCGCCAGCACTTGGGAGAAGGCCGCGTCCAGCAGGTTCGTGACCCCGACCACGACGATCACGGCGAGCAGCAGCGGCTGGCCGCGCAGAAACGCCAGCCCCTGCCCGAACCGCCGCCAGTACCCCTCCCCCTCCCCCCGCCGCGCCTGCCCACCCTGCCCAGCCGCACCCTGCGCCTGCCCACCCTGCCCGCCCTGCCCAGCCGCACCCTGCGCCATCCCGGGTTGCCCGATCGCGCCCTGTCCCATGCCGCGCGGCAGTGCCCAGGCCACGATCACCGAGCCCAGCGCGAAGCACCCCGCGCTCAGCCCCAGGCTCGTCATCGGCCCGAACGCCACCACGATCGCACCCCCGGCCGCGGGCCCCACCGTCTGAGCCAGCCGCTCGGTGACCCCCATCAAGCCGGTCGCCCGCTCCAACGGCACCCGCCCACGCTCGGCCGCCTCCGGAATCATGATCTCCTTGGCCAGGTCGCCAGGCCCCCTGGCCGCGCCGATCAGCGCGACGAGCGGGACCAGCATCCCCAGCGACAGCACCCCGATCACATGCAGCGCCACGACCACCCCGGCCGCCGCCGCGCTCACCACGTCGGTCGCCCACGAGACCCGGCGCGGCCCCACTCGATCGACGATCGGCCCGGCCAGCGCCTTGACCAGCACGTACGGCGCCATCTCGGCGAACGCCACCAGCCCCGTGTGCGCCGCGCTGCCGGTGCTCACGTACACGAACCAGGGCAGCGCGATGGCCGACACCCTGGTGCCGGTGAGCGCCACGGTGATGGCCGCCAGCACCCCGGCCAGCGGCCGCGATCTCACGACGGCTCCGGCAGGAGCTGGGTGATGAGCGAGACCCGCACCGCGTCCTCGGGCGCCCGCGCCTCCGGCTCGTCCCGCCGGTAACGGGAGATCACCTCGCCCAGCTCCTCGCGCAGCCGCGCCCCCTCCTCCGGTGTCAGGCGCAGCGCGAACGAGCTGAGGTCCAGCACGTTGCGCCACTCCCTCGGCATGGTCTGCATCTCGTTGAGCGCCTGCTGGGTGCGCAGGTTGTACAGGGCGGCGACGGACTGCATGTACGCCAGCACCGCCTCCGGCTCCCGCTCGGCCAGCTCCTCGCCCGTCAGCCGGGTGGCCCGGTGCACCGAGCGCCACCACCGCTCGCGCGCGTTGCCGCGTTCGAGATCCTCCTCCACGAACCCGGCCGCGCCGAGCCTGCGCAGGTGGTAGCTGGCCGTGCCGGAGTTCACGCCGAGGCGCTCGGCCAGCCGGGTGGCGGTGGACGGGCCGTGCTTGCGCAGCAGGTCGACAAGCTGCACGCGCACCGGGTGGGCCAGGGCCCGCAGGCCTTTGGCGTCGAGGACGACGACGCTCTTGTCGGGTTCGATCACATTCCGGAGCCTAAACCGCAAACACTTCTTCGCAAAGAGTCGTTCGCGAAGAAGTGTTTGCGGTTTCCGGGTTGGAGAAAACGTCCAACCTGGACATACAATCCGAAGCGTGACAGATCCCCGCGTGCGGACGTGGGCGCCCGCGTGCGCGGCCATCGCCAAGCTGCTGGCCCCGCACGCCGAAGTGGTGCTGCACGACCCCGCCACCGACCGCGTCCTGGCCGTCTGGAACCCGCTGACCAGGCGCGGCGCGGGCGACCCGTCGATGCTCGGCGAGCTGGACCGGCTCGACCCGGCCGACGACGACGTCTACGGCCCGTACGAGAAGACGCTGCCCGACGGGCGGAGGCTGTCGTCCGTCAGCGCCGTGCTGCGCGACGACGGCGGCGAGCCGGCCGCCGTGCTGTGCGTGAACCTCGACCGCACGCCGCTGGAGCAGGCGGCGGCGCTGCTCGCCGCGTTCGCCGCGCCGGCCGCGCCGCGCCCCGAGGCCATGTTCGAGCAGGACTGGACCGAACGGGTGCACCAGATCGTCGGCGGCTACGTCCGCGAGCACGGGCGCGCCGTCGAGCGGCTGACCCGCGACGACCGCCTCGCCGTGCTGGCCGAGCTCGACGCGGCGGGCGTGTTCGCCGTGCGCCGCGCCGTCCCCTTCGTCGCCGGAGCGCTGAGGACCTCCCGATCCACCCTGTACGCGCTGCTCGCCGACCTCAGAAGGAGCCGACCGTGAGCCGACTGCCCGACTTCCGGCTGGAGGTCTACTTCTCCCGCTGGGAGTTCACCGCCCGGCACCACCTGACCGCCTCCGACGCCCAGACCATGACCATGGCCGAGCTGCTCGCCCTCGCCGATCCCGGCGACCTGCGCGCCTGGGAGACGCTCACCCTCGGCTACACCGAGACGTTCGGCGACCCCGGGCTGCGGCAGGCCGTCGCGGACACGTACGAGCAGGTCTGCGCGGACGACGTGATCTGCTTCTCCGGCGCGGAGGAGGCGCTCTACCTCGCCATGCAGGTGCTGCTCGGCCCCGGCGACCACGCCGTCGTGATCACCCCTAACTACCAGGCCGCCGAGACCGTGCCCCTGTCGCTGTGCGAGGTCACCGGCGTCGCCCTCGACCCCGCCCGCGGCTGGGCGCTCGACCTCGACGCCGTAGAGACGGCCCTGCTGCCTACCACCCGGGTGGTGTCGATCAACTTCCCCAACAACCCCACCGGCGCGCTCATCCCCGCCGCCGACCTCGCCAAGCTGGCCGCCATGTGCGAGGACCGCGGCATCCACCTGTTCAGCGACGAGGTGTACCGGGGCCTGGAGCTCGACCCCGCCCGCACCCTCCCGCAGGCCGCCGACCTGTCGCCCGCCGCGCTGTCGCTGAACGTCACCTCCAAGTCGCTCGGCCTGCCCGGCTTGCGCATCGGCTGGATCGCCTGCCGCGACCGCGAGCTGCGCTCCCGCCTCGAACGCGCCAAGCACTACACCACCATCTGCAACTCCGCGCCCAGCGAGGTGCTCGCCCGGATCGCGATCAAGGCCAGGGACCGGATCCTGATCCGCAACCGGGCCATCATCGCCGCGAACCTGCCCCGGTTCGAGGCGTTCTTCACCGAGTTCGGCGACCTGTTCGAGTGGCGCGCGCCCGACGGCGGCTGCGTCGCCTTCCCCCGCTACCTCGGCCGCGACGGCGTCGAGGCGTTCTGCACCGGCCTCGTCGAGCGGTCCGGCGTGCTGCTCCTGCCCGCGAGCGTCTACCGCTCGCAACTCACGGACACGCCCGCCGACCGGTTCAGGATCGGCGTCGGACGCGCCGACCCCCAGCCCGCCCTGGACGCCTTCGCCGCCCACCTCAAGGGGCTATGAGCTGGGCAGCACGTCACGCAGCAGGCGGCGGTTGCCGGGACGGGGCTTCCACTCCCTCGGATAACCCAGCGACACCTCCTCGAAGCGCACCCCGTCATGCCAGGTCACGCGCGGGATGTGCAGATGCCCGTAGATCATCGCGGCCGTGCGGTGGCGGCGATGCCAGTCGCGCGTGGCCGTGGTGCCGCACCACTGCGCGAACTGCGGGTAACGCAGCACGTCCGTCGGCTCGCGCACCAGCGGGTAGTGGTTGACGAACACCAGCGGCACGTCGTCGTCCAGCTCCGCCAGCCGCCGCCGCGTCCACGCCACCCGGGCGCGGCACCAGGCGTCGCGCGACGGGTACGGGTCGGGGTGCAGGACGTACTCGTCGGTGCAGACCACGCCCGTGCTGTGGGCGTACGTCAGCGCGCTCTCCTTCGTGTGGTGCCCCGGCGGCAGGAACGTGTAGTCGTACAGCAGGAACAGCGGCACGATCCGCACCGGCCCGCCCGCCCCCTCCCACAGCGGATACTCGTCCTCCGGCGTGACGACCCCCAGCTCACGGCACATCTCCACCAGATGCTCGTAACGCGCCACACCCCGCAGCTCGGGCGGCTCGCCCGGCACCGTCCACAGCTCGTGGTTGCCCGGCACCCACACCACCCGCTCGAACCGGCTCGCCAGCAGGCCCAGCGCCCACTCGATGCCCTCCAGCCGCTCCCCCACGTCGCCCGCCACCAGCAGCCAGTCGCCGGGCGTGACGGGTTTCAGCTCCTCCACGATCGCCCTGTTCTCCTGGTAACCGATGTGCAGGTCGCTGACCGCCAGCAACCTGCTCACGCCAGACAGCTCCGCCTCCGCCAACGGGGCCTCCTTCCGGGGGTGCCGTTACGAGCATGCCATGCGCGTTCTCACCGCAACATCACGTGGCAGGCGAGCTGCAGGGCCAGCCGGGTCGCCGCGTCGTCGAGATCGAAACCCGCCGACTTGATGCGATCCAGACGGGCGGTGATCGTGTTGCGGTGCACGCCCAGCCGCTCCGCCGCCCGCAACGCGCCGCCCTCGTCCAGGACCGCGCCCAGCGTCTCCAGCAGCGTGCCGTCCCTGTCGATCGCCAGCAGCGGGCGCAGCACCACCGCCGCCGGCGCCCGCAACGCGCCCGTCGGCAGCGCGCCCAGCAGCTCCGCCGGGCCGATCCGATCCGCCCGCTGCACCACGCCCGCGCCCGCCACGTACGCCGCCGCCTCCGCGCCCAGCAGCGACTCCGCCATCACGTCCAGGCCCTCCACCTGCGCGCCCACTCCGCCGGCGCACGACCAGGGCATGCTCAGCAACGCCTGGCGGACGCGTTCCGCCAGGTCGGACGGGCTGAGCGCCGACCACCCCGCCCAGCCGTCGCCTCTCGTCATGACGGGGACGTTGCCCAGGGTCGCGGTGATGAGGGTGGCGGCCAACTGGGCGTCGCCCGGCTCGGTCAGGGGGCGGATGCGGTAGGCCGTCAGCAGGCCTCTGACCGGCCAGCCGAGCGCGACCGCGGCTGCCCTTACGCCGCCGTCCGCCGCCGACCCGGGCCCGGCGCTTTCTGTGGGCGCGGTGCTTTGTGCGGGCCAGGCGTTTTGCGCTGGTTGGGCGCCTCGCGTTGGCCCGGTGTCGGGCGCGCGGTCCCGCGCGGGCACTGTCTTCGACGCGGGCCCGGCGTCCGGGGCGGGCTCGGCGTCGGACGCGGGCTCGGCGTCCGAGGCGGGCTCGGCGTCCGAGGCGGGCTCGGCGTCCGAGGCGGGCTCCGGCTCTGTCAGGACGCGTTCGGCGAGGGACGCCTGCCAGGCGAAGGCGCGGGAGGCACGCAGGCGTTCCCGTGCCGCCCACGCCGTCAGCGGCGCCACCGCCAGGCCCAGCACGGTCCGCACCACCGCCGGCCATCCGGGCGAGCGCGACGAACCGGCGGCCACCAGCGTCCCCAGCACCCCGCCCTCCTGATCGGGCACCACCACCTCGGCCGACCACCGCCCCCGACCGGCGGACGCGTCCCCCACCGCACCACGCTGCCCCCGACCGGCGGACGCGTCGCTAGTCGCGCCGCGCTGCCCCCGACCGGCGGACGCCTCACCCGCCGGGCCGCGCTGTCCCCGAGCAGCGGACGGGTCGGCGAGGGCGTCGCGGCGGCCCGCCAGCGTCAGGCCGTACCGGTCGAGGAAGGCCACCGACGTGCCGGGCAGCTCGGCGTTCAGCACCCCGAGCACCCGGCGCGCCGACGCGCCCGCATCGGCCAGCCTGGTCGCGCAGCGGGCCACGAGCTGGGTGCGCGCCGCGTCAGGACGGGAGGCGGCCGACGCCACCCGCACCGCCACCACCAGCGGATCCTCGTCCACGAAGATCAACGTCACGCCGAGCCGCTCCGCCAGCACCTCCCCCGACCCCTCGCTCAGCCCGCCCGCCGGCGCGATCACGCACGCCGCCGCCTGCTCCCAGGCCCGACGCATGGCCATCTCCACCGCCCAGCCCCCGCTGGCCGCCGTCCCGATCAGCACCACCGCCGTGTGCGGGGCGACCGTGGCGAACACCGCGGGCTCGTCCACGATCCGCACCCCGCGCACGGGGTTCTCGCCCGCGCCGTACATCCGCGCCCCCGCCAGCGGCCCCCCGCTGACCAGCTCCGCCACCGTGACCGGCGCCTCCCACCCCGGCTCCCGCACCCCGCTCACAGCGTGATCCCGAAGGCACGTGGCCCGCCCAGCGCCAGCCCGCGCTCCGTGTGCCACACCGGTGCGGCCTTGACCACCATGATGTCCACCTCCAGGCCGGGCTCGGCCTTGTCCACGTCCACCACCATCCCGTCGCCGGTCGAGATCATGCAGATCTGGTCCGGCACCGTGGCCACCACCGCCCCATCGGCCAGAGCCAGCACGATCTCGTTGTGCGCCTCCAGCCGCACCAGCCGCCGCAACCCCTCCGACTCCCGCACCACGATGCTCGACGGCAGCGACGGCAACGCCAGCTCACCCCCGTGCCCCGTGCTCCCCTCCACCGCCTGGATCCGCCCCCGGCACAACGTCCGCACCCCGTACGGCGCCGCCGCGGACCGGGGCGCCCCCGGCTCGCCCGCCCGCATGAGCAGGCTCACCGTCCCCGGCACCAGCACCCGCGCCAGATCACGCGCCGCCATCGGATAACACGCCGCCACCGCCCACCCGCCGACCGACAGCACCACCGGACGCAGCAGCTCCTCCACCCGATCGGCCGCCGTCTCCAGCAGCACCAGCTCTCCCGACCCGCCCGCCAGCGCCAGCGGCGCCGCGCTCATCCCGCCCAGCGTGTACGTGGTCTGCTCCACCAGCGGGAACACCCGCCCCGTGCCGTCACCGTCCACCATCGGCAACCCCAGCCCGGCAGCGGCGATCAGCGGGATCAGCGCGTTCTCCGCCGCCAGGTTCAGCGCCGCCACCGCCCCGGCCCGCTCCCCCAGCCTGCGTTCCAGCGCCCGCACGGCCCGTTCGGGCTCGTCCCCGGCGGGCAACTGCTCGCCCAGCGCCGTCGTGGAGCCCACCAGGCTGACCACCAGGCACAGCGTCTCCGGCGCCAGCTCACCGGCCCCCACCAGCTCCACACCCCGGCCGACCACCGACGCCGCCCAGTCGTAGGCGAGGTTGTACGACGACTGCGCCGCCCCCGTCGCGAACAGCCGCGACCCCGCCGAGAAGCGGCCCAGCCCGTCCAGGTCGATCAGCCGGCCCACGGCCGCCCGCCCGCCGTCACCCGCACCCGGTAGAGGCCGTCAGGCAGGTACGACAGCGGGTTCACCGTGACCTCGTCGATCCCCGCCGACCCCGGCGCCGCGCCCGCGCTGACCACCCGGGTGAGCGCCTCGTCCCTGGCGTCCCGCAGCACCCGGTCCAGCTCAGCCCGGCCTCTGGCCTGCACGATCCGCTCCACGTGCGCCTCCGGCCGCCCGAGTGCCGCCCCGTACGCGGTCGCCACCCCATCGGGCACCTCCACCTCCTCGGGCACCCCAGCCCCGCCGAACGCGCCCCCTCCAGAGGCGATGCCGCCACTCCGAGCCGCGCCCTCGCCCCGAGCCGGAGCCGCGCCGCCGACCGGCCCTCGCACCGCGCCGGCGCTCTCGGCGAGCGCCGCCCGCCCCCGTGCCAGGCTGGCCACCGCCCCCAGGTCGCACGTCAGCGGAAACCGCCGAAAGTAATGCGCCGACACCAGCCCACCCCCCGACCTGGCGAAGTACGCGGGCACCCCCGGCAACTCACGCGCCACGTCATCCGCGATCCGCCCCGCCTCCGGCCCGAGCGCCGCGTTGCGGATGGCGTCCGCCTCCCGCTCCCGAAGCCCCGGATACCCGAACTCGTACGACAAGGTGATGCGCGCCTCAGGAACCTCGGCCGCCACGATCGCCGCCACCGCCAGCTCATGATCGGCCAGCATCGGCGAGCCGGTCGCCGTCACCGCGAAGTCGGCCAGCCCGCACGTGGCCGCGAACCGCCGCACCGCCTCGGTGTCCAGCGGCGCCAGCGGACGCCCCGTCACGCTGTGCCCGCCCCGCACGATCGTGGCCACCCCCGTCCCCACGACGGGCCGCAACGCCTCCGGGCAAGGGCCGCCCACGCGGATCGCCGCCACCGGAGCCGTCGGCGCCCCGCCCAGGTCCACCGCCACGCAGACGCGCGACGCCGTCCGGGCCACGCCGCGGGCGACCGGCCAGGTGAGGCCGCCGTCATCGACGGCCACCACCGAGAGCGCGGCCTCCCCCAGGGCGACGCCGAGGATCACTCCAGCTCGCGCCCTTCCGTCTCGGGCAACGGCACGGCCAGCAGCGCGGTCGCCACCATGAACGCGTTGATGATCAGCATCGTGGCGGTGAAGCCGGTGGCGTTCGCGAGCAGCGCGCCCACCGCCGACGGCGCCACGGTGGTCGCGACGAGCTGCGCCGCCGTGGCCCACGAGTAGCCGGTGCCGCGCAGCGCGGTCGGGTAGAACTCGCCGTTCCAGGTGTTCCAGACGCCCCACGCGCCCATGCTGAAGAACGACAGCACGAAGTTGCCCGCGTACAGGCCGAAGGACGAGCCGGCGGTGGCGAACCAGAGGCCGCCCAGCGCCGCCGCGACCACGTACAGGAGGAAGACCCGCTTGCGGCCGAACCGGCCGGTCAGCAGCGACGCGCTCACGTACCCGGGGATCATCATCAGCGCGCTCAGCGCCGCGAACCCGAGCGACGCCGACAGCGTCAGCCCTCGTTCCTGCAGCAGCGTGGGCAGCCACGTCTGCAGCCCCCAGTAACCCCAGTTGAAGACGAAGTTCAGCGCCAGCATCACCAGCGTGATCCGCGCCAGGCCGCCCTTGAACAGGTCCAGCGGGCGTCCCACCCGCTCGCTCGCCACCGTGAACGTCGCCTCGGCGTCCGGGCTGCCCAGCGAGCGCAGCACCGCCCGCGCCTCCTCCTGCCTGCCCCGCGCGGCCAGCCAGTACGGCGACTCCGGCACCCACGCCCTGATCGCGAACGCCCACACCCCCGCCACCGCGCTGGCGACCACCACCACGTGCCAGCCGAGATCGCCCAGCACCGTCGAGGCGCCGATCGCGGCCAGCATGCCGATCGGCCACCCGATCGACAGGTACACGGCCGCCGGGCCGCGATGCCGGGTCGGCAGCAGCTCCAGGAAGAGCGGGAACGTGATCGTGTAGACGCCGGCCAGCGCCAGCCCCGAGGCCACCCGCAGCGCCACCAGCACCTCCGCGTTCTGGGCGAACGCCGAGGCCAGCGCGATCACCCCGTACGCCAGCAGCGACCAGAACGCCGTCGGCCGCCGCCCGATCCTGTCGGCGACCGGCCCCCACACCAGCACCCCGGGGATCATGCCGAACGCGACCGCCGACAGCACGAGCCCGATGCCCGCCTCGTCGATGCCCAGCTTCGCGCCGAGGTCGCCGGAGACGTACACGAGGGCGAGCTGTTCCCACGACTCGATGACGAACGCGACGAACAGCGCGAGCGCGATGAGCACGTGCCTGCGCGTGAACGGCATGCGGTCGAACGCCGCGCCGATCGGCAGGGCCGGTGAGTCGATGGCGGTCATGGTGCTCCTACGGAGGGGGGCGGAATCTGGCCGCACCCTACGGCGAGCCCGCGCGGCGGGGCCTGTGCGAACCGCCCTGACCAGGGCCTGCGACCTGTGCGCGGCGCACTGGCACACCGCGGGCAAGCCCGGTGCGGGCCGCTCGGCGAAGGGCGGCCCGCCGGTTCCGGGCTGCCGGGGTAATAACGGGCCCGGGGGTGTGCCGGGCCACAGCTTCACCGCCGGACGCCTTTACTTGGCGGATTCCGTCCCGAGCCACCGCCGCAGCATGCTGGTGGCCAGCTCCATGGCCGTCTTGTTGGCGTTCGTGTCACGCAGCAGGTCGACCATGGCGAAGTCGTGCACCATCCCGGCCAGCCGCACCGCCGTCACGTCGTTGCCCGTCTGGCGCAGCCGTGCCGCGAACGCCTCGCCCTCGTCGCGCAGTACGTCCGCCTCGCCGTTCAGCACGAGCGCGGGCGGCAGGCCGCGCAGGTCCTCGTCCTTGGCGCGCAGCGGCGAGGCGTGCGGCTCGGCCCGCTGGGCGGGGTCGGTCGTGTACTGGTCCCAGAACCACTTCATGCCGTCGCGGTTGAGGTAGTAGCCGGTGGCGAACTGCTTGTACGACTCGGTGTCGAAGTTGGCGTCGGTGACCGGGTAGAACAGGGCCTGCCCGAGCAGCCGCACGTCGCCGCGCTCCTTGGCCATCATGGCCAGCACGATCGACATGTTGCCGCCGACCGAGTCGCCGCACACCGCCATCCTCGACGCGTCGAGGCCCTTCTCGTCGCCGTGCTGCATCACCCACTGGGCGGCGGCGTAGTTCTGCTCGATCTGGGTGGGGTACTTGGCCTCCGGGGCGCGGTCGTACTCGGGGAAGACCACGGCGGCCCCGCACCGTACGGCGAGCTCGCGGACGAGCCGGTCGTGCGTGTGCGCGGAGCCGAACACCCAGCCGGCGCCGTGGATGTAGAAGATCACCGGCAGTGTGCCGGTGGCGCCCTTGGGCTTGACGATGCGCACCGGGATGACGCCGGTCGGGCCGCCCTGGACCTGGATCCACTCCTCGTCGATCTCCGGCTTGGGCACGTTCGGGTCTGACTGGAGCTTCTCCAGGATCTCCCTGCCCTGCTCGGGCGGGAGCTGGTAGATGAAGGGCGGCTTGGCGTTGGCGTCCGCGAACTGCTGCGCCGCCGGCTCCAGCACGACAGTCTTGCTGGTCATCGTGGTCATACTGCTCTTGTGCCTTGCGGCCGCTCGAACCGACCACCGTGACGCGTCAAATGTCGGCCAAAGTCACTCGCGTCTGAGCTCGTGCGCCAGCTCCTCCAGCTCCGCCCCGCCCGCCATGAGCGCGGTCAGCTCCTGCGCGGTGATGTCGTCCTTGCCGTACTCGCCCATGCTGGCGCCCCTGTTGAGCAGCAGGAACCGGTCGCCCACCGGGTAGGCGTGGTGCGGGTTGTGGGTGATGAAGACGACGCCGAGCCCCCGGTCGCGGGCGCGCGCGATGTAGCGCAGCACGACGCCCGCCTGCTTGACGCCGAGCGCCGAGGTGGGCTCGTCGAGGATGAGGACGCGCGCGCCGAAGTGCACGGCTCTGGCGATGGCCACCGACTGCCGCTCGCCGCCGGACAGCGTGCCGACCGGCTGGTCCACGTCGCGGATGTCGATGCCCATGGCGCGCAGCTCCTCGCGGGCCACCCGCCTGGCCTTGGCCACGTCGAACGCCGGCCCCTTGCGGGGCTCGGAGCCGAGGAAGAAGTTCCGCCAGACCGACATGAGCGGGATCATCGCCAGGTCCTGGTAGACGGTGGCGATGCCGCGGTCGAGCGCCTCGCGCGGGCTGCCGAAGCTGACCTCCTGCCCGTCCACGAGGTACGCGCCCGCGTCGTGCCGGTGCACCCCCGAAAGGATCTTGATGAGGGTGGACTTGCCCGCGCCGTTGTCGCCGAGCACGCACATCACCTGCCCGGCCGCCACGCCCATCGACACGTCACGCAACGCCAGCACAGAGCCGAACGTCTTGCCGATCCCCCTGGTCTCCAGGATCGTCTGCGGGATCAATGCCGCACCTCCTCGGCGTACCGCCGCACCAGGCGGTTGGCCAGCGTCGCGAGCAGCAGCATGCCGCCCAGGAAGAACTTGAACCAGTCGGCGTCCCAGCCCAGGAACACGATGCCCTTGTCGGCCATGCCGAAGATCACCGCGCCGATGGCCGCGCCGATGGCGGAGCCGTACCCGCCGGTGAGCAGGCAGCCGCCGATGACGGCGGCGATGATGTAGATGAACTCCTGGCCGATGCCGATGTTGGCCTGCACCGAGGTGTAGCGCAGCGCCAGGATCGAGCCGACCAGCCAGGCCGCGACCGCGGTGGTCATGAACAGCGCGATCTTCGTACGGGCGGCGGGCACTCCCACCGCGCGGGCCGCGTGCTCGTTGCCGCCCACCGCGAAGATCCAGTTCCCGGCCCTGGACCGCATGAGCACCCACGTGGCCACCGCGGTCACCAGGATCCACCACAGGATCGCCACCCGGAACGACGTGCCGCCGATCTCGATCGTGCCCGCGAAGATCGCGTTCGCCGACTCGAACCCGTCCGCCCGCCGCAGCCCGCTGACCTGCACCGTCCCGGTGATGGCCTTGGTCACGCCGAGGTTGATCCCCTGCAGCATGAGGAACGTGCCCAGCGTCACGATGAAGCTGGGCAGCCTGGTCCTGGTGACGACGAGCCCGTTGGCGAACCCGATGGCCAGCGCCACGACGAGGCCCACGAGCATCGCCAGCCACACGTTGAAGCCGAACCTGGTGGCCAGCGTGACGAGGATCAGGCCGCTCGTCCCCGTCAGCACGCCCGCCGACAGGTCGAACTCGCCGCCGATCATGAGCAGCGCGACCGCGACCGCCATGATGCCGAGCGTGGCGGCGGGGTCGAGCCAGTTGGCGATGCCGTCCGGGGAGCGGAACACCGGCGACTGCGCGGCGAAGAACACGAACACCGCCACGAGCCCGACCACCGCGCCGAGCTCGGGCCGGATGAGCAGGCGGCGGGCCAGCCCGACGTGGGCGACCCGCTCGTCGGCCGCCGCCTGAGCCGGCACCGTCATCGAGTGCCCGCCTCCGCCAGCTTGGCCACCTGGGCGGCGTTGTCCTTGGTCACGAACCCGGGCCCGGTGTTGACCGCCAGGCCGCCGCCGACCGTGTTCAGGTTCGTGTTGTAGAGCCTGAGGAACGTGATCGGCAGGTAGCCCTGGAGGTACTGCTGCTGGTCCACCGCGAACAGGATCTCCCCGTCGTTGATCGCCGTCACCACGTCGGCCGACAGGTCGAAGGTGGCCAGCTTCGCCTGCGAGCCCGCGTCCTTGATGGCGTCCCTGGCGGCGATCGCGATGGCCGGGTTGAGCGACAGCACGCCGTTGACCTGCTGGTCGGACTGGAGCTTGGCGGTGACCTTGGAGGTGACGTCGGCCAGGTTGCTCACGTCCACCTGCAGCCGCTCGACGGTGCCGCCCAGCGTCTGCTCGGCGCCCTTGCAGCGCTGGTCGAGCCCGACGTTGCCGGCCTCGTGGATGACGCACAGCAGCTTGGTCACGCCGGCCGCCTTGAGCTGCTCGCCCGCGCCGCGCCCCGCCACGTCCTCCGACTGGCCGACGTGGGTGATCGCGCCGAACTCCTTCGAGGACTCCGCTCCGGAGTTGATCGTCACGACGGGGATCTTCGCGGCGACGGCCTTGCCGATGGCCTCCTTCAGCGCGTCGGGGTTGGCCATCGACACCACGATGCCGTCCACCTTCTCGGAGACGGCCTGGTCGATGAGCTGCGACTGCTTGGCCGGGTCGCCGTCGCCCTGGTAGGTGACCTTCACCCCGTACTGCTTGCCCGCGGCCTCGGCGCCGTTCTTGACCACGTCCCAGAAGGAGTCGCCGGGGGCGCCGTGGGTGATGACGGAGAAGCCGGCGCCGCTCGCCTGGGGGGCCGCGGAGGATGCGGGCGGGGCGGCACTCTGTTGTCCTCCCGCCCCGGATGAGGAGCAGCCGGTGACGGCAAGCGCGCCCAGCAGGGCCAGCACGATCGGGGTACGTCTCACAGGACACCTCCAAGACCAACGGGCTCGCCCTGGTTCTACCTCAATGTCATCTGTTTGTATAGACATGCTGACTTATGCGCGGTACGTTCACCCCGCGTTCACGGTCTACGCCCTGTCCGGCGCCAGCTCCAGCACATCCCCGCCGCCTTCCCCCTCCCTGACGGCACCACCGGCTCGGGCAACTGCGGTCCGGCGGGTTCCACTACATTGGATCTTCGCACCATTCGTGCCGTTGCCGCCTGCCGAGGAGCGCCCTCCAGATGAACTGGCTCTACGTCGCGGGGATCATCCTCTTCCTCCTGGGGTTGATGTTCTCCATCGCGCTGCACGAGCTCGGCCACCTGATCCCGGCCAAGATCTTCGGGGTCAGGGTGACCCAGTACATGGTGGGCTTCGGCTCCACGGCGTGGTCGCGGCGCAAGGGCGAGACCGAGTACGGCGTCAAGTGGATCCCGTTCGGCGGCTATATCCGCATGATCGGCATGCTGCCGCCGCGCCCAGGCGACGAGCCGGGCAAGCTGAGGAGCACGGCGACGGGCCCATGGCAGGGCCTGATCGAGTCGGCCCGCGACGCCGCCCAGGAGGAGGTGCGGCCGGGCGACGAGAGCCGCGTCTTCTACCGCAAGAAGTGGTGGCAGAAGGTCATCATCATGTCCGGCGGCCCGGCGATGAACTTCGTGCTGGCGTTCGTCTTCTTCACGATCTTGCTGGTCGGCATCGGCCTGCCCGCCGAGGTCCCGATCGTCTCGCCCACGACCGAGACGTGCGTCATCCCCAGCTCCGAGCGGCGTGCCAGGTGCGAGCCCGGCGACCGGCCCACCCCGGCCGCGCAGGCGGGCCTCAAGCCGGGCGACCGCCTGGTGTCCTTCGACGGCGCCGCGATCCGTTCCTGGGACGACGCCAAGCGCCTGATCCGCTCCCACGGCGCCGGCCCGGCCCGGCTCGGCATCGTCCGTGACGGCGAGCCGATGACGCTCGGGGTCACGCTCATCGCCCAGGACCGGCCGAACCTCGACGACCCCGGGAAGATCGACGAGAACGCCGGCTTCCTCGGCGTGCGGCCCACCGAGGTGATACAGCGGCAGAGCGTCGGCGAGGTGGCCGGCTACATGGGCGGGCTGACGGCCAGGGCGGCGGGCTCGATCGTCAACCTGCCGGAGAAGATGGTCGGCGTCTGGCACGCCGCCTTCTCCGGCGAGGAGCGCGACCCCGAGGGGCCGGTGGGCATGGTCGGGGCGGGCCGCCTGGGCGGCGAGATCCTGACCTCCGACCTGTCCGCCACGGAGAAGCTCGCCACCTTCGTCAACCTGCTGGCCGGCTTCAACCTGGCGATCGGCCTGTTCAACCTGATCCCGCTGCTGCCGCTGGACGGCGGGCACATCGCGGGAGGCCTCTGGGAGGGGCTCAAGGGGGCCTATGCCAGGATCATGCGGCGGCCGACGCCCAAGCCCGTCGACATCGCCAAGGTGCTGCCGCTGACGTACGCGGCAGCGCTCGCGATGATGGTCATGGCAGGCCTGCTGGTGTACGCCGACCTGGTCAACCCGCTCACGCTGACGAACTGACGGACCGGTTCGCTTGAAGGAGGGCCAGGATCACCGTCTCGACCTGCGATCGGCTCACCCGTGTCAGGCGAGCGTGACGCCGTACACCGCCTTGATGACCTTGATGGGGATGTCCAGGTTCTTCGGCTCGATGTTGGCGTGGATGACGACGCTCCGACGGCCGTCGTCGGTGCTCAGCGCGAGGGTGAAGGACCCGGGGAGGGTGCCGCTGACGCCGCGCACGGTCTGGCCGGCCATCGCCGCGCTGTCGAACTCGATCACACCGAGGCCGTAACGGGCGTGCGGCAGCCAGGCGACGTCGCCGCTGGTGACCATGGTCCACATCTCGTGGTGCTGAGCCGGGGGCAGCAGGCCGCCGGTCGCGATCGCCCGGAGGAAGCGGGTCAGGTCCCCGGTGGTGGAGACGACGCCGCCGGCCGCCCAGCCCCACGAGGTGTTGAGTGCGGTCACGTCGACGGGCGGCTTGTCGTGGTCGATCATCGACGCCCAGTTCTCCGCGGTGAGCATCGCCGGGTCGACGCCGTCCTTGAGTGCGCCGGCGACGTAGGTGGTGGGATGCGGCTGGAGATAGCCGGTGGCGTCGGCGGGCCGCACGTAGGTGGAGGTCAGGCCGAGCGGACGGATGACCGTGCGTTCGACCTCGGCGGCGTAGGAGTTGCCTGTCACCTGCTCGATGATCGCGCCGGTCAGGTAGTAGCCGCCGTTGGAGTAGACGAACTGCCCGCCCGGCTCGCCGACCGGCGGCTGGGAGACCGCGAGGCCGACCAGCTCGGAGGTGGTCCAGACGCGGGCCGGCTGGGTGGCGATGCTGTTCTGCAGCTCCGGGGCGAGGCCGGTGAGGAACAGGCCGCTGGTGTGGTTGAGCAGCTGCCGGACGGTGATCTTGCCGCCGTCGTAGCCGCCCGTCTCCATGACGCCGGGCAGCCACGCGCTCACCGGGTCGTCGAGGCTCAGCCTGCCTTCGGCCTCCAGGGCCAGGACGGTGGCGGCGGTGAACGCCTTGCCGGAGCTGCCGATGTGCAGGTACTCGCCGGGCTGACGCCGGTGCCCGGCGGACAGGTCGGCCACTCCCGCGGTGCCGAACCAGGTTCGCCCGTCGTCGTGGACTTCTGCGACGATGCCGGGAATGCCGTCGCCGGTCACGGCCTCGTCCAGGATCTGCTGCACTTCTTCGTGCATGTGTGCCTACCTTTCTGTGCGGGGTCAGCGTCCTCTGCGCGCGTAGGCGCGCAGCGACAGCGGGACGAACACGATCAGGAGCGCGGCCGACCAGAGCAGGACGGTGGCGGCTGGATGCGCGAGCGGCCAGACCACGTCTCCGGACGGGGCGCCCGGGTTGCCGAACAGTTGCCGGGTGGCGGCGGTGAGCGCGCTGATCGGGTTCCAGTCGGCGATGAACCGCAGCCAGGCGGGCATGCCTCCGGTCGGGACGAACGCGTTGGACAACATCGTGATCGGCAGGAACAGCGGCACGAGCTGGGCGGCGCTCTGCTCGTCCTTCACCGCCAGGCCCAGGTAGACGCCCACCCAGCTCAGCGCGTACCGCATGAGCATGATCAGCCCGAACGCCCCGGCGGTGGCGAGCGGGCCGTGGCGCGGCTGCCAGCCCACCAGCAGTCCGGTGCCCACCATGGCGGCCAGCAGCGGCACGCCGACCAGGAAGTCGGCGCCGCTGTGCCCGAACGGCACCGCCAGCCGCGCCATCGGCATGGAGCGGAAGCGGTCCATGACGCCGCGGGAGGCGTCGGCCGCCATCCGCCCCATGACGCCCTGCACGGCGGTGAAGGTGACCATCGCGAACAGGCCGGGCATGAGGTACTCGCGGTAGTCGCCGCCGTCCGGCACCTGGATGGCGCTGCCGAAGACGTACCCGAACAGCACCACCATCACGGCCGGGAAGGCCAGCGCGGCGATGATCTGCCCGGGTTCCTGCCGTAGTCGGCCGAGCTCGCGGCCGACCAGGGTCAGCCCGTCGGTGAACGTCCAGCGCAGGCGGCTCAGCGGCGAGGTGAGGGCGGTCATCGCGCGGTCTCCTCGCGATCGGTGAGGCGGTCGGTGGGGCGGTCGGTCTGGCGGTCGGTGAGGCGGTCGGTGAGGCGCAGGAACACCTCGTCGAGGGTGGGGCGGCGCAGGCTCACGTCGGCGACGGCGACACCGGCGCGGTCGAGCTCGCGCACGATGCCGGCGAGCCGGAGACGGCCGCCGGGCAGGGCGACGCTGAGCCGGTCGGCGTCCGTCGCCGCAGGATCGGTGCCGGTGAGGGCGTGCAGGACGGTCATCGCGGCGGGCAGTGCGGCGGGGTCTTCGACGGTGACGTCGAGGCGGTCGCCGATCGTGGCCTTCAGCTCGTCGGGCGTGCCGGTGGCGACGACCTGCCCGTGGTCGACGACGGCGATGTCGTCGGCCAGCCGGTCGGCCTCGTCCAGGTACTGCGTGGTGAGCAGCACCGTGGTGCCGTCGGCCACCAGCTCTCGGATGCTGTCCCAGATCTCGCCGCGGCTGCGCGGGTCGAGGCCGGTGGTCGGCTCGTCCAGGAAGAGCACCTCGGGACGCTGGATGAGGCAGGTGATCAGGTCGAGCCGGCGCCGCATGCCGCCGGAGTAGCCGAGGACCGGCCGGTCGGCGGCGTCCATCAGGCTGAAGCGTTCGAGCAGGTCGTCGGCCCGCCGGTGCGCCTGACGCCGCGGCAGGTGGTGGAGCCGGCCGAACATGCGCAGGTTGGCGCGGCCGGTGAGCTTCTCGTCCACGGCGGCGTACTGGCCCGCGAGCCCGATGCTCGCCCGCACCCGGTCCGCCTCGCGGACGACGTCGTGTCCGGCGATGCGGGCATGCCCGGCATCGGGGACGGACAAGGTGGCCAGGATGCGCACCGCGGTCGTCTTCCCCGCGCCGTTGGGCCCCAGCACGCCGCAGACCGCTCCTCGCGGGACGCTCAGATCGAGGCCCCGCAGCGCATGGGTGCCGCCGAAGGACTTGTGCAGCCCCTCGGCGACCACGATCGGATCAGACATGAGGCTCCTTAGTGAGTACGTTGTACGCTGTTTCGGCTCACGCTAGACCACTGGGTACTATGTACGCAACATGGGAGGTGGCCCGGTGACCGACGCCGAGTACGTGAACATCTGGATGCGTCCGGAACGCCCGGCCCGCGGCCCGAAACCCACCTACAGCCGCGCCCAGATCACCGACGCGGCGATCCGGATCGCCGACGCCGAAGGGCTCGAAGCCGCCACCATGCGCCGCATCGCCGCCGAGATCGGCGCCGGCGCGATGTCGCTCTACCGCTACATCCCGGGCCGCGACGACCTCGTCGAGCTCATCGCCGACCGGCTGCAGGGCGAGATCGACGTCACCGGCCTGCCCTCCGGCGACTGGCGCGCCGACCTGACGCACTACGCCCGCGAACTGCGAGCCATGTGGCTGCGCCACCCCTGGATCGCCACCGTGCACCGGGCCCTGCCCAGCTACGGCCCCAACCAGATGCTGCTGATCGAACGCGTGATGGGCGCCCTGGACGAGCACGTCTCCATCGACGAGAACCTCCGGCTCATGGCCCTGCTGAACAGCTACGTCGAGAGCGCCGTCCGCGAGGAGATCAGCTCGGCCGAGGAGGTCCGCCGCAGCGGGCTCAGCGAGTCGCAGTGGATGGCCCGCAGCTACCCGCGTATCCGGCAGCTCGTGGACAGCGGCGACTACCCGATCTTCACGAAGATCGTGCAGCAGGCGCGCCAGCCGCGCCTGAGCCGCGACGAGCAGTTCCGGCACGGGCTGGAGCGCGTCCTCGACTGCATCGCCGCAGCCCTCCCCCCTGTCTCTGCGCCTTGACAGGACACCACGGCCTGCTAGGGACTCTCGGGCCTCATGGCCGCTGTGGTGTCGCGGGCAGCACCTTGACCATCGCCGTCTCGCAGTTGACGCAGGTCGCGTGGGCCCAGGGCGGCATGCTGCGCAGCCCTCGATGACGCCAGGACACGGTGTCCCCGCCATGGCCGTCGTCGAAGTGGCGGGCTTCGTACTCGTCGTGCCAGATGTGGGAGCAGTGCTGGCAGATGAACGTCCAGATTTCCGAGAACACGTCGGTTTCGCGCATGGCGAAGCACCTTCCGGGAGCTTGACGCGGATGGCTGGCGGTCGAGGAAAAGACCGCAGGCCTATACGCGCCAGATGCTCAGCCGGACCAGGCGTGATGTGTGCCGGGCCTCTTGCGCCGGGGCCTCTCCGACCACGCTGGGCGTCGCCCCGACGATGCGGGCGGGCGATCCGGCGACGAGGACTGCCGGTGGTGGCCCTCCCGTGGCTCGCGGTCGCTTCGCGGGCGAGCGTGTCGGGCAGCGCAGGCCGGGCTCGCCGGTGCTGGGCTCCTCGCCGAGATGGACGGACGAGGCCGCCGGAGCCGATTCGGCCGCGAGAGCATGGGCTCCAGGCGACCACAACGCCAGGCCCAGCCAGAACGCGGCGAGCATGACCAGCCATCGCACCAAGCCTTGGCGGTACGTGGTCATGACATCACCCTGAGTAACAGAATGCGGGCTGGCGCTATCGCCTCATACTTCGTATCCGCAGGTCAGCTCAGTTAAACGGCCCGCGGGCCCCGCCGTGGACTTGCGAGGCGGTCAGCAGCTGCAGTCGCAGCCGCAGCCGTCGCAGCCGCAGCCGCCGTCGTCGCCTGAGCAGCAGTTGCAGCAGTTGGTGCAGTTGCCGCAGCCGTCGTAGCCGGAGCAGTCGAAGCGCTCGCAGCAGGAGCCTTCGCGTTCCTCGTCCCAGGGGGGACGGTACAGGCCGCAGGTGCAGCAGCTCATGAGGCCGCACGCCAGTGACAGCAGGCCGCCTGGGTCTCGCTTCGGCGGCTTGCGTCCCGGCGGCGCGCCTGGGTCGCCGGGTGGGTGGCCAGGGCCGGGAGCATGGCCGGGGCCGTGCGTTCCAGTGGCGAAGGCTCTTGAGATGGCGTTGCCGGTTTCCCGGACCAGCAGGGCGCGCGTCAGGGCGGCGCGGGGCAGGTCCAGCTCGTCCACGGCGGCGCGCAGCCCGGCGTGCGCGGCGTCGCAGTGGCGGCGCGCCTCGTCCAGGCCGGTGCCGGTGGCCGCCAGGGGGTTGTACGCGCCGGACGCCCGATCGTCGGCCAGGTCCTCCACCGCGTCGATCAGGTGCGCCAGCCGCCCGAAGCTGCGCCCGGCCGCCTCCAGGGGCTCCCGGTTGTGCGGCTTGCCCGCCAGCACCCCCGTGTGCGCGAACGCGGCGGCCACGGCGTCCTCGGTGGGCCCCGTCAGCTCGCGCAGGCCGGTGGGCGCCGCACGTTCCAGCAGCGCCTGGCGGCCGGCCGCCGCCGTCAGCGGGGTGGGGTCGAAGCCGAGCGTCCCGGCCATGGCGGTGCCCGCCGAGGACCAGCGGCCCGCCAGGCGGGTGGCGCCGGCGGCGACCGGGCGGCGGGCGTAGGCGCCGTCACCGTCCGACACGTGGTCCTTGACCTTGCCCGCCGCCAGGAGCAGCGACACCGAGGCCGCCAGCCGCACCCCCTCAGACTGCACCACGTCGGCGCTCTTGAAGCCGCGCAGCGCGCACGGGCCCGCCCGGCGGCGCGAGACGGGCGTGGGCGACTGGGCGTCGGTGAGGACGGACACGAGCAGGCCGTCGTAGTTGGTGACGAGACGGGACAGATGGCCGTGCTCGTCGCGGAGCGCCAGGCAGAGCCCGCACAGGTGACCCATCCAGTCCGCGTAGAGCCCTTTGCACAGGACGTGCTGACACGGGCGGACAATGCCGAACATTCGTCCCCTTGATCGCCTATTTGGGAGCCAACCGTAGCACTGCTCTTGGACCGGTCCTGGCGGTACGGGGTTACACGGGCTGGTACAAATGCGGCATGAACTACCCCCCGCAGCCGCCGGTCCGGCGCGTCCACGGCCGTAAGTACCGCGTGTGGACGCACGTGCTGCTGTGGACGCCGATCGCGCTCACGGTGACCGGCGTCGTCCTCGGCCTGGGGCTGTTCGCGGCCGCCGACGCCGACCCGGCGTACCGATCGTCGGCGCTCGGCTACATCGGCCTGTTCGTGTGGGGGGCTCTCGCGGTCCTGTCGCCGTTCCTGCTCGGCTCGTTCGTCGCCGGGCTGGTCATGTGGATCCGCGCGCGCCGCTGACGCGCCGGGCCCCGCCATCCGGGACGTCCCGCACGGACTCGGACTACCTGTAGAAGGGGCGCCTCAGCTCAGGATCGCCCCCCTGAGCCGCTCGGTGGAGGTGGTGACCGCGGCCGCCACCTCGCGGGGGTCTGCGGGGTGCGGGGCCGTGGCGAACACGGCGGCCAGCCCTTCGACCGCCGCGGCGGCGCGCGGCGTCCAGGTGTGCTGCCAGTCGGTGACGGCCTTGAGGTTGTCCGGACGGGCGGCGAGCGCGTAGCGGGCCAGGGCGGTGCTCCAGGCCTGGCTGCGGGCGGTGTCGGCGCCGGAGTCCTTCAGCAGCCGCGCGGTCAGGCCGTCGCCGTGGGCGTCGGCCAGGTCAGCGAAGGACTCCTTGAACAGCGCGTCGAAGGCGGGCTTGACGACGAGGTTGAGCGCTACGAACGCCTCGCCCCAGTCGTAGGCGAGCAGCAGCAGCTCCAGGGCCTCGCGGGTCGGCTGCCACGCGGGGTCGTCCTCCCAGACGGCGCGCGTGGCGGCGCTGTCGGCGAGCCTGGGCCCGTGGGTGAAGGACAGCGACTTGGCCCGGTAGGCGATCCACTGCAGGGCGCGCAGCTCGTCGGCGCCCTGGAACAGGGCCGCGTTGGTGATGGCCGCGCCGGGGCCGAGCTGGGCGACGTACATGCTGGTGATCTGCAGGACGTGCAGGGCGAAGCGGGCCGGCAGGTACGCGCGGCCGAGCACCGCGACCCAGGCGGGGTCGAGCCGCGCGTCGTGGTCGTCGGCCTCGAAGCTGTCCACGACGCCTTCGGCGTAGATCTCGCGGTCGTTCTGGAGCGCGACGTAGCGGCGGTAGTTGAGCCGGCCGGGGTCGCGGAAGCCCTCCCAGTCGGGCGCCTGCAGCAGGGAGCCCTCCCGGTGGCGCAGGTACCACTGGTTGATCGCGCTGCGCGGGTCGAGGTCGAAGGGAGCGGGCCGGCGGCCGAAGTGGTAGTGGAAGCCCCGGGTGACGATGTCGTACTCGTCGGGCTTGCGGCGCTCGCCGTCGAAGAGGCTCCAGGTGCGCCGTCGGCGGGGGTCGCCTGCCGTTGCCATGGTCAGTCCTCCCTGGTCAGGTACCAGATGAGCTCGTCGTCGCCCTCGTAGCGCATCCGGCCGGCGAAGCTCGCCATGGCCGGTTCGAGGCCGGACAGCGGGAAGGCGCGGCCGGTGGCCTGCTCCAGGCTGGCGCGGGTGACCCGCAGCCGGTGCTGCGCGTGGATGCGGACGTAGCCGCCGTGGTCCTCCACCAGCAGCTCCTTGCCGGGGTTGTCGTGCTCGATCGCGGTCAGCAGCGCGTCCACCACGTCCGGGTCGAAGCCCCGCACCACCGGCCCCACCAGCCGCCTCTGGTCCTCTGCCACGAGCGGGCTCCTCACTGGTCGCGCGGTCACCCGCGGCAACGGTTGTGGTGACGCAGGCCGTCGGCCGGCACCGCGACGTCGATCCGCTCCCCCCGCACCCGCACCGGGAAGGCGTACAGCCGGCAGGTGTCGGGGTTGAGCCCCCGGCCCGTGCCGAGGTCGAACTCCCAGCCGTGGGCCGCGCAGGTGAGCACCCTGCCGTCGAGGTCGCCGTCGGCCAGCGGGAACTCCGAGTGGGGGCAGAGCGCCTGGTAGGCGCGCAGCTCGCCGCCCGGCAGGTGCGCCAGCAGCACGGCGTCGCCGCCCACCTCGACCTCGGCGAGGTCGCCCTCCCACAGCTCGTCCAGCGTGGCGGCGGGCAGCCAGCGCGGGTCAGCGCTCATCGTAGAACGCTTCCACGTAGTCCATCGGGCTCACGCCCGCCTCGCCGACTCGCTGGCCGGCGGGCAGGACCCGGCCCTCGTGACGGACGCGGACGGGGCCTGGGGCGGCCGCCACCCGGCGACCGGCGACGTGGACGGCGATCTTCTGGCCGACGACCTCGGCGGTGTCGTGGTCGTCCACCAGGACGAGCAGCACCGCGATGTCGCCATGGAAGCTCGCGGACAGCGGCAGCGGCGCCATGGGTCCTCCTCGTGCGGTTATGGGCGGGCCCAGTCGTAGTCGGTGGCGTCGCGGCCCTGCTCGGCCTCCGACAGCCCCATGTAGCGCAGCACGCCGCCCAGGTCGGGCGGGGTGATGTCGCCGGTGAGCAGGCGGTCGACGAGCGACTTGTGCCCGGCGAACCGCTCCGGCCGGGACGTGAAGATCCACTTGCACGGTTCCGAGCAGAACTGGTAGATCCGGCCCTCGTACGTGTGCCGCAGCGGCGCGGGCGAGTCGAGGGCGCCGGCCGTGACGCCGGCGGGCCGGACGATGGGGATCTGGCAGAGGTTGCACATGAGCGGCAGCGTCTCGGGGAAGGTCGCCGCGACGTCTCCCTTGCGCAGGTTGTCCTGGATGACGTCCCAGTTCTTGCCGAAGGTGTCGTTCCACCCCGGGTACTTCTCCTCCAGCCACGCGCGCTCGGCGGCCGACGCCCCGGCGTCCGGGTTCCACCACACGGTGGGCCGGTAGGTCCACACGCCGAGCTGGATGGCGTGGTGGTACCAGGACAGCTCGCGGACGAACTCCTCCCAGTACCAGGGGCGGTCCAGGCCGAAATCGTGGAACTGCTCCGCGAACTGTTTGATCACCCAGTCCTCGATGAATTCCTTGAACGACATCCGGCGGCTTTCCAGCGGCGTGTAGTAGTCCATCGACAGGCCGGTGAGCACGGCGAAGGCCCGCCATGACCGCCAGAACATATGGTCGATCAGGAATTGGCCCCATTTCTTGTGCCCGTTCTCCAGCAATATCTTGATGGTCGGCTCGCCCTGCTGCGAATGGCGGGCCTCATCGGTCTGGATGCTGGAGATGAGCGCGCCGAACTCCAGGTCGCCCACGTCCATCGCGTCGGCCGCCATGCCGAGGAACTGCAGGTTCGTGAAACCCGTCTCGAAGGTGAAAGTGAGCTGCAGCGCCATGGAGACCGCGTCGTTGGCCAGGAACATGTCGTCGAACAGGTGCCGTACGGCGAGCACCACCCAGTTGTCGGTGTGGAACGCCTTGAGCGCCCAGTCGGCGCGTGGCTCCTTGTCCAGCAGACCGTAGGGGAAGAACGCCTGGATCTGGCCGTGCCGCATCTCGTCGAGCGCGCCGAAGGTCGCGGTGTTGCGCCAGGCGGCGGCCCGGCCGAACCGGGCCATGCGCGCCTCCCCGATCGAGGCCAGGAATTCGGGCATGGTGATGGCGCCGTAATGGGCGAGAATAACGGATTTCCAGCCGGGGTCGAGCTGGTCGAACAGCTTCGAGCGGCCGACGGCGTTCTTGAGTGAGTAAGTCGTGGTGTCCTTGGTCACCTGGTTGTGCACGTATTCCCGATAACTGATCTTGTAGGGCTCGTCCCATCGTTCCCAGCCGTCGCTGGGGATGCGGTGGGAGCCGGACAACTCCTCGGGGAATGCGGCTTCCTCGGTGACGTAGCGGAAGGTCCAATTGGTGTCGCGCGACAGGTCGTACCAGTCGCTGCGCGAGAGTTTCGGCATGATGGCCTCCCGGACCTGGCGCTCGTCCCATCTGTTCATAAATGCAATCCGGATAAATGTAAACAGTCGGCGGCCCCTTGCCGGAGCCGCCGGGACCACCGGCTCGGGTTGCCGTAAGCGTACGAACGATCGTATGTTTTGTTCATGACGACCCTGTCCGCGGAGGAGTCCGACCCCTTCTGCCTTCCGGTCCAGAGCACGCGGTGGCTGACCGGCGCGCCCTGGCGCCGCTTCGCCACGATGGGCGACAGCCTGGCGGCCGGAACGCACGGCCCGAGCCCCGGCTACGCGAACATGGGCTGGTGCGACCGGCTCGCCGGCCTCCTGCGCCGCGTGCACCCCGATCTGGCCTACCTCAACACCGCCGTCATCGGCGCGACGACGGCGGACACGCTGGCCGGGCAGCTCGGCCCGGTCCTGGGCTTCGGCCCCGACCTGCTGCACGTCTCCTGCGGCGCGAACGACCTGTGGCGGCGCGACCCCGACCTCCCCGCGACCGGGCGGGCCTTGCGGCGGCTCTTCGGCCGCGCCGCCGCGACCGGCGCGACGCTGACGACCTTCACCCTGGGCAGGGCGTTCGTCGTCCCCCGCTTCCCCGACTGGCACGACCGGGTGCGCGCGCTCAACGACGTCATCCGGGCGCTGGCCGCCGAGCACGGCGCGGTGCTGGCCGACATGTGGGACCACCCCGTCAACGACCGGCCGGGGCTGGTGAGCGCCGACGGGGTGCACTTCTCCGCGGCGGGCCAGGCCGTGCTGGCCGCCGAGCTGGTCAAGGGCCTGGCGCTACGCATCTGAACGCGGGCCCGGTCAGCGGACCAGCCGGAAGAAGGTCCGCAGCTCCTCGACGAACAGGCCGGGCTGCTCGAACGCGGCGAAGTGACCACCCTTGTCCGGCTCGTTCCAGTGCAGGATGTTGGTGAAGCGCTTCTCGGCCCAGCGCCGCGACGGCCGGGGGTTCTCCCCAGGGAAGATCGAGCACCCGGCCGGGACGGTCACCACGTCCGTCGTCCCGTCGGTGAAGAGCCGCTGGACGGCCTTGAAGCTCTCCCAGTAGAGCCGGGCGGCGGACGCGCCGGCGCCGGGCAGCCAGTAGAACATGAGGTTGTCGAGCAGCTCGTCGCGGGTGAGGGCGCTCCCAGGGCCGGTCCAGGAACGGAACTTCTCGATGATCCACGCGCACAGCAGCGCCGGTGAGTCGACGAGCCCGTAGCCGATGGTCTGCGGCCGGGTGGACTGCTCCAGCGAGTACCCGTCCCCGTCCTCCCTGCCGCGTTCCAGATCGGCGATGGCGGCCCGTTCGGCGGCGGTGAGGTCGCCGGACGTGGCCGGGTCAGGGGCCACGAGCGGCGGGACGAGGTGGATGCCCGCCACGTGGGCGGGGTCCCGCTGCCCGATGAGGGTGCTGACGGTGGTGCCCCAGTCGGAGCCCTGCGCGCCGTAGCGGTCGTAGCCGAGGCGGGCCATCAGCCGGATCCAGGCGTCGGCGATCCGTTCGACGCCCCAGCCGGGACGGTCCGGCTTGTCGCTGAAGCCGTAGCCGGGCAGGGACGGGCAGACGACGTGGAAGGCGTCCCGGGCGTCGCCGCCGTGGGCCGCGGGGTCGGTGAGCGGTCCGATCACCTTGAGGAACTCCACGATCGAGCCCGGCCATCCGTGGGTCAGCACGAGCGGCAGCGCGTCCTCGTGCGGCGAGCGGACGTGCAGGAAGTGGATGCCGAGACCGTCGATGGTGGTTTTGAACTGCGGGAACGCGTTCAGCCGCCGCTCGGTGGCCCGCCAGTCGTACTCCTCGGCCCAGTACCGGCACAGCTCGCGCAGGTAGTCCAAGGGGACGCCCTGCGACCAGTCGCCGGCCGTCTCCCGCTCGGGCCACCGGGTGCGCCGCAGCCGCTCGCGCAGGTCGGCCAGCGCCGTCTCGGGAATGTCCAGGCGGAACGGGGTCACGTGGCCGCTCCCGGCTGCCGCAACAGGTGTGCCAGGCGGTCGAGGCCGGGCAGGGACAGCAGGTCGCCGTGCAGGCCGCGCAGCGCCGCCGTCGGCATGCCCGCCGCGCGGCCCGCGGCCAGCCCCGGCTCCGAGTCCTCCACGACCAGGCAGGCGGACGGGGCGACGCCGAGGCGGCGCGCGGCCTCCAGGTAGCCCTCGGGGTCGGGTTTGCCCGCCCGCACGTCGTCGATCGTCAGCAGGAGGGGCGGGTCGATCCCCGCCGCGTGCAGCCGCGCCTTGGCCAGCCGCCCGTCGGCGCTGGTGACCACGGCCCACGGCAGTCCGAGCCGGTTCAGCGTGGTGAGCAGGTGGTGCGCGCCGGGCGTCGCGGTGACGTCCGCGAGGTCCTCGTACTGCAGGGCGTGCTGGTGGCGAGCCGCCGCCGCGACCGCCTCGTCGTCCAGGTCGGGGAACAGGCGTCTGATCGTACGGGCGGCCGGGACGCCGTGGGCGATGGCGAGCACCGCTCCGGCATCGACGCCGTACTCCTTCGCCCAGGTCGTCCAGGCGCGCTCGATCGAGGCGTCGGAGTCGACGAGAGTGCCGTCCATGTCCAGCAGGACCGCTTCGATCGCGTCGAGATCCGTTCGTCGTGGCCGCACGATGTCCCCCTTCGATTAAACTCGTTCATCGAGCATAAAGGAGGGGCGAGGACCCATGGCAACCCCAGGCGACCGGTCCCGGTCCGTACGCGCCGCGGACCTCCGCTGGCGCGGCGCCCTGGCCGTGCTCGGCGAGATGCGCCGGGAGCCGGGCGTGACCCGGGCGGCCGTCGCCCGGCGGCTCGGCCTGAGCACCGGCTCGGCCACCGAGATCACCTCCCGGCTGCGCGACCTCGCCCTGCTCGCCGAGACGCCCGCCGCCACCGCGTCGCGCGGCCGTCCGACCAGCGTGCTCACCCCGCATCCGGACGGTCCCGTCGTCATCGCCGTCGATCTGCGGCAGGAGGACTGGCGGTGCGCGGTCGCCGCGCTCGACGGAAGGCCCGCCGTCGCGGAGGCCGGGACGCACCGCAGCCGCGACCCCGAGCAGGTGATCGGCACGGTCGCGGGGGCGGTCGGACGCCTGCGCGACCGTTACGGCGGACGCGTCCGGGCGATCTCCGTGGCGATCGCCGCGACGGTCCGGCACGGCGGGGTCGCGCAGTCGTCGGTGCTCGGCTGGGACGCGGTGGACCTGGCGGCGCTGGCGGGCGACCCGGGGACGCCGCTGCTGATCGGCAACGACGCCACCCTCGCGGGCCTGGCCGAGGCCCGGCAAGGCGTGGCCGCCGGGGCGGCGACCGTCCTGCACGTCACCGTGGAGGTGGGCGTGGGCGGCACCCTGGTCGTGGACGGCCGGCCGTTGCACGGGGCGACGGGCGCCGGCGGGGAGTTCGGTCACCTGCCGTTCGGCGATCCCGGCCTGCGCTGCCCCTGCGGCGCGCGGGGCTGCTGGGATCTGGCGGTGGACGGCCGGGCCATCGCCCGCCATCTCGGCGATCCCCCGCCCCGCGACCCCCGCACGTACGCCGAACAGGCCCTCGCCCGCACCGACCCCGCCGCCAGGGCCGCCGTGGGCCGCGCCGCGAGCGCGCTGGGCGGCGGTGTCGCCGGGCTGATCAACGCCCTGGATCCCGCCGTGGTGACGCTGGGCGGCCTGGCGGGGTCGCTGCGGGACGCGGCCGGGCCGCAGTTCGCCGCCGCCCTCACCGACGGCCTCATGCGCTTCCGCCGCCCTGACCCGCCTCCCGTCCTGCCCGCGGCGCTCGGCCGGGACGGGGCGCTGCACGGAGCGGCGGTGATCGGGCTCGACCACCTTCTGACCGAGGAAGGACTCACCGCCTGGGCGGCCCTGCACCTTGAAACTCCGCCTTCTATTAGTAAAATTAACTAACAGTTACAACTGAATCCGCAGGTGAGGAGCGTTATGAGCAGAGCAGTCTTACGCCTCACGATCGCTGGTGCGAGTCTCGCCGCCGCACTGGCGGGCACCACGGCCCCGGCCTCCGCCGCGCCGGTCAGCATCTACGGCTACTACCCCAGCGCCGAGAGCTGCAACAGCGTCGGCCAGCAGGGCCGGAACAACGGGCTGTGGCCCTGGTACACCTGCTTCCAGTCCGGCCAGCTCTGGGCCCTTCAGATTCCCTGGTGAACCTCCCTCCCTCAGGGCAGGGTGGAGTCCGTGACGGATGCTGAGCAGTGGGCGGCGCTGGCCCGGCAGTGGCTGGCGCTGTCGTCCAGGCGGGCGGCGCAGGCGATGCGGGAGCGCGAGCAGGAGGCCGCGCGGCGGCGGCGCGAGTGGCGGCCGGACGCGGGCTGGCGGGGGAAGCGCGCCGACGCGGAGGCCGTCCAGGACCTGGAGCGGGTGCGGTGGGCGACGGAGCCCGAGCCGGCGGACGGGGTGCCGGGCGAGGAGGAGATCGAGGCCGCACGGGAGGCGCTGGCCCGCGAGGTGGCCCTGGCCCGCGCCCGGGAGCGCGCCCGGCGCGAGCGGGACTCCTGAGTTCGAGTGGGCGCAGGCGCTGCCCGACCAGGGCGTCGACCGCCTTCGACGGCGCCCCGCGATCCCCTGCGCAGCCGGGGGGATCGCCCGATTTGGCCGTCCGCAGCGACACGATCTACCGCCGGCACAGGGTTTCCATGGGTGGAGCGCACCGAAAGTGTGTTAGCCTGATGTGCGTTGCAGTTATGGTACCCATAAAGACTTTATGCGCGCCTGACAGAGCTAATCTACAGGCGCGTTTTATGTTTTCCGGCTATTTCCGGGTGGGCTCATCGCGGCGGCACGAGATTCACGAGGTGTGAATTCTCAAGTTTTCGGCACTGTCAGAAGGAGATCGACATGGCCACCGGTACCGTCAAGTGGTTCAATTCGGAAAAGGGCTTCGGCTTCATCGCGCAGGACGGCGGCGGCGCCGACGTCTTCGCTCACTACTCCAACATCGTCGCCAACGGCGGCTACCGTGAGCTGACCGAGGGCCAGAAGGTGTCCTTCGACGTCGTGCAGGGTCAGAAGGGCCCGCAGGCGGAGAACATCGTCACCGCCTGACCTGGCACCTCACGATGCCGGGTCCGCGCTGAGGCGCGGGCCCGGTTTCCGGCTGCCATGACCGATCCCGCCGACGGCCCGCGTGGTCCTCGGCGGGATCCGTCACATTTCCCCGTGGCGCTCGATTTATTCGCCGCGCGGGCGCATACTTGCCTAATGAGACGCACTTCGCCGGCCGGTCGGCGACGCCCGCCGGGCAGCCCTTTCAACACTCCGGAAACGCCTCCGCCGCCCGTCGAGCAGTATGTCGCCGGCGACCGGGTAAGCCACGACAAATACGGCCTCGGCCGGGTTCTCGCGGTTGAGCAGGATGACGCCGTTCTCATCGATTTCGGCGCGGAAACGTATCGGATCGCCTCCCCGTACGCCAAACTCGTGAAGCTGTGAGGAGCGCCGCTCCGCCCCCGGTGCTCGCCTGATCCTCGATGAGCGAGCAGGATGGTCGTCCAGCGGGACCGCTCCCGGCCCGCGGCACGTGGCGCACGGCCGAGCAGTCCGCGCCCACCCGGCGGGCCGGCCTCGCCGCCGGTCGGCCCTGCGACGATCCGGAGGACTCATCATCAGCGAGCCCAGCGCACGCACCGTACGCCGCCGCGTGGTCGAGACCGCGACCTTCGGCATGGGCGACCAGCCCCACCACGAGACCGCCCAATGGACGTGCCCGCACGGCCGGCACGTCGGCCAGGGCTGCGTGACCTGCTACCGCGCCGCGGCCAAACCCGATCCCGGCCTGCCGCTGTGGGCGGCCGTGGCGTGGTTCACCTCGCCCCGGCCGATCCCCATCAAGGTTCTGCACGACGTGCACCGCCACGACCGCAACTTCGCCCTCGACCAGCCCTCGACGCCGCTGGTCTTCCTCCTGACGGGGCAGGCGCGGGCGGCCCAGGGGGTGGAGGCGGTGGCCTGCCTGGTCGGGTTCCTCCTCCAGAGCCGCGGCACCGTCGAGGACTTCACGGTGACGGAGGTGCGCGCCACCCGGTTCTGACGCCGGTGGCGGGCTTCAGGCGTGCCCGAGCCGCCTCGCGCGCCACTCGTCCTCGAGGATGCCGAACACCTCGGAGTCCCGCCAGCCGTCCCGGATCAGCGCGGTGTGCCGCAGCCGCCCCTCCCAGGTCAGGCCGAGCTTTTCGAGCACCCGGGCCGATCCGGCGTTGCGCGGGTCGCAGGTCGCGTGGACGCGGTGCAGGCCACGTTCCTCGAAGGCCAGCCTGAGCAGCTCCGCGCCGATCGCGGTCGCCACGCCCTGGCCCCAGAGCCGCGGATGCACGATGTAGGTGATCTCGCCCTGGCGTTGCGCCTCGCTGTGGATGTGCAGGTTGCCCATGCCGACCACCTCGCCCTCAGCCCTGGCCGTGTAGGCGAAGAGCCGTTGCGGCACGCGCGTCCACTCCTCGGCGGTGGCGGCCACGAACGTGCGGGTCTGCTCCTCGGTGTTCGGGCCCCACGTCTGGTAGCGGCAGGCTTCGGGCAGGGACGCCCAGGTGTGCACGGCCTGCCAGTCGGAGGGCTCAAGCCTGTGCAGGGTCACCGGTGTGCGGGTCATGCGTCGATCCTGGCAGTTTGCCGCCGTCTCAGCAGTGTAGATACGATCGTTCGTACGCTTGGAAGGGGGACGGCATGACCGGCGATCAGCGCCTGGCGCGGGGAGCGCGCTCCCGGCGGACGATCACCCGCCATGCCGTGGACGTGGCGTCCGCCGAAGGGCTGAGCGGGCTGTCCTTCGGCCGTCTCGCCGCCGACCTGAGCCTGAGCAAGGGCGGCGTGGCGACCCTGTTCCCGAGCAAGGAGCAACTGCAGCTCGCCACCGTCGAGACCGCCGGCCAGGTGTTCCAGGAGGCGGTCGTCCGGCCCGCGATGGCGGCGCCGGCGGGCGCGGCGCGGCTGCGGGCGCTGGTCGAGCGGTGGATCGAGTACGCCGAAGCGCCGCTGTTCGCGGGCGGCTGCTTCTGGGCCGCCAACCTCCCCGACTTCGACAGCCGTCCCGGGCCGGTGCGTGACGCCCTGGCGCGGCAGCGGCGCGGCTGGCTGGGCCTGCTCGCCGAGCAGCTCTCCCAGGCCGCCGCCGGTCTCGACGCCGAGCTGACGGCGTTCCAGATCGACGCGGTGCTGAACGCCGCCAACCTCGCGATGCGCCTGGGTGAGGCGGGCGCGGCGGACAAGGTCCGGCGCGTGGTCGACGAGCTCCTGACCTGAGACGTGACGTGTTTCCTGAGGAGGCGCGCGGTTAACCCTTGCCGCAGGGGTCGGTGAGCGGCTCGTCCGTCCCGGCCGGCTCGCGCCACTCCCCGGCCGACAGGCCGTCCGGCGTCCGCGCGCACACCTGTCCGCGCTCTCGTCACACGTGCGGCGATTCACGGCCCCGCGTTCGTGCGCTATTTCGTGCGCTATAGAGTCTGGCCAGTGATCAGCCCGGGCCGAGGAGGGGGATGTCCAGCACGCCGTTGGCCCTGCCGCAGCCGCCGCCGAAGGCGCCCGAGTTCGGGCGGGACGCGCTCATCGTGTGCGAGAGCCTGGTGCGGATCTACCAGTCGGGGTCGGTCGAGGTGCAGGCGTTGCAGGGGCTCGACCTGGTCGTGGACGGCGGGGAGATGGTCGCCGTCGTCGGCGCGTCCGGATCGGGCAAGTCGACGTTGCTGTCCATCCTGGCCGGGGTGGACGCCCCGACCGCCGGGCGGGTGCGGGTCGACCGGTGGGACCTCCTGAACATGTCGCGGGCCGACCGCGTCCGGTATCGGCGGCACACCGTGGGGTTCGTGCGTCAGCAGACGTCCGCCAACCTCGTCCCGTACCTGACCGCGCGGCAGATGATCGACCTGCCGATGACCGCCGCCAGGACGCCCGCCCGCGAGCGGCGCGCGCGCACCGCCGCGCTGCTGGACACGCTCGGGATCGCCGACCTCGCCGAGCGGCGGCCCGCGCAGATGTCCGGCGGGCAGCAGATGCGGGTGGCCATCGCGGCGGCCCTGGCCAACGAGCCCCGCGTGCTGCTGGCCGACGAGCCGACCGGAGAGCTGGACAGCGCCACGTCGGCCGCCGTGTTCGGGCTGTTGCGGGAGGTCAACCGGCGGCTGGGCGTCACCGTCGTGATCGTCACCCACGACCCCGCCGTCAGCGGGCAGGTGGAGCGCACCGTGGCCATCCGCGACGGGCGCACCAGCAGCGAGGTGCTGCGCCGCACCGCCACCGGGGACGACGGCGGCGAGCGGGTCATCGCCGAGGAGTACGCCGTGATGGACCGGGCGGGGCGCGTGCAGGTGCCGCGCGACTACCGGGAGGCGCTGGCGCTGACGCGGCGGGTGCGGCTGGTGCTGGAGGCCGACCACGTCGCCATCCGGCCGGACGGCGGCGAGGCCGGATGAGCGAGCGGCCGCTGGTCAGCGTGCGTGGCGTGCACCGCCGGTTCGGCAGCGGGCCGGGCGCGGTGCACGCGTTGCGTGACGTGACGTTCGAGCTGGCCGCCGGGACCATGACCGCCCTCGTCGGGCGGTCCGGCTCCGGCAAGACCACACTGCTGAACGTGATCGGCGGGCTGGATCGGCCTGACTCCGGGACGGTTCTCGTCGATGGCACGGACGTGACCTCGCTCGACGAGGACGGGCTGTCGCTCTTACGGCGACAGAAGGTGTCGTACGTTTTTCAGACTTTTGGGTTGATACCCGTGTTGTCTGCTGCTGAGAACGTGGGGGCGCCGCTCCGGCTGGCCCGCGTGCCGGCGGTGGAGCGGGAGCGTCGGGTCGCCTTGTTGCTGGAGCTGGTGGGGCTGGGTGGGCATGGGGAGCAGCTTCCCGGTGAGTTGTCCGGTGGGCAGCAGCAGCGGGTGGCGATCGCGCGGGCGCTGGCGGGCTCGCCTCGGTTGCTGATCGCGGATGAGCCTACGGGGCAGCTGGATGCCGAGACCGGGCTGGCGGTGATGGCGTTGTTGCGGGGGGTGGTGGAATCCGAAGGGGTTACGGCGCTGGTCTCGACGCATGATCCGACGATGCTGGCGCTGGCGGATCGGGTGATCCGGATCCAGGACGGGCGGCTCGACGGGCGGGCTGAGTCGTGAGCGGGCAGAGTCGTCCGTGCTGAGGCTGGTCCTGCGGAGGGCGCGCGCCCAGTGGCCGCTGCTGTCCGCGCTGCTGGCCGTAGCCGTGGTCGGCCCCACCCTGCTGGGCACCTGCGCCCTGCTCCTCTCCCGCACCGCCGAGCAGGCCCTGGAAACCGCCGCCTCCCGCGCCACCCCCGACCAGATCGACGTCACCGCCTACACCGTCACCGTCCGCGGCGAGCACGCGAGGTCCGTCGCCGACGACACCCGCCGCGTGCTGACCTCGGCGCTCGCCCCATTCGCGACGACGACGGCCGCACGCGCCTCATCCGCGATGCGACCCCTGACACCCGATCGCCGGACGGCCGGGGCCCCCGCCGTGGCGTACCTGTCAGGGGTGGAGGGCCTGGAGACCCGCGCCGAGCTGGCGTCCGGACGCTGGCCGAAGGCGGGCGCCGCGCCCTCGGAGGCCGTGGTCCTGGAGTCCACCGCGCGGCAGCTCGGGCTGGCCGCCGGCGCCCGGGTGCGGCTCGGGGTGGAGCAGGCCGACGACCCCGCCCAGCCCGTCGAGGTGCGGGTCGTCGGCGTCGTACGCACCCTGCCCGGCACCGGCTGGGACCGCGATCCCCTCGCCGCCGCCGGGTACGACCTGGCCTACCGCGACGGCCGTTCCGCGAGCCCGGTCCACGCGTACGGGCCGTTCCTCGTGGACCTCGCCGACCTGCTCGCGGGCGACTCCACCGTCGACCGGCTGGAGATCACCGCCCACCCTGACCTGTCCGCGCCCGACCGGCGCGACCTCGACACCGTCACCCAGGCCGTGCTCGGCGCCGACCGGCGGCTGGGGCAGACACTCGGCGACCGGGTGCGGATCGAACGCGTCGCCTCCCGGTTGCCCTCGACGTTGCTGGCGGCCGGTGAGCAGCAGCGGGTCACCACGGCGGGCGTGCTCGCCGTCGCCGCCATCGGCCTCGTACTGACCGCGACCGCCCTCGCCCTCGCCGGGCGGCTCAGCGCGGGCGTGCGGGGCGGCGAGACGGCCCTGCTGTCCGCGCTGGGCTTCGGGCGCGGCCGGCTCGCCGTCGCCGCGTGCGCCGAGGCGGGCGCGCTCGCCGTGTTCGCCGTCGCGGTCGCCGTCCCTGCCTCGGCCGTTCTGCATGCCGCGCTGACCCGGCTGCCGCCGATGGCCAGGGCCGGGCTCGCCGCGCAGCCCGGCGTGAACGGCGCGCAGGTGCTGGCCGTCGTCGGGGGCGCGCTGGCGCTGGCGGTGGTGCTCGTGGCGGCGTCGGTGCGGAGCAGCCCTGGCGCTCGTCATCGGCGGGAGTTGCTCGCCCGGTCGGGTACCGATGTGCTGCTCGTGGCGTTCGCCGTGGTGGGCTGGTGGCAGTTGCGTGAGCAGCCCGCCGGGTCCGGTTCGCCGGTGGACGCGGTGCGGGTGCTGGCTCCCGCGTTGCTGCTCATCGCCGGGGCGGCGGTGGCTTTGCGGGTGGTCTGGCCTGCGTTGCGTGGGGTGGAGTGGCTGGCTCGGCGTGCTCGGGGGCTGGTGGTTCCGCTGGCCGCGTTCGAGGCCGCCCGCCGGCCGCAGGCGGTGGCTGCCGGGCTGCTGGTCGCGCTGGGGTGTGCGGCGGTCACGTACGGGGTCGCGTTCGACGCCACTTGGCAGCGGTCTCAGCGGGATCAGGCTGATCTGGGCGTTGGCACCGATCTCGCGCTCACCCTCAGCGCCCCGCCCGCCGCCGGGCAGGGGGCGATGGTCGGGGCGGCCACCGGTGGTGTGGTGAGCCCGGCCTTGGATCGGGGGGTCGCGGTCGGGCAGTGGCTCGGTGGCGCGGGTGACCCGCCTCGGCTGGTCGCGATCGACGCCACGCGTGCCGGGGAGTTGCTGCGCGGGCGGCTGGACGGTGGACGCACGTGGGCCGAGGTGGGCGCCGCCCTCGCGCCACCGACCCTGGCCGAGGACGCCGATCCCGTGCCGCCGGATCGGGTCGCTGGGGTTTCCGTCCCGGTCGGTGCCGCGCTGTCCCTGATCGGGACGGCGACCGGGGGGACGCCGCTCACCGTGACTCCCCGGCTGCTGCTCCAGGACGCGACAGGGCTGCGGACCGTCTGCGCCGGTGCGCCCGTCCCGCTGGACGGCCAGGCACGCCCGCTACCCGACTGCGCGACGACCGGCGGGTTGCGGCTGGTCGCGGTGTCGCTGCCGTTCGCGACCGCGCCGGGAAACGTGGGCACCGGCCACTCCGACGCCTTCACCGACCCCCCGTCGAGCAACAGCCGCGTCCAAGTGACGCTCACCGTTCCGGGAACGGCCTCCGGACCGCCCTGGACCGCCACCTCCGTCGGACCCGCGCCCGGCCAGCTCGGCGCACCGGCCGTCACCCTCACCAGCACCTCCACCGGCACTCGGCTGAGGATGACGACGACCGTCGAGTTGCAGGGCCCGCCGGACGCCGCCAGAACCCTGGTCGCCACCGCCTTCCCCGCCCCCGGCCCGGTTCCGGTCGCCGTCTCCGCCCGCTTCGCCGCCGAGGTGGGCGCCCGCCTCGGCTCCCGGCTCGACCTCACCGTGGGGCTCACCCCCGTCCAGGTGAGGGTGACCGAGGTGCTGCCGGCCGTGCCGTCCGCTCCGGGGTCGGCGGCCATCCTCGCCGACCTCGACCGCCTCTCCCGCGCCCTGGCCGTCAGCGGCTCCTTCGACCTGCCCGTGGACGCGTGGTGGGTCGGCCATCCCAGCAGGGCCGACGCGGCGGAACGCGCCGCCGGGCTGCGTCTCGGCGCGGTGACGACGCGCGAGTCCGAGACCGCCCGGCTCGCCGGCGGCCCGTTGCGGGCCGGGTTGCCCGCCGTGCTGCGGTTGCTCGTTCCGGCGGCGGTGTTGCTGATGATCGCCGGGGTGGTGCTGCACGTGACGTTCGACCTGCGGGCTCGTGCGATCGAGGTGGCGCGGTTGCGGGGGCTGGGGATGACGCGGCGGGAGATCCGTACCGTGCTGCTCGGCCAGCACGTCGGCGTGCTGCTGCCGTTGCTCGCGGCGGGCGCGGTGGTCGGCGCGGTGGCCACCCGCGTGGTCGCGCCGCTGCTCGTCCGGTCCGACACCGGCGCCGCGCCCGTGCCCGAGGTGCTGCCCGTCTGGCCGTGGGGGGCCGAGCTGGTCCTGCTCGGGGTGCTGCTGGGCGGGTGTGCGGTCGCGGTGAGTGCGGTGGTGGTCGTCCAGGCGCGACGCGTCGATGCCGAGCACCTGCGGGTGGCGTCGTGAAGAGCAACCTGCGGGGTGGCGTCGTGAAGAACTTTCTGCGGGTGGCGTCGTGAGGCGCCTGACGAAGTGGCTCCCCGCGCCGCACTGGCCCAGCGTGGCCGGTCGCGCTCGCGCCGATGCAGGGCCGTTGTTGCTGGTCGCCGCCGTGGTGGCGGCCGTGACGCTGCTGGCGGGCGCGGTGCCGCCGATGTTGTACGCCACCGCGGGCGACGCCGTGCGGGACGCGGTGCGCAGGAGCGGCGCCGACCTCCAGGTGCACGCCCGCATGGAACGCGACGACGGCCAGGCGGGCACCCGCGTCCGCGCTCCCCGCCTGGCCGAGGACGTGGACGACTTCCGTAACAGGGCCGCGGACGAGCTCGGCCCCGGCCTGCGCGCCGCCCTGCATCCGCCCGTCGCCACCGTCACCAGCCCCACCCTCAAGATCACTGACGGCAGCGTGCTGCGCACGTTCCAGCTCGCCTACCTGGCCCGCGACGGCGGCCCCGGCGTGACCTGGATCGCGGGCGGCCCGCCCGAGCCCACCGGCTCCGAGACGGCGGAGGTCCCCTACGGGGCGCCGCCGTGGCCGGTGCGGGTGGGGCTGTCGGAGGCGGACGCCGCCGCGCTCCGGGTGGGCCCCGGTGACGGGATTCCGCTGGCCGACGATCAGGGGAACGTGAAGAAGGTCGAGGTCAGCGGCGTCTTCCGGCCGCAGGACAGCGCCGATCCCGCCTGGCGGCTGGTGCCGGCGCTGCTGCGTCCCGTGGCCGGCGCGGACGGGTCGGGCAGCACCCGGTTGGCCGGGCTGCTGTCGCGTGAGTCGCTGCCCGACGCCCGGCTCGCCTTCGGTCAGGACGAGCTGCGGCGCACCGCCCATTTCACGCCCGATCCGAGCCGGCTCACCTGGGACTCCGTTGCGTCGGTCGCGGCGAGGGTGGTCGAGCTGAAGGCGTCCTCCGGCTCGTCGGGCGCCCGGGACGGCTCGCTGCGGTGGGAGACGCGGCTCGACGGCGTGTTGCGGGACGTGCGTGCGCGGGTGAGTGCCGCGTTCGCGCAGGCGGCGGTGCTGCTCGTCGCGGTGCTCGCCGTCGCGGTGCTGGTGCTGCTGCTCGCCGCCGAGTTGCTGGTACGTCGCCGCGCCCCCGCGCTGGCCGCCGCCCGGCAGCGGGGCATGTCGCTGCCCGTGATCGGGGGTGAGCTGGCGCTGGAGTCCGTCGTGGTGGCGGTGCTGGCGGGGGCGGCGGGGCTCGGGCTGGCCGGTGTCGTCACGGACGGGGTGTCCTGGGAGTGGGTGGTGCCGGTGGTGGTCGCGGCCGTGGCCGCCGGGCCGGGGTTCGGGACGCTCGCCGCCTCCCGCGCCACCCGGGATCGGCGGGTTCCGGCGAACCGGAGCGCGCGGCGGTGGCTGCGTCACACGGTGCGGCTGCGGCGGGCGGCTCTGGAGGCCGGGGTGCTGGTGGCGGCGGCCGGCGCGTTCGCCGCCCTGTTCCAGCGCGGGATCGTCTCCGTTGAGGGAGCGTCGGCCGCGAGCGCTTCAGGCGCGCTGGTCGGCGGTGACCTGGTGCTGCCCGGGAGCGCTTCGGGCGCGCTGGCGGGCGGTGACGTGGTGCTGCCCGCGTCCGTTTCGGGCGCGCTGGTGGGCGGTGACCTGGTGCTGCCTGCGAGTGCGCCCGCGCTGGGCGCGCTGGTGGGCGCGCTCGTGGTGGTGCGGTTGTTGCCCGCCGCGACGCGTTTCGTGCTCGGGCGGCTGCTGCGGTCGCGCCGGCCGCTGGCGGTGTTCGGGGCGGCTCGGGCGGCGGCTTCGGTACGGGTGCTGCCGCTGGCCGTGCTCATGACGTCCCTGGCACTGGGGTCCTTCGCGCTCACCCTCGCCGCCACCCTCGGACAGGGCGCGGCGGAGGGGCCGCTGGCCTCGGGGCTGTTGCGGCTGGCGTGGGTGTCGGCGGTGGCCCTGTCGGCGCTGGGCCTGCTGGGGCTGGTGCTCGGCGCGGCTGCCGGGGCGCCGGAGCGGTGGCAGACCTTGAGCCGCCTGCGCACCCTGGGGCTGCGGCCGAGGGAGGCCCGCTGGGTCGCCGCCGGGGAGCTGCTGCCGATGGCGGCGGTGCCCGCCGTGGCGGGTCCCCTGCTCGGGGTGTTGCTCGCCCGCGTGACGTCCGGCTCGCTCGGGCTGGGGACGCTCGTCGGCGGCGGGCCCGGCGTGGTGCTGCCGTGGTGGTGGCTCGCCCTGGTGGCTGTCACGTTCCTGGCGGCGGTCGCCGTCGTGGTGCCCGTCGAGTCGGCGCTGCGCCGCCGCCGCCGGCTGAGCGAAGTGCTCCGCGCGGGCGAGTGAATGCAATCGTCACCACTTTGACAGGTGACGCATGCCCATGCGAGGATCATCACCAGTTGAACCGGTGACTCTTGAAGGAAGTCCGATGACCGTCGTGCGTTTCACCCTCCTGTCCTCCCTCACCCCCGCCGCCGCCATGCAGGTGCTGACCGACTTCGGCCCCGACCGCGCGCAGAACTGGCCCTCGATCGACACCGACCACTTCTCGGTCCACGGGCTCGGCGACACCTGGGCCGAGGTGACCGAGGGCACCGCCGCCGCCTGGGAACGCGCCCGCTACGAGTGGGACGCGGACCAGGGCAAGGTGGTCATCACCACCCTTGACTCCAAGCTCTTCGGCGCCGGCGGCGGCTGGGACATCCAGCTCACCCCCGAGGCCGGCGGCACCCGGGTGGACGTGCGGCTGACCCGCGTGCCCCGCACGCTCAAGGGCAAGATTCTCGCCGCCCTGCTGCCCCTCGCCGCACCCTCCTCGCTGCGCAAGTCCTTCGGCGAGCCGCTGCGGGCGAAGTGATCGGGCGTCCGTCAGCCGGGCCCCGCCTCCTGGCGGTAGCGGCCGGGGGTGATGCCGCGCAGCCGGGTGAAGGCGCGGTTGAAGGCGTACTCCGAGGTGTAGCCGACGGAGCGGGCGACGGGCCCGATGGGGTCGGCGGTGGTGCGCAGCCGCCGCGCGGCCAGGTCCATCCGCCACCGGGTGAGGTAGCCGCGCGGCGTCTCCCCGACCAGCCGCGGGAAGCGCCGGGCGAGTGTCGCGCGGGAGACGGCGGCGCACCTGGCGAGGTCGTCGAGCGTCCAGTCGCGGGCGGGGTCGGCGTGCATCGCGGCGAGCACGGTGGCGATCACGGGATCGTGCAGGGCCGAGAGCCACGACGCGGTCAGGTCCGCGGCGCCGGGGCCGTCGAGCCAGGCGCGGATCACGTGCACGAGGACGATGTCCACGAGCCGGTCGAGCACGGCCTCCGCTCCCGGCCTGGGCTGTTCGATCTCGTAGGCGAGCAGGCGTACCAGGCTGTCGAGGCGGCCCGCCGGGTCGGCGGGCAGGTGGACCAGCGGCGGCAGCAGGCCGAGCAGCGGGGTGGTGACGGCCGGGTCCTGGCGGTAGGAGGCGCACAGGATGCGGGTGCGGCGGTGACCTGCCCCGACGTCGAGCCGGCCGCCCGCCTTCAGCGCCTGCCGGGCGGCGGCGTGGTCGAACGGCTCGCGGCGCTGCCCCGGATCGCTGGCCAGGAAGTGACGGCTGCCGGTGGGCAGCAGGACGACGTCGCCGGGCAGCAACCGGCGCGGCTCCGCGTCCCCGGCGCCGAGCCAGGCGGCGCCCGCCGTGATCGCGTGGAAGGCCGCCCCTGGAACGTCGTCGAGGGCCAGCCCCCAGTCGTCGCCCGCGTGCACGGTCGCGGCCACCGTCCCGCGCACCTGCGCGAGCGCCAGCACGTCGGTGAGCGGGTCCATAGGCCGGTTATACCAACCCGCTGAGACTCGCGGACAAAGACCTGAGCTTCGGCGGCATCGCCGGTCGCAGCCCCTGCTCCTTACGGTGGTCGTCATCGACGCAACGAAGGAGTGCCCGTGAACGTATCCGGTTCCACAGCCCTGGTCACCGGCGCCAACCGGGGGCTCGGCCGCCGCCTGGTCGCCGAGCTGCTGCGGCGGGGCGTCGCCAAGGTGTACGCGGGCGCCCGCGACCCCGCCACCGTCTCACCGGACCGCGATCCGCGCGTCCGGGTGCTGCGGCTCGACGTCACTGACCAGGCTCAGATAGACGCGGCGGCCGAGGCGGCGCCGGACGTCACCCTGCTCGTCAACAACGCCGGCGTGCTCGGGTTCGGCGACGTGCTCGGCGGTGACCTGGCGCTGGCCGAGCGGGACCTGCTGACCAACTACCTGGGCCCGCTCAGGATGGCCAGGGCGTTCCTGCCCGCGCTGAAGGCGGCCGGTGAGAACGCGGCGGTCGTGAACGTCCTCACCGTCATCGCGCTCGCGCCCGTCCGCCCGATGGCCGGGTACTGCGCGTCCAAGGCCGCCGCCCACTCGATGACGCAGGCGCTGCGCGCGGAGCTGCGCGGGCACGGCGTCGCGGTGATCGGCGCCTATCCCGGCGGGATCGACACGGCCATGCTGGCGGGCGTCGAGGCGGTCAAGGCGGACCCGGAGGAGGTGGCGGCCCGGATCGTGGCCGGCATCGCGTCGGGCGAACCCTACGTGTTCCCCGACGACGCCTCGGCCGCGGCGGGAAGCGACCATCTGGATAGCCTGCTGCGGCTGGAGGGAATGCTGACCGGCTGAGCGGCCGGAAAAGAATTTTCATCTGTCTGTGAGGTTCTGTCGAAAAGCGCAGAAATGAGCCGCCCTTGCGTTTTCTTCGCGCAGGACGCATCATTTCGATCATCGGCTGGGGCGCCCACGAAGCCGCGACACTTCCCGTGCTCAGTGCTCAGGAAAGGGACGATTCATGATCCGTCGCGTACTGGCCGTGGCGACCCTGGTGGGTGCCGTGCTCGCCACCCTCCCGGCCGTCGCGCAGGCCGCCCCCATCTGCCAGTCCGGCTACCTGTGCAACACCCAGTACTTCTCCGACGCCGCGCGCACCAACCTGGTCGGGGTCAAGACGGAATTCTGCAGCGGCGAGGTTTCCACGTGGGGCCGGGTCACCGGATACATCAAGTGGTCCGCCAGCCCCTGCGGGTGAACGACCGAATACCGCCCATGGTTCCGGCCCTTCGAGCCCTGGCCGTGCCCTTGTCGTGACCCGCCTACGGCAAGATCGCGGCTTGTGCGAAAGACGACGATCACGGCCCTGGTGGCCTGTGGCAGCCTGCTGGTGGCCGCCGCGCCCGCCCAGGCCGCTCCCAAGGATCCCGTACGCGCCCTCAAGGCCAAGCTGACCTCCGGCCACGGCGTACGGTTCACCGAGACGACCACGCTCTCGGGCGGCACCAGGATCCAGAGCCGGAAGGGCACCTTCCAGTTCAACGCCAAGGGTGTGGCGGCCTCCGACATCACCGCCACCCCCAAGGGGCGCCCCCGCGAGCGTACGATCAGCATCGGCAACGTCAGCTACACCTCGGGCGGCATGTACGAGGACCGCGTGCCCATGGGCAAGGCCTGGCTGAAGGGCAACGCGCTGCTGGGCGGCGCCAGCGGCTTCTACGGCCAGGTCATCAACCCCGCCGAGCCGAAGACCCTCGCGGCGCTGGTCAAGAAGGGCAAGCTGCGCGGCGGCACGCTCACCGGGAAGATCACCTTCAAGGAGCTGGACAAGGTGTCGCGCTGGTTCGGGGCCTCGATCCCGCTGCGCATGCACGACGACACGAAGGTGACCTACACGCTCACGCTGACCTCCGCGGGGCTGGTGAGCAGGGTGAAGTCGTCGTACGCGGCCACCGGGGTGTTCGACACCAACGGGTTCGACGGCAAGACGATCACCATCGACAGCCGCTTCACCGGGTGGGGCGCCAAGGTGTCCATCAAGGCGCCGGCCCCTGACACGATCGTCACCGACCCGGAGAGCTGACCGCGCAGCGTCCGCCGGCGAAGGGCTATCGTGTGGGTCGCGAGTAAGGCCCGGGAAAGGAGCGGGATGCCGGGAATCCGCCCGCTCCGGCCGAGCGATCCCGAACGGGTCGGCCGCTGGCGGCTCGTCGGCGTGCTCGGCTCCGGCGGCCAGGGAACGGTCTACAAGGCGGTCGGCGACGACGGGCGCGAGGTCGCCGTCAAGCTGCTGCACAGCCACCTGAGCGGCGACGGCGCCATCACCCGCGGGTTCCTGCGGGAGGCCGAGGCGGCGCGGCGGGTGGCGGCGTTCTGCACGGCGGCCGTCCTCGACGTCGGGACGGCCGACGAGCAGCCGTACCTCGTGAGCGAGTACGTCGCGGGCGAGACGCTGCAGCAGGTCGTCCGGTCGGCGGGGCCGCGCGCCGGCGGGGCGCTGGACCGGCTGGCGATCTCCACGCTGACCGCGCTGGCCGCCATCCACCAGGCCGGGATCGTGCACCGGGACTTCAAGCCGGGCAACGTGCTGATGGGGCCCGACGGGCCGATCGTCATCGACTTCGGCATCGCCAAGGCGCTGGACGCCACGACGATGACCTCCGGGGTGGTGGGGACGCCTACCTATATGTCGCCCGAGCAGTTCGGAGGGGCGCGGGTGGGGCCCGCTTCCGACGTGTTCAGCTGGGCGGGGACGATGGTGTTCGCGGCGACGGGGCGTCCGCCGTTCGCCGGGGACACCGTCCCTGCCGTTCTTCATGCGGTGCTCAACGGGGCTCCTGACCTGGGTGGGGTGCCTGAGCGGCTGGTGGGGGTGTTGCGGGACTGCTTCGCCAAGGATCCGGCGGTGCGGCCGTTGCCGTTGGACGTGATGAGGCGGCTGACGAGCGGGCCGGGCGCGGTCATGCTGGGGCAGGGCGGCGTACCTTGGTCCGGGCCGACCGCGGGCCAGCTCTCCGGCGGCGCGCCCGCGTCGCAAGGCCGGGTGCATCCCGGGGCGGCCGGTCCGGTGCCGCCGCACCGTGCCGGGCACGGGGAGGCCGAGACGTCGCCGGGTGGGCGCGGGAGGCGGGTGAGCCGCCGGGCCGTGTTCAGTGCGGGTGCGGCGGCTCTGACGACGGCGGCGGTGTCCGCGTTCGTCGTGCTCAGGCCGGGCGACGAAACGCCCCGTCAGAACCAGGACCCGGTCAGGAATCAGCCCGCATCCCCCAGCCCGTCCCCCACGCCGACCCCGACCGCCGCCGAACCACTGGGAACGCCCATCGGCGAGCCACTGGCCCTGCCCTCCAGCGCGGGCACCCCCGCCGAGACGGCCGCGAACGGCCCCGGCGTGGCGTGCGGCACCGCCAACGGATCCGTCCTCACCTGGGACGTCACCACGACCACGATCGACGAGGCCGGCGACGGCGGCGCGGCCACGGCGGCGATCGCGTACGGCAAGCACGACGGCAAACCCGTGATCGCGTCCGGCCACTCCGACGGCGGGATGCGGCTGTGGAGCCAGTCCGGCGAGCGGCTGGGCAGCCACAAGGCCGGCGATCCGATCGTCGCCGTGACGATCACGGGCGACCGGGTGGTGGCGGTGTCGCAGAAGTACGACGGTCTGCGCGACCTGTACGGCACCGTCCGCCTGTGGGACGTCACCACCGGCAAGCAGCTCGGCCCCACGATCAAGGACCACTTCCAGGGCATCCGCGGCCTGGCCTTCGGCCGCCTGGACGGCGTGGACGTGCTGGTGACGGGCGACGGCTCGAACCGGGTGCGGGTACGCCGCCTGACGACGGGCGCGGTGCTGCGCACGTACAAGACGGAAGAGGTCGGCGGGATCGAGCGGCTGGCGTGCGGCGAGCTGGGCGGCGCGCCGGTCCTCGTCTCGACGCATCTGGACGCCACCCTGCGCGTGTACGACCTGGCGACGGGCAAGCGCAGGAAGAAGTGGAAGTTCAGCGATCGCAGCCCCGATGACCGGGGCACCGCCGCCCTGGTGCCGGGCACGGTGGGCGGCGTGCCGGTCGCGGTCGTGGCGCACGCGCCGCAGGGTGAGGACGCGTTCGTGGCGGTGTGGAGCCTGGAGGACGGGGAGATCGTCGGCGAGTTCGGTCACGGCGAGGACGGGGGGATCCGCTCGCTGGCGCTGGCCGAGCGGGCGGGGCGGCCGGTCGTGGTGACGGCGGGCGGGGACCGGCGGCTGCGGCTCTGGAGCCTCGGCCCCTCCTAAGGCAGTTCCACTCTCCCGCCGCGCCGGAGCTCACTCCCCGGCGTCCCGCTCGCGGTCGTTCGGGCGGGCGGCCCGGCGCTGTCCGTGGCGCGAGCGGGCTAACCGCTCCGTGCCGGGCCGGTGGACGAAGTCGTTGATCGAGCGGAGGTTGAGCTGTGCGCCGGTGTTCCCGGGCCCGTCGGCGGTGGCCTGCTTGGGTGCGTGGCCGTCGAACGCGATCTCCAGGCGCCAGCCGTCGCGCCGCAGGATGACTACGGGGCCGGAGGATCGCGGGACGGTCTGCACGTCCCAGCCGTGTCGGTGTGCCCGGTGGGCAAGTGCGCGCGGATTCACCGAGTCGTACTCCTTGTGTCGGACGTCCATCGGAGTTTGGCCTGCGGGGTGTCACGGGACGGGTGCGGTAGGTAGGCGGAAATTTGATCCCTTCTCTTAAGAGGACGGTGTTAAGTCCGGTTCGGGTTCCATCGCGAGCTTTTTAGCAGGACTTCTTCAGCGGATGCGGCACCCTGTCTCGGCGCACGAGTACCCGCCCAGCGCCTCCACACTCGCGCGGAAGTCCTGCCGTGCAAGGAGTTCCCACAGCGGGGCCAGCAGTTCCTCGGCCGGCGTCCCGGTGCGCAGCACCAGGTCGTACGGCTCCTGCGCGACCGGCACGAAGCCGAGCCCGAAGGCGCGGGCCGCGGCGAGGATGCCCAGGCCGGCGTCCGCGCGTCCGGCCGCGACGGCGGCGGCCACGGCGAGGTGGGTGTGCTCCTCGCGGGAGTAGCCGGGCACCTCGCCGGGGTCGAGGCTGTGGCGGGCCAGCTCGTGGTCCAGCAGCGCCCGCGTGCCCGCGCCGCGCTGCCGGTTGACGTAGCGCAGGTCGGGCCGGGTCAGGTCCTTGATCCCGGTGAGGCCGAGCGGGTTGCCGGGGGCGACGATCAGCCCCTGGTCGCGGTGGACCAGCCGGATGACGGCGACGTCGGCGTCCGAGCCCATCAACCGGTCCACGTAGGGCAGCGTGTAGTCGCCGGTGGCCGGGTCGAGCAGGTGGGAGCCGGCCAGGTGGCACAGGCCGTCGCGCAGCGCCACGAGGCCGCCGAGCGAGCCGACGTTCGACGAGGCCAGGGTGATCAGCGGGTCGGCGGCGCGCAGGGCGGAGGCGGCCAGGTCGAGCACCATGTCGTGGGAGCCGATGGCGACGATGGTCCGGCCGATCTCGGACAGTCCGCGCAGCAGCTCGACGCGGACCTGCTCCCCCGCGTGGTGCCCCTCCACCCCGGAGGGGACGACGAGCAGGCCGTCTGCGCGGACGAGCGAGGTGAGCACGCCGGCGCCGCGCGGCAGCGGGGTGGCGACGAGCCGGTCACGCACCCGGCCCAGCCGCACGCGCACCCAGTCGTCCATGCCGATCGCCGACGGCAGCTTCCTGGCCAGGTGCGCGGTGGCCGACGGGCGTTCGCGCGGCGCGGCGCCCTCCAGCTCGGCCAGCATCGGGGCGGCGAAGATGTCGAACGTGAGCGCCGCCGACACCGGGTAGCCGGGCACGCCGATCACGGGCGTCCGCCCGGCCGCGCCGAGCACGACGGGATGGCCGGGCCGCACGGCCACGCCGTGGACCGCGACGACGCCGGCGGCGGCGACCACGCGGGCGGTGTAGTCGTCGCGGCCCGCGCTGGAGCCGGCGATGAGCAGCACCAGGTCGGCCTCGCGGGCGGCCTCGCGCAGCGCGGCGGCCAGCGCGGCGGGGTCGTCGGGGACGATCGGGGTCACGGCGGCCTCGCAGCCCGCCTCCCGCGCCTGCGCGGCCAGCATCATCGAGTTCGTGTCGAGGATGTCGCCGGGGGCCAGCTCGGTGCCGACCGGGCGGATCTCGTCGCCGGTCGGCACGATCACCACGCGCGGCGCGCGCCGGACGCCGAGTTCGACGGCTCCCGCCGCGGCGCAGGCGGCGACGTCCACGGGGCGCAGCCGGTGGCCCTCCGGGAGCAGCAGCTCGCCCGCGCTGATGTCCTCGCCGATGGAGCGGACGTGCTGGTACGGCGGGACGGCCGCGCGCAGCTCCGCCTCGCCCGCAGGGGTGCGGTGCACGTGCTCGCGCATGACGACGGCGTCGTAGCCCTCGGGCAGCGGGTCGCCGGTGTCCACCACGGCGAAGTCGCCCGCGGCCAGCAGCACCGGGCTGGTCTCGGCCGCGCCCACGGTGTCGGCGGCGCGCACGGCGATGCCGTCCATGGCGGCGGAGTCGAAGGCGGGCGAGGAGCGCACCGCCCAGACCGGCTCGGCCGTCACCCGGCCCACGGCGGCGGCGACGGGCACCCGGATCGGGGCGAGGCGGGCGGGGCAGCCCGCCGCGGCGCGTGCCTCGCGCCAGGCGGCGAGCGCCTGCGCCGCGGGGACGTCGGAGACGAAGGGACTTTCCGCGCTCATGCTTTCCGACTCGTCACTACAGGATGACCTTGTTCATCGGTACAGGATGACCTCTATCTCGGTGTCCGCGTCCAGCCCGGTGGCCGGTTCCGGCACGATCACGTAGCCGTCGGCGCGGGTCAGCACCGACAGCAGCGCCGACGGGCCGAAGATCGGCTCGGCGACGCCGTCCCGTACGGTGACCTGGACCACGTCGAGGCGGCCGGCCGCCGAGGCCAGGTCGCGCGACAGCCGGGCGCGGGTGCTCGGCTGCGGCGGCGGGCTCTCGCAGCCGGCGAGCCGCCACAGCAGCGGCACGCCGACCTGCCCGAACACGACGAGCGCGGACAGCGGGTTGCCGGGCAGCCCGATGAGCGGGATGCCGGAGCACTCGGCCAGCAGCGTGGGTTTGCCGGGTTTGATGGCGATCCCGTGGCACCAGACGTCGCCGACGGCGGCCACCGCGCCGGCCGTCTCGTCCCTGGTGCCGACCGACGAGCCCGCCGACACGACGACCAGGTCGGCGCCGGGCAGGACGGCGGCCAGCCGGTCCTTGAGCGCGCCGGGCTCGTCGGGGACGATGCCGGCGAGCTCGGGTTCGCCGCCCGCGTCGGCGACCAGCCCGGCCAGGGCGGAGGCGGTGGCGTCGCGCACCTGCCCGGCGGCGAGCCGCCCGGTCTCCGGCGGCACCACCTCGTCGCCGGTGGAGATGATCGCCACCCGGGGGCGGCGGTGCACGGTCAGCTCGGTGACGCCCGCGGCGGCGAGGAAGCCGAGGTCGGGGGCGCGCAACGGCCGGCCGCCCGGCGCCAGCACGCCGCCGGGCGCCACGTCCTCGTCGGCGCGGACGACGCCGCCGCCGGGCGCGACGGGCCTGGTCACCTCGATCGTGCCCGGCATGGTCTCGGCGGTGTACTCCACCATGACGACCGCGTCGGCCCCGTCGGGCAGCACGCCGCCGGTCGGCATGGCGACGCAGCCGCCGGGCCGGACCGCGACGGTGGGCTCGGCGCCCATGCGGACGGCGCCGAGCAGGTCGAGGTAGGACGGCAGCCCGTCGGACGCGCCGTAGGTGTCCATCGCGCGGATCGCGTAGCCGTCCACGGTGGAGCGGGCGAAACCGGGCAGCGCGCCGGGGGCCGTGAGGTCGGCGACGGGCACCCGGCGCAGCGCCCGCGACAGCGGGACGCGTTCTGCGGGCGTGCGGTGGGCGGGCCGGAATCCCGCGCGGACCTCGGCGAGGGTGCGGGCCGTGAAGAACTCTCTGCCGCTCAACGGTCCGGCTGCTCCTCGGAGCCCTCCGGCCGGGGCTGCGGGCGGGCCGCCGCGGCCCCCTTGTTCAGCCCCAGCACGGACACGACGGGGCCCAGCGCCACCTGCCCGAGCCCGCAGATCGACGTCTTGCGCATGGTCTCCTCCAACTGCAGGATCCGGTCGCGCCGCGCCTCGTCGAGCGCCCCTGCCCCGGAGTCGAGCACGCCGCGCAGCACCTCGTGCGCCTTGGTGGAGCCGACGCGGCAGGGCACGCACTTGCCGCACGACTCGTTGCGGAAGAAGCGCAGCACGTTGGTGGCGGCGGCCAGCAGGTCGGTGCCCTCGGCGAGCACCACGAGCGCGCCTGAGCCGAGCATGGTCCCGGCCTCGGCGAGGGTGCCGAAGTCGAGCGGCAGGTCGAGCCGGTCGGGGCCGATGAAGTTGGAGGAGGCGCCGCCCGGCTGCACGGCGCCGACGCGGGCGCCGCCGAGCACGCCGCCCGCCAGGTCGATCAGGGCGCGCACCGTGGTGCCCATCGGCACGCAGTAGACGCCGGGGCTCTCGACGTGCCCGGACACGGCGAAGAACTTCCAGCCGGTGCTGTCGCCCTCGCCCTGCTCGGCCCACCAGTCGGCGCCGCGCTGGAGGATCACCGGCACGTCGGCGAAGGTCTCCACCGAGTTGATCAGCGTGGGGCGGCCGTGCAGGCCGTAGTTGCCGGGGAAGGGCGGCTTGTTGCGCGGCTCGCCGCGGTGCCCTTCCATGCACTCCAGCAGCGCGGTCTCCTCGCCCAGGATGTAGCCGCCTGGCGAGACGAAGAGGTCGAGGTCGAGGCGGCGCCCGCTGCCGCAGGCGTTCGCGCCGATGACGCCGGCCTCGCGCAGCGCCTCGATCTCGGCGCGCAGCACGCGCTCCTCAGGGCCGTACTCGTGCCGGATGAAGATCCAGCCCTGCTCGGCGCCGACCACGGCCATGCCGAGCAGCAGGCCCTCGATCACCAGGTGCGGCTGGTCGGTGAGGATCTGCCGGTCCTTGAACGTGCCCGGCTCGGACTCGTCGGCGTTGCAGATCGCGTACTTGACGCCGCCCGGCTCGGTGGCGGCGACCAGGCCCCACTTCCTGCCCGTGGGGAACCCGGCGCCGCCCATGCCGCGCAGCCCGGAGGCCTCCAGCGTGGCCACCACGCTCTCGGCGCTCATCCGGCCGGCCAGCAGCGCGCGCAGGCTCGCGTACCGGCCGGAGAGGGTGGAGTTCGCCGGGTACGGGTCGTTCGGCCAGGGCTCGGCGCGGCCTGTCACCGTCGCCTCGGCCAGCTCGTCCTGGCGGGCGGCGGTCACGAGCGCGTCGAGACCCGCGACGGGCGCCGGGTGCTCGTTGACGGCCAGCGCGGGGGCGCTGTCGCAGCGGCCCAGGCAGGACACCTCGGTCAGCTCGATCTCGGTGTCGTCGCCGTAGCGGGCGCGCACCTCGGCGATGCGGTCGTCGCCCGAGCGCAGCCAGCACGACAGGTCGTGGCACACGCTGACGCTCACCTTGGCGGGCGGGCTGGTGCGGAAGTGCGGGTAGAACGAGATGAGCCCCTCGATCTCGTACAGCGGCCGGCGCATGGTGCGCGACAGCTCCTCCAGCTCCTCGCGCGGCAGCCAGCCCAGCCGCGCCTGGATGGCGTTGAGCGCCGGGATCAGCGACGGGCCGGGGAACTTGCCCGCTCGCGCCTCGACGCCCGGCAGGCGGTGGCGTCCCACCTCGGAACTCAGGGTCATTCGGACACCCTCCACGCAGGCTCGGCGCTCAGCGCCTCGACCTGGATCGCGCAGAACTTGAACTCGGGGATCTTGCCGTAGGGGTCGATCTCGTCGATCGTCAGCAGGTTCGCCGCCGCCTCCCTGAAGTGGAACGGGATGAAGCAGTTGCCGAGCTGCTCGCGGTGGGAGACGCGGACCTGCAGCTCGATGGCGCCGCGGCGGGAGCGTACGCGGGCCGTCTGGCCGTGTGCCAGGCCGCGGTCGGCGGCGTCCTTGGGGTGCATGTAGACCTCGGCGACCGGCGAGATCGTGTCCAGCGCGAACGAGCGCCGCGTCATCGACCCGGTGTGCCAGTGTTCGAGCAGCCGGCCGGTGTTGAGCACCAGCGGGTACTCCGCGTCCGGCAGCTCCTTGGCCGGCAGCCACTGCGCGGGGACGAGGTGGGCCAGGCCGTCGTCGGTGTTGAACCGCTCGTCGAACAGGACCACGGTGCCGTCGGAGTGCTCGGGGTCGGCGTTGGGGTAGAGCTTGCCGGTGCGGCCGAGGTTGTCGTGGCGCAGGTTCGCGTACGACGGCATGAGCGCCACCATCTCGTCGAACACCTCGCTGGACGAGGCGTACGACCAGTCGAGCCCGATCCGCCGGGCGAGGTCCTGGATGATCTCCCAGTCGACGCGGGCCTGGCCCGGCGGGTCCATCACCTTGCGGCCGAGCTGCACGCGCCGGTCGGTGTTGGTGTAGCTGCCGTCCTTCTCCAGGTAGGAGGAGGCGGGCAGGATGACGTCGGCGAACTCCGCGGTCTCGGTGAGGAAGATGTCCTGCACGACCAGGAAGTCGAGCTGCGACAGCGCCTTGCGCACCTTGTTGATGTTGGGGTCGGACAGGAAGGGGTTCTCGCCCAGCATGTACATGCCGCGCACGCCGCCCGGCTTCAGCACCGACCCGATGATCTCGGTGACGGTGAGGCCCCGCTCGGGGTCGAGTTCGACGCCCCACGCCTGCTCGAAGCGGCGGCGGGTGCCCTCCCTGTCGACGCCCTGGTAGTCGGGGTAGAACATGGGGATCAGGCCCGCGTCGGAGGCGCCCTGCACGTTGTTCTGCCCGCGCAGCGGGTGCAGGCCCGTGCCCGGCCTGCCCACGTTGCCGGTGATCGAGCAGAGCGCGATCAGGCAGCGGGCGTTGTCGGTGCCGGTGGTGTGCTGGGAGATGCCCATCCCCCAGTAGATGACGCCGGCCTTGGCCTCGCCCCAGACCCGGGCGACCTCGCGGATCAGGCCGGCGTCCACGCCGGTGATCTGGGCGGAGCGCTCGGGCGGGTAGTCGGCGACCGTGCGGACCAGCTCCTCGAAGCCGGAGACCCGCTCCCTGACGAAGTCCATGTCGACCAGGCCGAGCCTGATCACCTCGTGCATGACCGCGTTGTAGAACGCCACGTCGGTGCCGGGCTTGACCTGGCAGTAGTAGTCGGCGTGCTCGGCCACGGTGCTGGCGCGCGGATCGACGTAGACGATCTTCGTGCCGCGGCGGCGGGCCTGCTTGAAGAAGGAGCTGGCCACGGGGTGGTTCGCCGTCGGGTTCGAGCCGGTGATGATCACGACTTCGGCGTTGGCGACGTCGCCGTACGTGGTCGAGACCGCGCCCGAGCCGACGCCCTCGAACAGCGCCGCCACCGACGAGGCGTGGCACAGGCGGGTGCAGTGATCGACGTTGTTGGTGCCGAACCCGGCCCTGATCAGCTTCTGGAAGAGGTACGCCTCCTCGTTGGAGCACTTCGCGGAGCCGAACCCGGCGATGGCGCCAGGACCCAGCTCCGCGTGGATCTCCTTGAGCCGCCGGGCGACCAGGTCGAGCGCCTCCTCCCAGGTGGCCTCGCGGAAGTGCGGCAGCACCTCGTCGTAGTCGACGAGGCCGCCGGGCTTGCGCTTGCGGTCCTTGCCGTTCCTGCTCAGCTTGGCGCTGCGATCGCCGCCCGCGCCCGCGCGCCCCCTGTCGTTGTACGCGTCGCCGCGCACGTCCGCCGACAGCGGGCCCTTGGGGTAGGACGACTCCTTCCTGATCAGCGGCATCGTGAGGCGCTGCGGCGAGGCCGCGTAGTCCCAGCCGTAACGCCCCTTGACGCACAATCTGCTCTTGGAGCCCGGCTGGTCGCGGCCCTCGGCGAAGGCGATCGCGCCGCGCGACCGGTCGACGTAGTAGGTGAGGGCGCAGCCGACGCCGCAGTACGGGCAGACGGTGTCGACCGCGTCGAGCTCCTGGCGGGGCCGGATGGGGATGTCGTTGATGGGCTTGTTCGTCAGGGCTCCGGTGGGGCAGGCCTGCACGCACTCGCCGCAGGTCACGCAGGAGCTGGCGCCCATCGGGTCGTTCAGGTCGAAGGCGATCCTGGTGGAGTAGCCCTTGCCGGAGCGGCCGATGACGTCGTTGCCCTGGATGTCGTCGCAGGCGCGCACGCAGCGGTCGCACAGGATGCACGCGTCGTGGTCCACGGCGATGACCGGGTTGGAGACGTCCACGCCCCGGCCGGAGCCGCACGGCAGGCCGGTCGTCTCCTTGGCCACGTCGAAGCGGTCGGCGAGGTCGAGGAGCAGGTTGTCGCCGGTGGTGGTCTGCTTCGGGTCCTCGGCCCTGGCCGGCTGGTCGGACAGCAGCAGCTCGGTCAGCGTGGCCCGGTTGCGCTCCAGCTCCGGGGTGCTGGTCCTGACCTGCATGCCGTCCTCGCAGGGGCGCACGCAGGCGGCGGCGAAGGCCCGGCCGCCCGTGTCGACCACGCACATGCGGCACACCCCGACGGGGTCGTAGCGCTCGTTGTGGCACAACACCGGGATGTCGATGTCCACTTGTCTCGCGGCGTCGTAGATGCTGGTGCCTTCCGGCACGGTGACGGGACGGCCGTCTATCTCGACGGTCACGGTGTGCACGGCGGTCACCGGCTCCTCGAGCGTCGTCATCTCAACCCCAATTTGGCATACAGAATACGGCATACACCATGCCAGCAATCTACCCCCGCAGGTGCCGGGTCTTCTACCCCTCGGCACACGATCTTCACCCTTCGAGCAGAAGATCGGGAAGGTCCGCGGGCGCGACGCGCCCCTCGGCGTCCAGGCCGCGCGCGGCGTAGTAACCGGCGACCATCGAGCGCAGGCGGCCCGCGTCCAGCGTCGCGCGGCGGCCCGAGCCCAGCTCCAGCGGCGTCTCCAGCATCCGGGCGGGCAGCGTGTCGTCGGCTGCCGTGGCGCCCTCGCGCAGGTTGAACGCGCGTTTGGCCCGCACGATCCGCCGGGCGGTGTCGCGCAGCTCGGCGGCGTCCAGCTCCCAGCCCGTGACCAGCGCCAGCAGCCTCGCCCACTCCGTGAACGGGTCGTCGAAGACGCCGCGCAGGAACTTGCACAGGATCATCGAGTCCATCACGGCGGCGCGGTCCTCGGTGCCGACCGCGGCGGCGACGTGCGCCGCGCCGCCCGACAGGCGGTCCAGCTCGCCCGACAGGTCGGCCTCGTAGGCGCCGGACCTGTTGTGGTCGGCGCCCCTGGCGTTCACCGCGAGCCCCAGCGCCATCGCCTGAAGGCTGCGCGGCTCGTACCCGGGCAGCTCCAGCCCCTTGACCTGCGGCGCGAAGTCGATCGACGAACGCCCCACCACCCCCGCCGCCCGCCGCGAGCCCTGCGCGAGCAGCTCGCCCAGGCCCGGCGACCGCTCCCCGATCGCGTCGAGCGCGCGCAGCAGCGCCGCGCCGTCGCCGAAACGCAGCCACGGCTCGTCGAGCAGGCCGCGCTCCACGCACTCCATCGCCCACGCGATCGTGCCGCCCGCCGAGATCGTGTCGAGGCCCAGCTCGTCGCAGCGGGCGCTGGCCGCGAACACCTCGTCGGGGTCGGACACGCCGCACAGCGGGCCGAGCGCGAAGACGTTCTCGTACTCCATGCGCTGCTTGCCGCCGCCCTTGCGGGAGTAGATGTGCTCGCAGCCGATCGAGCACGACGCGCAACTGTTGCGCGCCACCCCGCGCAGCTCGTGCAGCTCCTCGGCGGCCAGGCGGGGCGCGCCCTCGAACGTCGCCGCGGTGAAGTTGCGGGTGGGCAGGGTGCTGACCGCGTTGAACGCCAGCAGGTTCGCCAGCGTGCCCAGCTCGCGGTACTTCGCCGTGGCCGGGCCGAAGCTGCGCCCGCGCAGGTCGCGGGCCGCGGCCAGCACCCCCGCCTGGTCCGCCACCGACACCTTGGTCGCCGCCCTGACCAGCACCGCCTTCAAATTCTTCGCGCCCAGCACCGCGCCAAGCCCGCCCCTGCCCGCGTGCCGGCCGTCATGGCTGATCGTCGCGAACCTCACCTGACGCTCCCCCGCCGGGCCGATCGCCGCCGTCCGCCAGGTCCGCCCGAACCGCTCCCGCGCCGCCCGCTCCGCCTCCGCCGCGCTCAGCCCGGCCAGCTCAGGAGCCGGTACGAGGCGCGCACCCTCGCCGTCGATCAGCAGCACCGACAGCTCGTCCGCCCTGCCTGTGATCACGATCGCGTCGTGGCCGGTCAGCTTGCCGGCGATGGCGAACTGGCTGGAGGCCAGGGCGTCGGTCAGCAGGCCCGTCAGCGGCGACTTGGCCACCACCGCGAACTTGGCGCTGGTCGTCAGGGGGGTGCCCACCAGGGAGGAGAAGACGAAGGCCAGCGGCGCCTCCGGGGCCAGGGGGTCTGCGCCGGGGGGTGCCAGGCGGTGCAGCAGCCAGGTGCCCAGGCCTACGCCGCCGAGGTAGGCGCGCAGGACGCGGTCGGTCAGGTCGTAGGGGGTGGTGGTCGCACGGTTGCCGGCGACGTCGATGAGCAACGCTTGTCCGAAGAAACCGCCAGGCGCCATGTCCCGACTCTACGACGCGCCACGACCGCCAACGGACGCCCGCACGCCCGGCGCACCCTCGCGCCGAGACGCCACCCATCGCAACACGCCCTCACACGAGACGCACCCATCGCGGCACGCCCTCACACGAGACGCACCCTCGCAGGGGACGCGCACCCGGCCCGGCGCACCCTCTCGCGGGGCGCACGTCATGCGGGGGCCTGGGCGAGGGCGCATCGCGGCGCGGAGGCGCGGGGCCTACGCCAGGGCGCGTCCCGACGCAAGGGCGAGGGCGCGGGGCCTGCGCGAGGGCGCGTCGCGGCGCGGAGGCGCGGGCGCGTCTCGGCGCGGAGGCGCGGGCGCGTCTCGGCGCGAGGACGCGGGCCGACCGCGAGGACACGGGGCCTACGCGAGGGCGCGCGGCCTGCACGAAGGCGCGCGGCCTGCACGAGGGCGCGCGGCCTGCACGAGGGCGCGTCTCGGCGCGAGGACGCGGGGCCTGCGGGAGGGCGCCGGGCCTGCGCGAGGGGCCGCTCAGCCTGGGGGCGGGCTCAGCCGCCCGCGTCCGCCGACAGGAAGGAGACGGTGTCGCCGGTCACCACGGGCAGGGCCGCCTCGCGGGTGACCTGGTCGCCGTTGAGTGCCGCCACCACGTGCCGGTCGAGGGTCAGCCCCACGGCGGCGGCCACGGCGCCCAGGGTGGCGGCGCGTACGGCGTGCGGCCGGTGCCCGCCGTTCCTGGCGAGCGCCCCGAACCGCTCCACCGTGACCTCGGGCGGCTCCCGGTCCCTGGCCGCCGCGTAGTCCTCCGGCGAGTTGACGTTCACCACGGACTCCAGCGCCGGATCGACCCGGGCGAGCCGCTGGTCGGCCAGCAGTTCCGCGTCGCCGAGCTGGGCCACCTCGCAGTGCTTGAACAGCATGCCCGGACGGAGATCCCCCTCGGCCAGCAGGTCGGCGACCAGCCCCGCCAGGGAGGTGCGGTAGCCGGCGGCGAGGGGCTGCCGGAACCCTCTGGCCACGGGGAGCGCGACGTCCGTGCCCGGGGTCAGGGCGTCCAGGACCCGCCGGACGAAGGCGGGGTGCAGGAACGGCATGTCCGTGGAGCACACGAAGGCGGTGTCGGCGCGCCCGGCGACCGCCGCGAGCCCGACGGCGAGGCCCTGCATGGGGCCGAGCCCTTCGACGGGGTCTTCTGCGACGGTGACCCCGTCGGGCAGCGGCGGCAGCTCCTGCCCTGGTGCGGCGACCACGACGACGGGGCCGTCCACCGTCCTGGCCAGCACGGCGGCGGCCCGGTAGAGCAGGGTCGATCCGTGCCATTCCAGCCACGCCTTCGGCCGCCCCATCCGGGTGGAGCGCCCGCCCGCAAGCACCACGCCCGCAGCAGTCTGCATGCTCGCATGCTAGGCCACGCCGTGGATCGCTCGCGTCTCTTGACTCCCTCAGTTTTCCTTGTCTACTGGTAGGAAAACGCGACATGAGGGTGGTGGTCAGATGCGCGAGGATCTGCCTGACAGGCGCACGTTGCTGCGGACGATCCCGGCGGTGGGCGGCCTCGCCCTGCTGGGCGGCCCTCTCACAGGGAGGGCCGCTGCCACGACGACGGCCGCGCCGATCGTCAAGCCGCTGCCGCCGGAGCTGTTCATCGCGCACGGCACGAACGCCGAGACCCGCTGGGAGGCGCTGCGCGACGTCGGCTTCCGCGTCCCGAACGACCGCTTCTTCGTGCGCAACCACACCGCCACCCCGCTGATCGACGCGACGACCTGGCGGTTGCGGGTGCACGGCTCGGGCGTACGGCGTCCGCAAGAGCTCAGCTACGCCCAGCTCAGGTCGATGCCGTCGGTGACCCTGGACGCCGCGATCGAGTGCGCGGGCAACGGCCGCTCGTTCTTCGGCACCCAGCAGGGCCAGGCGGCGTCGGGCACCCCGTGGCGGCTCGGCGGGATCGGGGTGGCGCGGTGGCGGGGCGTGCCGCTCTCGGCGGTGCTGCGCAGGGCGGGTCTGTCGGGCGACGCGGTGAGCGTCATGCCGTCGGGGCTGGACGCGAGCTTCGTCAGCGGCGGCGAGGACCTGGGCCGGGTACGCCGTCCGCTGCCGATCGCCAAGGCCCTGGACGACGTGCTGCTGGCCTACGAGATGAACGGCGAGCCACTGCCGCCCGACCACGGCTACCCCGTCCGCGTGGTGGTGCCGTCGTGGATCGGGATCGCCTCGATCAAGTGGGTGGGCGACATCGAGGTGTCGGCCGAGCCGCTCTCCTCGCCGTGGGACACCCGCTTCTACCGCCTGTTCGGCCCCGGCTACCCCGAGGGCGGCAGCGCGCCGCTGACCCGGCAGGTCACCAAGAGCGCCTTCGAGCTGGCCTGGGAGGCCTCCGTGCCGTCCGGCTCGCCGTACACGCTGCACGGCAGGTCGTGGTCGGGCCGCGGCCGGATCACCCGGGTGGAGGTGAGCACGGACGGCGGCGCGCGCTGGCGGCCCGCCAAACTGCTGGACGGCGGGGGCGGCCCGGCCTGGACGCGCTGGCGGGCGGCCTGGCCCGACCCGCTGCCCGGCGGTCACCGGCTGCTGGCCCGCGCCACCGACGAGACCGGGGCGGCGCAGCCCGCCACCACGCCGTTCAACGACCTCGGCTACCTGTTCGACGCGGTCGTCGTACATCCCGTCACCGTCGTCTAGTCCTCGCTTGAGAATCGGTTGCGTATCTTATCCCGGTGATCTACGGTGTCCAGCGTTAGATACGGGTACGTACCCTAATCGAGAACAGGACCCCTGATGACCGACAGCGGCGTGGCTGAGAAGTCTTCGAGCGTGAGCACCGCGGGGATGCGGCGCATCCTGCCCGCGGAGATGGTGGAGCGGGGGGCCGACCCGTTCGGCCCGCCGCCCGGCCTGCGCGGGGAGGGGCCGGTCCGGCCGGTGGACCTGCTGAACGGCGCGCGGGCGTGGCTGGTGACGGGCTTCGACGAGGCCCGCGCGGTGCTGTCGGACGCGCGGTTCAGCGCCGACAAGATGCGCCACCGCGACGCCACCTCGCTCCGGCCGCCCGCGGAGCCGCCGCAGGGTGAGCGCGAGGACGGGGTGTTCGTCTTCATGGACCCGCCGGAGCACACCCGGTTGCGGCGGGTGCTGACGGGCCAGTTCACGGTGCGGCGGATGCGGCAGCTCGAGTCGCGGGTGCGGGAGATCGCGGTCGAGCACATCGAGGCGATGCGCGCGGCGGGCACGACGGCCGACCTGGTGCCGGCGTTCGCGCTGCCGCTCCCGTCGCTGGTCATCTGCGAGCTGCTGGGCGTCGACTACGCCGACCGCGCGGAGTTCCAGGAGCGTACGGTGGTCGGGCTGAGCGCGACCTCGACCCCGCAGGAGCAGCTCGCGGCGCGCGGCGAGCTGTACGCGTTCATGCGGCGGCTGGTGTCGGCCAAGCGCTCGAACCCGGCCGACGACCTCCTGTCGGGCCTCGTCCACGACGCCGATCCGCCCCTGACGGACGCGCAGCTCACCGACATGGCCCTGCTCCTGCTCACCGCGGGCCACGAGACCACGGCCAACATGCTGGGCCTGAGCACGTTCGCACTGCTGCAGCACCCGGAGCAGCTCGCGGCGCTGCGCGCCGACCCCGGCCTGATCGACAACGCGGTGGAGGAGCTGCTGCGCTTCCTGTCGATCATCCAGCTCGGGGTCAGCCGGGTCGCCACCGAGCCGGTGACGCTGGGCGGCGTGGACCTGCCTGCCGGCGCCACCGTCGTCATCGCCACGCCCGAGGTCAACAGGGACCCGCGGCACTGGCCCGACCCCGACGCGCTCGACCTGGGCCGCGCGCGCACCCCGCACCTGGCCTTCGGGCACGGGGTGCACCAGTGCCTGGGCCAGCAGCTCGCCAGGATCGAGCTGCGGATCGGGCTCGGCGAGCTGCTCGCCCGCCTCCCGGGCCTGCGCCTGGCCGTGCCGGCCGAGCAGGTGCCGGTGCGCGACGAGATGGTCATCTTCGGCGTGCACTCCCTGCCCGTCACCTGGTCATGAGACCTCGCTGCAGCGACGAACCGTACGCTCAGCCGATGAGGAGATGGCGGTGAAGAGCGTTCGTTCCCAGGTCAGGGCCATGGTGGGTGGAGACGGATGAGCCTTCGACCGTCCCGGCCGACGTCGTCAGAGAGGCGTTGACGAGGTAGTCGGGATGCACGCCGTCGTCGCTGGTGCGGCGTTCGAAGGTGACGTCCAGAACGTCCCCCGCCCGCGCCTCCACAGGCGTGTCGTAGAGCGGCAGGTAAGCGGGGGTCCAGCTCGTCCTGTCGTGGAGGGAGTCGATGGGACGCGTGCCGTCGCCGGCGTCCAGCACGATCCAGAGCAGGAGCCCGTCCACGGCGCCGTCCCGTTCGATGGTCAGCCGCTGGTCCGTCTTCTCGTCGAGCGGCTGCGAGCCGTCGAAGCGCAGCGTCTCCACCGCCGCCGTGGACGACAGCACGCTCGCCGGGTCGGGGTTGCTGACCGTGAGCCGCACGTCGAAGGGCCGTCCGCACAGGTCGAAGACCTTTTGCAGGTACGGCAGCGCGTCGCGGGAGAAGCCGAGGCCGTCGGCGAACATGTCACGCAGGCAGACCGCGCCCGCGATCGTCCGGCACGCCGCCGGGATCACGACCGCGCCCGGCGCCAGCAGGCGGGCGTGCGCGTCGGAGACGGCGGCGAGCATGCCCTCCGCGCTGGCGATCGACCCGACCAGCTCGGCGACGCACACCTCCGCCCGTTCCGGCAGGTGCAGGCCGAACGACGTGCCGTGCACCAGCTCGATCCTGTCGCGCTGCGGCGCCTGCGCGAGCCGTTTGGCGGCCATGGCGTGGCTGCGCTCGATCGCCTCGACGGCGTGCACCGCCCTGGCGCCGTGGCGGGCGGCTTCGAGCGCCCAGTTGAGGTCCTGGCCGGTGCCGATGTCGAGCACCGTGCGCCCGCCCGCCACCTGGCGCAGGGCGGCGCGGAAGGCGTCGTTGCGCAGGACGTCGTGGGTCATGGAGTAGTACAGGAAGGGGTCGTAGAGCGGGTACTCGCCCACGGACGGCCACAGGTCGGGGCGGATGCCGCGCCCAGGGTCCGTGTCCACCGCGATGGAGACCTCGCGTCCGCCGCGAGCGTAGGCGACCCGGTCGATGCTCATCTCGGCCTCCCTGCGCCGGGTTCGGATGCTTCGTCCACGGCGACCAGCCTCAGCTCCGCCGTGTACCGGCCGCCCGCCGCGTCGGCGAGCCAGCACTCGCCCAGGCCGGGCAGCATCTCGCTGAGTGTCAGGTCCGCGTCGGGGCTCTCCCCGGCGCAGCATCTGACGCACTGGGCCAGCAGGCTGACCAGGACGGTGCTGCCGAAGTCCACGAAGATCGGCTTGTCCTCCGTCTCGACCCGGTAGAACGCCCGCTCGGGCAGCCGGTGCGCCGCCCGCCAGCGGCGCGCCTCGACGAAGCGGGCGGCCGGGTCCTTGCGGAACGCCCACGCGAGCCCGGCGACCGGGAACGCCCACCGCTCCCGCGAGATCACCAGCCGGTCGACGGTGACCCTGGGGCGATGCCCGCCGCCCGCGACCGGGGCGAACGCGTTCGTGGCGATGCCGGACAGGTACTCACCCATCACCTCCAGCAGCGGGAACTCCCGCCCGTCGCGCCCCGCCCTGACGACCGCCGTCCCGTCCCGCTCGTGAACGTGCAGGTCGGCGGCGGGCAGCAGGCCGCCGTCCGGGGTCAGCGCCGGATCGCCGTACATGGTCCAGAACGTGTCGAGCGGGGACGTCAGCGCCGGCGGGTACGTCCGCGAGTTCGCCCAGGCGGACTCCTTCGACGGGACGGCGATCACCCGCCGCGTGCCGTGGTCGCGCTCCGAGGCGCGGCGCAGCCACCCGGGGTCCGCCTGCTGCTCCACGAACGGGCGGGCGGAGAGCGTGTTGATGCCGACGTGCAGCTCCCCCAGCACCAGCAGGTAGCGTCCGTCGTTGATCGCCGCGGCGCTCTCGGCGGCGATCATCAGGTCGGGGGCGTGGTGGACGGCCGCCGCCCAGCGGGGCGCGCTCCTCGGGAACTCCGCCGCGACCCGGTCACGGATCCGCGCGGCGTCCAGGTGGTGTCGGGACGCGCCGGGCGGGATCCGCAGCACGCGGGCCCAGCGGCGCTGGAACTCCTCGATCAGCGGGGCGGTCAGCCTGGGCAGCTCGCGGTGGGAGAAGACGATGTCCGGGGTGGCCATCCCGACCAGGTCCGCCAGGGGGATCGCCTGCTCGCCCGTTCTGCGCCTGGCCTTGGCGAGGAGGGTGCGGAAGTGGTCGTGGTAGCGGTCGCCGAGCTGGGCGGCCAGCCAGCGGGCGCTGTCGAGCAGCAGGCCCAGTGGGGCGGCGAGCTGGTCGAGGAGGGGGCGTCCCAGGGTGAGGCGGACGTCTCTGACGGTGTCCTCGTAGGCGAGGGATCTGCCCGCGTAGGACTGGCCCGGCCGCCGTGCCGGCTCCTGTTGGGTGATGCGTTCGAAGGTGCGGTCGAGGTGGGTGGTGGCGGCGTGCACCGCGTCGGCGTCGCCGGACGCGGCGGCGAGGCGGTCGCGGGCGTCGGTGAGCTGCCGGAGCCGGGTGATGGCCGGGTCGCGTACGTGCGGGTCGGCGATGCGGCCCAGCTTGGCGAGCAGGGTTCGCTCGGGGTGGGCCTCGATGGGGCCGCGCAGGTCGGGCTGGAGGATGCCGCGGTCGCGCAGCTTCTCCACCACCGCTTCCGCGCCTCCATCGGGGGCGATCTCCCGCACCGGCCGGTCGCCGTCGCACTGGTCGAGTACGCGCCTTTCGTCCGGCGACAGCCGCAGGATCGAGCCGTCGGGCCGCCGGACGCCTTCCGCCGTGATCACGTTCTGCGGCGACGGGCGGGGGCGCAGCCACGGGAGCAGGCCGGGGTCGCGGGCGAGCGCGTCGGCCACGGCGTCGATCGCCCAGCTCTCGAAGTACACCGTCCGCCGCGCCAGCAGCCCTCGCCCCGGGACGAGGCGCAGCGCGTCAGGCCCGTCCTCCCACGTCGCCCAGCCGCAGGGGCCGAAGAAGCCGATCGAGTCGTTCTTGGTGGTGTAACGCTGCAGGTAGCGGGCCACCTTCAGCTCCCGTTTGCGCCACTTGGCGGCGAGCGCGGCGGGCCCGGCGGCCAACGGGTCCACGGCGTGCCGCAGGACCTGCGGGTTCTGCCAGGCGACGGCCTCGCGGAAGCGGGGGTCGCGGCAGCAGCGGGCCAGCGCCTGGGAGGCGCGTTCCGCGGCTGCCGGGTAGGCGCCGGTGTCGGCGGGCGGGTGCGGGTCGGTGAGGAGCAGGATGTCGGTGGCGCGGAAGCCCGCCGATCGCAGGGCGCTGAGCTTCCAGAGGTGCCAGCCGGTGCTGCCCAGGGGGATGAGGTGGCCGGGCGGCATGTCAGACCTCCTCCAGGCATCGGGCCAGGTCGTCGCCCAGCCCTTCCACCGCTCGGGGCCAGGCCGAGGGGCGCCACTGCACCTCGTACTCCAGGGTGCGGTCGTGGAAGAACCTGATGCCGAGGTCGGCCTTGGGCCGGGGGTACGGTCTCAGCAGCTCGGCGGTGACGCGCGGGTCGCCTGTCGGGAGGCGGGCGGGGGTTCGGCGGTAGGAGACGAGCACGCGGTCGAGCGTCACCTTCGTGAGCTGGGCGAGGTCGAGGAAGGGGAAAGCGCGGTGCCGCAGGTCGGCGGTCCAGCGGGCGGAGTTCAGACGCAGCAGGGCGAGCAGCTCGGCGGGTTCGGCGCGTCCGGCAGGTCCGGCGCGTCCGGCTGGTTCGGCGGTCAGGGGGATCTGGTTGAGGAAGCAGCCTGACGGCTCGCCGGTGGGCGGGCGGAGTGACGTGGCCGCCGCGATGACATGCTGTTCGGGGTCGAGGGCGTGCACGCAGCGGTGGACGGCGGCGGCGAGCAGGTGGAACACGCGGGTGCCCAGCTCGGCGGCGCGTGCCTCCAGGCGGCCGACGGACGGCTCGTGCAGGACGTATCGCCTGGTGACGCCGTCCTCGCTGCTGAGTGGGCGAGGGGCGGGGCCGGTCATCGTGGCGACGCGTTCCCGCCAGTAGGGCAGGTGGTCGGTGCGGGCGTGCTCCTCGGCGGCGCGGACGGCGGCGGTGAGGGACAGGTAGCCGTCGATCGGGCGGGGCGCGGGCTCCTGCGTCATGCAGGCGGCGAACCGGTGGGCGAGGTCGATCTGGGCGGCGCCGTCCAGGATGGCGTGATGGACGGTGATCCCGACCAAGATCCGGTCCGGCGAGACGGACGCCACCGCGAACCTGGCCAGCGCTCCGCCGTCCGTCTCGAACAAACGCGCCGCCTCCGCATCCAACCAGGCCGCGGAGTGGCTCTGGACGCGGAGCTCCAGTGGCTCGGGGCAGAGCCACTGCACCACCTCGCCCGTCCACTCGTCGAGCCCGAGCCGCAGGCGCAGCTCGGGTACGGCGCGGGCGAGCCGTCGGCAGGCCCGCCGGACGTCCTCCACCGAGACGTCACCGGAGACGGTGAGAACGGTGGACACGTTGAAGGCGGAGGTCCCGCCGACCTTCTGGTCGGCGTACCAGATGCCCGCCTGGCCCAGCGTGGTGGCGTCCAGCATCAGCGGGGTCTCGCGGGTGCGCGGGAGAGCTCGTGCAGGCGCCCGGCGAGCTCGTCCGGCGTCCGGTACGTGAACACGTCCTTGAGTTTGATCTTCATGCCGAACGTCCGGGCCACCCGGGCCACCAGCCGCCCGGCGAGCACCGAGTTCCCGCCGGCGTCGAAGAAATCCGTATCGGGCTCGACCATTTCATCGTTGGCCAGGACATCCATAAATGCGGCTATTACCAGACCCGTATCCGGCGGCGGGAAGCCGTGCCCGGCCCTGCCGCCGGCTGAATTCATGCCCAACGAACCCCCCTTTACCGTGAGTCACAGCCAGCCTATTCAGTCACAGAAACCGGGCATCCGACAGGCTGTAAGTCTCGTGTCGAGGTGAAACGCTGTCAAGACTTGTACGACTTTCTCCCTTGACATACGCTGGTCGCGCTCAGCCCGCGAGATAATGGCGTAGCCAAACGCAGCGGTGGCATATTGTCGGGGGACGCGCACGCTCGGTAATGGGCCTTTCCCCGGTGTCCGGCAAGAAGCTCGTCCTTTAATGCTGCAAGGGGAACTGCTTTGACGTCCGCGCCCGCATTACTCGAACAATGGTATCGGGACCACCTGTGCCCGGACGCTCTCGACATCAGCTCCAGCGGCGTCCCGCCGATCACGATGGCGGAGCTGCGCGCACTGACGGGGATCACCCCGGAGGCGCTCGACGCCGTGCGTTTCGAGGACTCCCACTCTCTTGGCTCGCCCCCGCTGCGGCAGGCCGTGGCCGACGCGTGGGCGGGCGGCGACGCGGCTCGCGTGCTGATCGGCCAGGGCTCCAACGAGGCCGTTTTCCTGCTGCTTCACACCCTGCTGGAGCCCGGCGACGACGTCGTGGCGATGAGCCCGATCTATCACGCGTACGGCTCGGCGCTGCGGTCGGCCGGCTGCCGGGTGCGGCACTGGGCGGTGCGGCCGGAGGACGGCGCGGACCTCGATCTGGACGAGCTGGAACGGCTCGTGCTCCCCGGTACGCGCGCCGTGCTCGTCAATCTGCCGCACAATCCGAGCGGCGTCACCGTCTCCCCCGCCGGGCAGGCGCGGATCGTCGAAATAGCGGCGGCCCGGGGCGCGTATCTGGTGTGGGACAACGCTTTCGCCGAGCTGGTGCACGACGGCGAGCCGCTCACGGACGTCGCGCAATTGTATGAGCGGGCGTTCTCCGTCGGCACGCTGTCGAAATGCTACGGCCTGCCCGGCCTGCGAATAGGCTGGTGTGTGGGGCCGCCGGCGGTTCTTGACCGCACGGTCGGGTTGCGTGACACCACGACGCTTTTCTGTTCCACGCTCACCGAATTCCTGGCGGCGCACGCCGTAAGGCACCGGAAGAAATTATCCGGTCATTTCGCGGAATTGGTCGGGAAAGGCCGGGATGTTTTTCTGCACTGGGCCCGGTCCAGCGATGCGGTCGAGTCGTTCACCCCGCCGATGGGCGGGGTCACCTCGCTGGTCAGGTTCCGGGGGACACCCGATGCGACGGAGCTGTGCGTGCGGCTCGCGCGGGCGGGGGTGCTCCTGGTGCCCGGCCGCGCGTTCGGCGCTCCGGCGTGGGCGCGGCTCGGGTACGCCGTGCCGGGTGACGAGCTCGGTCACGGGCTGGAGCTGGTGGACAGGGCCGCCGCGAGCGCGGGCCGCTGACGTCCGGCCTCGGCTGCCCGGCCACCAGGCCGGGTGACCGCCTCCCCCGCCGTGCCGCGCCGGGCACGCGCCGAACCCACCCCGCCGTGCCGCGCCGGGCACGCGCCGAACCCAACCCAACTCATCGAGGGCCACGCCGTGATCACATACGAGTTGACGCCGGAGGACATCGCCCGCGTCGAGGCCGTCGTCGCCTCGCTGACGGCACAGGACGAGCCCCGCCTCACCACCGAGTCGCTGCTGTCGGCGGCGCTGGCGGCGCACGAGCTGCCGCCGGGCCTGCGGCGGGCGCTGACGGACTTCCGGCTGCGCGAGCCGTCGGGCGCGCTCATGGTGCGTGGCTTCCGCATCGACGACGTGGCGCTCGGGCCGACGCCGCGCCACTGGCGGGATCTCGCGCCCGCCGCCGTCTCGCGGGAGGACGCCTACCTGCTGGTCGTCTCGTCCCTGATGGGCGAGGTGTTCGGCTGGGCCACCCAGCAGGACGGGCGGCTGCTGCACAACGTGCTGCCGATCGCCGAGCACGCGGACGAGCAGCTCGGCTCGGGCAGCCGCGAGCTGCTGTGGTGGCACACCGAGGACGCCTTCCACGCCCACCGCGCCGACTACGTCTCGCTGCTGTGCCTGCGCAACCCGGACAAGGTGGCGACGACGTACGTGAACGTCTCCGAGGTGCGGGTGCCGGCGGCGGACAAGCGGCTGCTGTTCGAGGAGGCGTTCACGATCCGGCCGGACAACTCGCACCTGCCGCAGCACAACGCCTCGGCCCCGCCGGACGACCGGACCGGCCTGGCGTTCGAGGCGATGGCCGGGATGCACGAGGAGCCGCCGCCGCTCGCCGTGCTGTTCGGCGACCCGGACGACCCGTATGCCCGGCTCGACCCGTACTTCATGGAGCCGCCCGCCGACCCCCGCCACGCCGCCGCGCTGGACCGCCTGCGCGCGGCCATCGAGGCCGCCGTCCGCGAGGTGATCCTGCAGCCGGGCGACTGCCTCATCCTCGACAACTACCGGTCGGTGCACGGGCGGGTGCCGTTCCGCGCCCGCTTCGACGGGACGGACCGGTGGCTCAAGCGGGTCTGCATCACCCGGAACCTGAGGTCGTCCCGCGCGCAGCGAAGGGGCGCCGAGAATCGGGTCGTCTATGGCTGAGCCGATGGCCGCGCACGCCGTCCGCCGCCCGGTGACGCACGCGCAGGAGCGCACGCTGATCTCGCACGGGCTGCTGCCCCGCGCGTACGAGCGGTTCAACGGCTACTACGCCTGGCGTTTCACCGCGCACTTGGACGTACGGGCGTTGCGCGGCGCGCTGGAGTGCCTGGCCGGGCGGCACGAGGCGTTGCGCACCCGTTTCGAGTGGGACGCGGCGGGTCCGGTGCAGGTGGTGGAGCCGGTGGCGCCGGTGGAGATCGAGACCGTCGATCTGCGCGACCGCGATCCGGCCCTGGCGGACGCCGTCCGGCAGGAGCGCGCCGAGCGGCCCTTCGACCTGTCCAGGGCGCCGCTGTTCCGGTGCACGCTGATCCTGCTGGACGGCGGGGCCAGCGTCCTCGTCCTGGTGGTGCACCACCTGGTGTGCGACGGCTGGTCGATCGAGGTGCTGTGCCGTGAGCTGCGCGAGGCCTACGAGGGCCGCGCGTCCGGCCTGCCGCCCGTGGGAATGCAGCCCGGCGAGTTCGCGGCCTGGCAGCGCGGGCTCGACCACGGCGACGGTCTCGCGTACTGGACGGAGCGGCTCGCCGGCGTGGCGCCGCTCGCGCTGCCCACGCCGTACACGAGGCCGCCCGCGCCCACCGGCAGGAGCGCCAAGACGCGGCGGCTGCTGTCCCCCGCCGTCCGGGCGGCGCTGCGGGACGTGGCCCGCGCGCATCACGCCAGCGTCTTCATGGTGGGTGCGGCGGCGCTGCACGTGGTGCTGGCCCGGTTCGCCAACACCACGGACACCACCATCGGCACGCCGGTCGCCAACCGCGCCCATCCCGGCAGCGACGCGACGGTCGGTTTTCTCGCCAACACGATCGTGCTGCGCGCCGACGTCTCCGCCGACCCGACTTTCGCCGGCCTGCTGCACCAGATCCGCGACGATCTCCTGGCCTCGCTGGACCATCAGGACACCCCCTACGAGCAGGTCGTCGCGGCCGTGAACCCGCCGCGCCATCCCCACCGCAACCCGCTGTTCGACGTGATCTTCACCGTCGATCGCGTGCCGGAGCTGATGGGCGGAACGCCGTTGTTGTTCGACCGCTCGCTGAGCCTCACCGACTACATGGTGAGCCTCGTCCAAGCGGGGGACGACCTGCATCTTCAGGTGGTGTTCGCGGAGGATCTGTTCTCGCGCGAGTGGGCCGAATCCTTCACCGACGCGCTGCTCACCCTGCTCTCGGCCGCCGTCGCCGCCCCGGACACCCGCGTCTCCCGCCTGCCGCTGTGCGCGCCCGCGCCCGAGGCCACCTTGCCGCCCGCACCGCGCACCACCGTGCTGGAACTGATCCAGCAGGTACCCCCGCACCTGACAGCGATCATCGACGGCACCCACCGCCTCACCTACGAAGAACTCGACCACCGCTCCACCGGCATCGCCCATACACTGCGGAAACAGGGTGCCGGACCGGGGCACATCGTGGCCGTCCGGCTCCCACGAGGCCACCACCTCATCACCACACTGCTGGCCATCTGGAAGACCGGCGCCGCCTACCTGCCCATCGACCCCGCCCTGCCCCCGGCCCGCCAAAAGACTCTGCTCACCATCGCCAAACCCACCCTCTTCATCACCGAACCTCCAGCGTCCAGTGCCGCCACTTCTCTGGCCGGGCCGCACCCGGACGACCTGGCCTACGTGCTGTTCACCTCCGGATCCACCGGCCAGCCCAAGGCCGTCGCCATCCCGCACAGCAACCTCACCGCAGCGGTGGACGCCTGGCGGCAGCTCTACCCGGTGCCTCCGGGGACGGCGCACACGCAACTGGCGAGCATCTCGTTCGACAACTCGATGGGGGAGATCGTCCGATCGCTCTGCCTGGCGGGGACGCTGCACGTGTGCGCCGCCGAGCAGGCCGCGAACCCGGACGCGCTGCTGGACTTCCTGCTGCGGGCGGGCCCGTGCGTCGTGGACATCACGCCGAGCATGATGCGGCTGCTGAGAACGGCGGAGCGGTTCGAGGCCGAGGCGGGCTCCCTGCGCATCGCGTGCCTGACACTCGGCGCGGAGAGCTGGACGACCAGCGAGGCGGCGGAGCTGCTGGCACTGCTGCCGCACACCCGCCTGCACAACGTCTACGGGGTCACCGAGGCGACCGTCGACAGCACGTTCCATCACGTCCGCGAGGTTCCGGCGGGTTCGCGGGTGCCGATCGGCAAGCCGCTCCCCCACACCGTCACCCACACCCTCGACCCCCACGGACAACCCCTCCCACCCGGCGCCATCGGCCAACTCCACCTCACCGGACACACCCTCGCCTGGGGCTACCTCCACCAACCCCAAACCACCGCCGACCACTTC